>CAZJOH010000054.1:0-16160 GCA_964547575.1 uncultured Clostridium sp.
CACATCAACGACACTCATCCCACAATGGCTATTCCCGAGCTTATGAGAATCATGCTTGACGAATGCGGCTACGGCTGGGACGATGCATACAGAATTGTTGAGGAATGCTGCGCATACACAAACCATACAATTATGGCTGAAGCTCTTGAATGCTGGGGCGAAGACCTCTTCAAGAGACTCCTTCCCAGAATCTATCAGATTGTCAAGGAAATCGACAACCGCTTCAGAAAGAAAATCTGGGACGCAACAGGCGATGCAGGAAGAGTTGAAAGAATGGCGATTATCTCAAACGGCGCTGTCAGAATGGCTAACCTCTGCGTTGCAGTCTGCCACAAGGTAAACGGCGTTTCCGCTCTTCACAGCCAGATTCTCAAGGACACTATTTTCCGTGAATACTACACACTTGAACCCGATAAATTCACTAACGTAACAAACGGTATTGCTCACCGCCGCTGGCTCTGTCAGGCTAACCCCAGACTCACAAAGTCACTCACGGGAATCATAGGCGACGGCTTTGTTTACGATGCAAGCGAGCTCAAAAAGCTCCGTCAGTATGCAGATGACACTGCCGTCCTCGATGAGCTTCGCAAGATAAAGACTGCCAACAAGCAGGATTTTGCAAAGCTTGTAAAGGGCAAAACAGGCATCAGCCTTGACCCGAACTCCATTTTTGATGTTCAGGTTAAACGCCTTCATGAGTATAAGCGTCAGCACCTCAACGCCTTCAATATTCTTGCAAAATATCTTGAAATCAAGGCGAACCCCAACGGCAATTATACTCCGCACACCTATATTTTCGGCGCAAAGGCAGCTTCGGGCTACTTCATGGCAAAGAAAATCATTGAATTCATCTGCGCTCTTGCAGACCTTATCAATAATGACCCCGATGTAAAGGACCTTCTCAAGGTTGTTTACATGGAGGATTATAATGTTACAATGGCCGAAGCTCTTATGCCTGCCGCTGATATCAGCGAACAGATTTCTCTTGCAGGCACGGAAGCAAGCGGCACGGGCAACATGAAGCTTATGATTAACGGCGCAGTTACTCTCGGCACAATGGACGGCGCAAATGTTGAAATCTATGATGCCGTAGGTCCCGAAAACATTATCATTTTCGGCATGAGCACTCCCGAGGTTAACGAGCTTAAGAGAAGCGGATATGTTCCCCGGAATTACTATAATAATAACGCCGAGCTTCATAATCTCATAGACTTCATCAGCAAGGGTATCGGCGGCAAAATGTTCGGCGAAATCTGCAACACGGCAATTCATCATGACCCCTATATGGTGCTTGCTGACTTTGCGGATTACAGAAACGCACAGAAGCTTGCAGAAGAAATCTGGCAGGATACAACAAGATGGAATAAGATGTCACTCATGAACACATCAGGCGCAGGCGTATTTGCCGCAGACCGCTCCATCAATGACTATGCAAGGAATATCTGGCATTGCGAAAAGCTCGACCTGAGAAGCAAGAAGAAATAATTAAAGCAAAGGGCGGTTTCATATCGCCCTTTGTCATATGTTGAACGTAGGGCAGCTTGACCCGTAGGGCGGCTTGACCCGTAGGGCAGCTTGACCCGTAGGGCGGCTTGACCCGTAGGGCGGCTTGACCCGTAGGGCGGCTTGACCCGTAGGGCGGCTTGACCCCAAGCCGCCGTATAATAATTATACAATATTATCCACATGAACATTTTACCTAAAAGAAAACATCCGAGATTAAAGAATTATGATTACAGCTTAAACGGCAGTTATTTCATTACCGTTTGCACAAATGACCGCAAACCTGTTCTCGGACACATATCTCCAAGAAAAAGCATAAATACCCTTCCCGAAATTGTCTTAAGTGAAAAAGGTGAAATTGCAAGAAAATATATAGACAGCATTACATCCGTTTATTCCGATGTTATACTGGAAAACTATGTGATAATGCCAAACCATATTCATTTGCTGATTACCCTTTGTGAAAATGACAAAGAAAAGAAAACAGATATATTTCAAATAATAAAAGCTTACAAAAGGCTCACCGCACGAGAAATAGGATATCAGATTTGGCAAGAATCTTTCTTTGATGAAATTATTAAAGATGATACTCATTTTCAAAATGTATGGGAATATATCGAGAACAACACTTGTAAATGGGAAGATGACAAATATTTTATACTGTAAGCCTTTGGCTTACCCGGCGGGCTGAGTCAGCCCGCCCTACATCCTTTTATACAAATCCGTAGGGCGGCTTGACCCGTAGGGCGGCTTGACCCGTAGGGCGGCTTGACCCCAAGCCGCCGTACAATAAAGGAAATAAAAATGACCGATACATATTTTATGAACCTTGCAATTGAACAGGCAAAAATTGCCGCTGACGAGCTTGAAGTGCCCGTCGGTGCTGTTGTTGTGCGTGGCGGCGAGGTTGTTTCAGTCGGTCGCAATCGCCGTGAATACGGCAAAAACGCCCTTGCTCATGCCGAAATTGAGGCAATCGACCTTGCCTGCAAAAAGCTCGGCGGCTGGCGGCTTTGGGAATGCGAAATGTATGTCACCCTTGAGCCCTGCCCGATGTGCACGGGCGCAATCATTAATTCTCGCATACGCCGCCTTGTTTACGGCGCATCGGATTATAAGGCAGGCTCTTGCGGCTCGGTTGTAAATCTCTTTGATTTACCCTATAACCACAAACCTGAGGTCGTTTCGGGCTTTATGCAGGAAGAGTGCGCCACCCTTCTGTCTGAATTTTTTACGGATTTAAGAAAGAGAAAAAATGAAAACAAATAAATCAAGAATTACATACATTTTAATATTCATACTGCTGTTTGCAATCGAGGTTTCAATCGCTCTTTTTGTTCACGATGATTTTGTTCGTCCGTTTATAGGCGATGTGCTTGTAGTAATGCTCGTCTGCGCTTTTCTTCGGATATTCGTACCCAAAAAAGTAAGGTTGATGCCCGTTTTTGCAACACTTTTTGCAGTAATAATCGAAATTCTGCAATACTTCGACTTCGTGAAGCTTTTGGGACTTGAGAACAACCCTGTTATCAGCACAGCTCTCGGAAGAACGTTTGATATCAGGGATATTATATGCTATATTATCGGCGGAGCGATATTTTTCGCTGCCGAAATAATTTTCAGGAGGAGTGCCCGTGAACATTGACACCGTTCTGCTTGCAATTGAATTAATCGGTACCGTTGCGTTTGCGATAACGGGCGTTATCACCGCAATCGAAAAGAAATTTGATATTTTCGGCGCAATCGTTCTCGGAACGGTAACGGCAGTAGGCGGAGGTATAGTAAGAGATATCATTCTTGGTTATCTGCCTCCCATGGCATTCCGAAAATCAATTTATGCCATAACAGCCGTTTTAACTTCTCTTCTGGTTTTTATTATCGCTTATTTCTTCGGCAAGAGGATACAGAAGCATTTTGATGTTTACTCGCAGATAATAAATGTTTTTGACTCTATCGGTCTTGCTGTTTTTGTTATCGGCGGCGTTAACAGCGCAATCGCCTGCGGCTTTGAGGAAAATATGTTCCTCACCGTTTTTGTTGCAACTCTCACGGGTGTCGGCGGCGGCGTTTTACGTGATATAATGGCAGGCAGAGTTCCGAAAATCCTGCGTAAAAGGGTTTACGCCCTTGCGGCAATAGTCGGCTCGATTTTATATTACTTGCTTATCCATTATAATCTTTGCTCTTCGACTCTCGCAATCATAATCGGCGCAGGGTCCGTGCTTATAATCAGAATACTCGCAACGATATTCCATTGGAATCTGCCGACGGTTAAAGACCTTGAATAGCATTAACAAACCCCAAGAAGTTTGGTTTTCAAAACTTCTTGGGGTTTGTTTTAACTAAGCGTATATTTCGCCGTGTATCCGATAAATCCGCTGCCCGAGTAATATGCGAAGCTGCCGTCGGTTGACTTGGTTTTGCCCGCTACAACATAATTCGCTCCTATGCAGGCAACACAAGATGCCATATCCTCAAGAGTGCCTGCCTGAGTATTCAGTGCAAGAGTAGTGCCGGAAGAATTCACATAGCACACATAGCCGTCATATCCGCCGACATTTCCGACCGATGCAAACTCACGGTTGTCGGAGGTTGTATAACCCGTTACGGCATAGCCCTTTGAGCCTTTTGCAATATCGGTGATATAATCATCGCCGTATCCCGAAAGAACTTTCGACCAGCTCAGTATACCGTAAGTGTTTATGCTGAAAAGCACGGCATCTATACCGCCGCAATTGTGGATATCCGAAAGAGTGCCGTCGGGTACGGTTGTTGTATAAAGCTCATACTGCCCTCCGACCACACAGCCGCCCGAGCCGTCAGCCTGAATTGCGCTGAATTCATCACGTCCGCTCGATGCGATTACATAGTACCACTGCCTGCTGCCTAAATAATTATATTTTATAATTACCGTATCGATATATCCGCCCATAAGACCGTTGAAGGAAGCAAAATCACCGTCGGTTGAGTTGGTGGTACATGAAACAAAGATATTTCCCGATGTATCTGCGCTTATTCCGTCAATCGAACCGCCCTTTGAGCCGCTCATAGCCTTGCTCCAGAGAATATTGAAATCCGAATCAAAATGGACAAGAATTGCGCTGTTTTCGGAATAGCCTTCAAAATCACCGTCGGTTGAGCCCGTCTTGCCGCCCACTGCAAAGCCCTTCGTGGTCTTAACAACGCAGTTGAAAACATCCGAGCTTTTACCGCCCATGGTTTTTTCGGTTATGATACTGCCGTCGCTGCCCGAAAGCTTATAGATAAGTGCCTCTGAAACACCTTTTTCAGCCATAATTCCGGTATCGTCAATAGCCTGATAACCGACTGCTATTATATTCCCGTCAGAAAGCACGGCAATATCGTTAAGATAAATTCCCGCAACGGTGCTTCCGAAGGTCTTTATCCATTCTGTTTTGCCGTCCGAATCAATTTTTGAAACGAAAGCATAGGGAAGCATCCATCCGGATTCATATCTTCCCGTAAAAACGCCCGAGGTTGAAGTGGTTGTTCCGCAGGCGAAATATCCGCCGTCACCCGAAGGCTCAAGAGCTCTGTAGATATCATTGCCGCTGCCGCCGAAAAGAGTAACCGCAGAATCACTTCCGCTTATGCCGTAACGGACTGATTCACGCAGAACGATATCAAAGCTCTGCATTTTGCCCTCGTCATCATAAACAAAGAAATCCTTGACATTAATATCAGAGCCGTTCTGATAAAGAATGCCGTCATTATCACAAAGCCATCCGAGGAATTCACCCTCATCCGCCGTTATTGTTGCTTCTTTATTAACCGTCAGCACAGATGCCGTTGAAGTGCTGTAAGTATTCTTTGAAATGAGATTTCCGATGCAGTCGATATACGAAACGGTGAATTTAGCCGAATTGGTTGCAGACTTTACGGTAACGGTGCATTTATCGTAAAATCCGCCGTCATCCGCTATTGCATAAACCGTAGCCGTGCCGACTGTTCTGCCCGTAACGGTGCCGTCCGTAACACCTGCAACGGCAGGATTATCCGAATACCAGCTTACGCCCTCATTTCTTGCATCTTTCGGGTCGAGATTCGCTCTGATATAAGCTTTTCTGCCGACCTCAACAGCTATTTTCTCCTGATCTAATTCTATATCCGTAACCGAAACAAGGAAATCGGCATTTGATTTTATAAAGAATTCATTAAGCAGAGTTCTGAATACCTTTCTGAAATGAAGAACAAGGTCGTTTTCAAGAGAAATTCCGCTTGGATTTTCCGAAAGAGAAGAAACAACCATATCGTGCAGACTTGCCGAATATGCGCCCGTTGAAAAAAACGAAAAAATCATAGTAAAAGCCAAAATTAATGAAACAAGCCTCTTCATTCCATCACTCTCCTTTCTTACATGATGTAAGCAATATCTTATGTCCCCCGACATATAAACAATATTACATTATACATATTATCATAAAAGTGTCAAAAAATCAACCTTTGACAATATTATACAGATTGCGTAAAATTGCACACTTGATTAAAAATCGATATTATGATATATTTCTATTCAGAATGTTTTTCAGGAGGAAAATGTTATGTGTAACTGTCAGGGTCCCAGAAGCGACTTTTCACTGCTTGCGGATGTTCTCGCAAAATACGGGGATTCATCAAGTAATCTCATCACCATACTTCAGAAAGCACAGGATATCTACGGCTATCTTCCCAAGGATGTCATGTATCATATTGCTGAAAAAATCGGCGTAACACCTGCGGAAATCGTAGGCGTTGCAACGTTTTATTCACAGTTCCGTCTTGCTCCGATAGGAAAGTATCTTATCATGTCCTGCCAGGGCACGGCTTGCCACGTTAACGGCAGCGAAAGAGTAAGCGCCGCCATCTCCGAATATCTCGGAATCGGCAACGGAGAAACAACGGCAGACGGTCTTTTCACTCTTGAAAACGTTGCCTGCCTCGGCTGCTGCTCACTTGCACCCGTTATTATGATTAACGGCGAAGCATACGGCAATCTTACTCCCGATTCAGCCGTTGCCGTTATCAAAGAAATTCAGGCAAAGGAGGGCAAATAATGCGTATTATCATCGGTGAAGGCTCCTGCGGCGTTGCTGCGGGCGCTGCAAAGGTTCATAATGCGATTGCCGCTCTTATGAACGGAAACGAAAGCTTCACTCTCGGCAGCACGGGCTGTATCGGCATGTGCTACCTTGAACCCATTGTTGATATATATGACGGAAGCAAGCTTGCACGCCGCCTTGTTAAGGTTTCGGCTGACGATGCCGAGGCTATCGTAAAAGCGGCTGAAACAAGTGACCTTTCGCTCGTTGACCATATTACAATTTCAGAAGAGGACGAAGAATTCCTCGGCAGACAAACAAGAATCGCTCTGCGCCACTGCGGTCTTATCGACCCCGAATCCCTTGCGGATTACAGAAACGCAGACGGCTATCAGGCTCTTGAAAAGGTGCTTAAAACAATGACCCCCGAGCAGGTTATTGAGGAAATAAAAATTTCGGGTCTTGCAGGCAGAGGCGGCGCAGGCTTCCCCACATGGTTCAAGTGGAATGCCGCACGTCAGAGCGAGGGCGATGAAAAATATCTCATCTGTAATGCAGACGAAGGCGACCCCGGTGCATTCATGGACAGAGCGCTCATTGAGTCCGACCCCCACAGCCTTATCGAAGGCATGCTTATCGGCGCATACGCAATCGGCGCAAAGGAAATGATTGTTTATGTAAGAGCAGAATATCCTCTTGCAATCATTCACCTTGAAAAGGCTATTGAGCAGGCAAAGGAAGCAAATCTTCTCGGCAAAAATATTCTCGGCACGGATTTCTCCTGCGAAATGAGAATCAAGGCAGGCGCAGGCGCATTTGTATGCGGCGAAGAAACAGCTCTTATCGAATCGCTTGAAGGCAAAAGAGGTATGCCCAGACTCAAGCCTCCCTTCCCTGCACAGAAGGGCTACACAGATAAGCCCTCCAACATCAACAACGTTGAAACATTTGCAAACGTTGCATGGATTATGAATAACGGCGGCGAGGCCTTTGCCGCCATGGGTACAGAAAACAGCAAGGGCACCAAGGTTTTTGCTCTTACGGGCAAAATCAAAAAGGGCGGTCTTGTTGAAATTCCCATGGGTAAAACTCTGCGTGACGTTATCTACGGTATCGGCGGCGGCATAAAGGGCGACAAAACCTTCAAGGCAGTCCAGATGGGCGGACCTTCAGGCGGCTGCATTCCTGCTCATCTTCTTGATACCGTTATCGACTACAAGGCACTTGCCGCAACGGGCGCAATCATGGGCTCGGGCGGTATGGTTGTTATGGATGAAAGCACCTGCATGGTAGGCATGGCGAAATTCTTCCTTGATTTCACGGCTCTCGAATCCTGCGGAAAGTGCGTACACTGCCGTATAGGCACTGCAAGAATGCAGGAAATACTTACCCGAATTGTCAAGGGCGAAGGTAAGCAGGGCGATATCGAGCTTCTCGAGGAGCTTTGTGAAGCTATAAAGGACGGTGCTCTCTGCGGTCTCGGTCAGACTGCACCCAATCCCGTTTTAACAACAATACGCTATTTCAGAGACGAATACGAAGCTCATATCAACGATAAGAAGTGCCCCGCCAAGGAGTGCGTTGAGCTTCTCACATATTCGATTGATGCCGATAAATGTAAAGGCTGTACTCTCTGCGCCAAAAAATGCCCTGCGAAAGCAATTACGGGCGCAGTCAAAGAGACTCATGTTATCGATTCCGATATCTGCATCCGCTGCGGTCAGTGCGTAAATTCCTGCCGCTTCGGTGCTATCATTGTAGAATAAGGAGGCGGCATAATGGAACAGATTAAAATCATTATTGACGGCATAGAATTAATCGGCAACAAGGGCGAAACCGTTCTTAACATTGCCGCCAAAAACGGCATTGAAATCCCCAATCTTTGCTATAACGGAAATCTTAAAATATACGGCGCATGCGGTCTTTGCGTTGTTGAGGCCGAAGGAATTCCCAAGCTTCTCAGAGCTTGCTCCGCAATTGCAACCGACGGCATGGTTATCAGCACAAAATCTCCCAGAGTAAAAAGAGCAAGAAATATCGCTCTTGAGCTTCTTATGAGCGACCATGAGGGTGACTGCGCAGGCCCCTGCCATCTTAACTGCCCTGCACGCACCGATATTCAGGGCTATTTAAAGCAGATAGCTCTCGGCAACGACAGCGAGGCTGTTAAAATCATCAAAGAAAAAATTTCAATTCCCGCATCAATCGGCAGAGTATGCCCACACCCCTGCGAGAGCAATTGCAGACGTGCGCTTGTTGAAGAGCCGCTTTCAATCGCTTTCCTCAAGGCTTTTGCTGCGGATAACGACCTTGCATCGGGCAATCCTTATGCACCCGAAATTGCAGAGTCAACAGGCAAAAAGGTTGCCGTTATCGGCGGCGGACCCGCAGGTCTTAATGCGGCATATTATCTGCGCCTTGCAGGTCACGATGTAACCATTTATGAGGCAATGCCCGAACCGGGCGGTATGCTCCGTTACGGTATTCCCGAATACAGACTTCCCAAGGCTGTTCTTGCAAAGGAAGTTGACCTTATCGCAAAAACAGGCGTTGTTATGAAGAATAACGTTAAAATCGGCAAGGATATTTCTTTTGAAGAACTCAAAAATTCTAACGATGCCGTTCTTATCGCAATCGGTGCATGGAAAGGCAGCGGAGTCGGCTGCAAGGGCGAGGAGCTTTCGGGCGTACTCAGCGGCATTGACTTCCTTCGTGATGTAAACATGGGTAATATCCCCGATGTAGGCAAGGCAGTTGCCGTTGTAGGCGGCGGTAACACCGCAATGGATGCCTGCCGTACCGCAGTAAGATGCGGTGCAAAAGACGTTTATGTTATCTACCGCAGAACAAGAGCCGAAGCACCTGCCGAGGATATAGAAATCGAAGAGGCAATGGAAGAAGGCGTACAATTCCTTTTCCTCACAAATCCCGACGAAATTATCGGCGAAAACGGCAAGGTAAAGGCTGTTAAGCTTCAGATTATGGAGCTCGGCGAGCCCGATGCTTCGGGCAGACGCAAGCCCGTACCCGTTGAGGGCGAATTCAGGACAATTGAGGTTGATACCGTTATCGCCGCAATCGGTCAGAAATGCCTTCCCACGGGTCTTGAAGAAATCGGCATGACAAAGTGGGGAACAATTATTGCTGACGAAGTAACCGGCATGACAAATATTGAGGGCGTTTTTGCTGCAGGCGATGCCACCAACAACGGCGCATCAATCGCCATTGACGCAATCGCAGAGGCAAACAAAGCCGCAAGAGCAATTGATGCATATCTTATAGGCATGCCCCTTGACTTCCACGAGCCTTATTATTCAAAGAGAGAAATTACCGCAGAAATGCTTTCCGACAAAGAAAAGGAACCCAGAGCGGTTATGTCCGTCAAGGACCCCGAATACAGAAAGCATAACTTTGAGGCTGTTATCAACGGCTTTACAGAAGAGCAGGCAAGAAGCGAAGCAAAGCGCTGCCTTGAATGCGGCTGCCACGATTTTGCAGACTGCAAGCTTATCCGCTATGCAAATCTTGACCCGATTAATCCCGAAAGACTCGCAGGCGGAAAGCACGAATGCTTCAAGGAAGAAAGACTTGTTTCCATCGAGCGTGACCAGGGCAAATGCATTCTCTGCAACCTCTGCGTGCGCACCTGCAAGGAAGAAGCACAGAAGGGCATTCTCGGACTTGTCGGCAGAGGCTTCAAGACTGTTATCAAGCCCGAATTCGATAACCCCGAAACTATCGCAGTATGCAAGGACTGCATGAAGTGCGCCAACATCTGCCCCACAGGTGCATTGAAGATACTTTAATAAATGACAAAACGGCGGCTGCAATCACGCAGCCGCCGTTGCTGTTTATTCGGTTGTTACCGCTTCGGTTTGTTCGGGTACGGTTGTTTCTGCTGATATAGCGGATGTTTCGGCAGTTGTAATTCCTACCTGTTCCGTTTCGCCGTATTTTGCGATTATTTCTGCTTCCAATTGATTGACATCTACCCAGACAGTTTGCGGTGTGTATTCTCCGCTTTCAACTGCTTCTTCAAATTCATCCGGGTAAATATACGGATATTCACCGCTCAGATAATATTCATTGATTATTTCATCATCAAATGTATATATTATATCCGCATTATATATTTCATACATTTCCTGATTAACATAATCCTTTGGGTTCATCATTATTTCACAACCGGGTAAGTAAAGTGCTTTGGCAAGTTCAAGGTTTGCTTTTTCAAAATCTTCTTTTGAAATGTTAAAGTGTTGTATAAACAATTTTACAACCATTTCATTTGTTTCATCAGGGTCTAAAGCGTAAACTTCATCTTCCCATGCATCCAATTCTTCCGGATCTACCAATTTAGCAAGCTGATAGAAAATCTGATAATAGCATTGACGGTATTTTTCCTGAACAATCATACCTTCGCCGATGTCTGTTTGATCGATTTCTGTCGTAACTTCTATTATTTTTTCGCTTTCTTCAACGATTTTTGTTGTCGTGTCAGACAGAGTCGGGTCTGTTTCGATTATGTTGTTATTATTACATCCGAACAAACAAAAGCCAATAACTAAAAGTACAATAACAATATTTAACATTTTTTTCATTGGTTATTCTCCTTTACGAGACTCACTTATTCGGTAACAATCCCCGCTGTTGTTTCTTCGGGAATGACTACAAGTTCGGTTGAAAGCACTTCATCTTCACCATCTTCAACTTGCTCTGTTTCACCGTATTTTGCGATTATTTCTGCTTCCAATTGATTGACATCTACCCAGACAGTTTGCGGTGTGTATTCTCCGCTTTCAACTGCTTCTTCAAATTCATCCGGGTAAATATACGGATATTCACCGCTCAGATAATATTCATTGATTATTTCATCATCAAATGTATATATTATATCCGCATTATATATTTCATACATTTCCTGATTAACATAATCCTTTGGGTTCATCATTATTTCACAACCGGGTAAGTAAAGTGCTTTGGCAAGTTCAAGGTTTGCTTTTTCAAAATCTTCTTTTGAAATGTTAAAGTGTTGTATAAACAATTTTACAACCATTTCATTTGTTTCATCAGGGTCTAAAGCGTAAACTTCATCTTCCCATGCATCCAATTCTTCCGGATCTACCAATTTAGCAAGCTGATAGAAAATCTGATAATAGCATTGACGGTATTTTTCCTGAACAATCATACCTTCGCCGATGTCTGTTTGATCGATTTCTGTCGTAACTTCTATTATTTTTTCGCTTTCTTCAACGATTTTTGTTGTCGTGTCAGACAGAGTCGGGTCTGTTTCGATTATGTTGTTATTATTACATCCGAACAAACAAAAGCCAATAACTAAAAGTACAATAACAATATTTAACATTTTTTTCATAATCATTTCTCCTTATGTATCGTCGCCGTACCAATAGGCACCGTAATATTTTGCAACTGCATCCGAACCGGAATTAATTATTATTTTATCATCGTTATCTTCTTTGTCATCCTTTGTTCCGATTATGTAATTGTTTCTATAGGTCGTAAAAAAGAATAACGGATTGATTAAGTTTGCATAATAATTTCTGATAGTTCCGCCGTCTCCGATTGATACATTTCTGTTGTTTGCTTCAAAATGCAGATGATATCCTGTAGAAGTGGAACCGGTATTTCCTACATATCCCAATGTCGTACCTTTGGAAACGGATTGCCCAAACTGTACAATAGGCTCCTCGTTTAAATGCATATATATTGCAACGAGTTTTTTGCCGCTTATCGGATCGGTTGTTTTGGAACGAACCGCAACGCAATAGCCTGTTCCGCTGTCTGGATCTGTGCTTATATATGAAACAGTTCCTTCAAAGGCGGAAACAACATTATAACCCGCTATTTCTCCCGGAGTTCCTGTAGTAATATCCATTCCTTTGTGCATTCCCGAGCTTGTATCTCTTTTACCGTAAGGTGAACTTATATAATTTGCTTTGGTTTGACCTTCGCCTGTAGAAACAGGCCATAGCCAATTTAAATTCCGATACTGTGATACAGTTCCTTTAACAGAAACCTTATCTATCGGCACATAACCCCAATAATACGTTCCGTTTATCGTGGCACGTCCGTATGCCCAGCCGTCACTTGTACTGTTGTCACCGAAAACCTCAAATAATGTTCCCTCCGGCATGTAGTTAGTAATTACATATTCCGATGTGTCTGCTCTGTATAAGTTGGTATTGCAATTGGTTTTTGTTTTCCATGTCTGCGGCCATCTGTAAAGTGAGTGGATTATGCATTCATACGACATTCCGTCTACTGTAGCGGTTATCGTGGTTTTGCCGGGCTTTAATCCCGTTACCTGCCCCGTTTCTTCATTGAAGCTTACGATACTTTCATCGGCAACATCCCAATCTATCTTATTGTTGCCTTTGTAATTCGATGTCAGCTTTTTATCGGGATTAGGCCAATTGTTTCCCCAGACATCCATGTTCTTTGCCGAAAGCTTCAAAAAACCTTCGGGCGGATTGCTCAGCCTTGCATATTTAACAAATCCGTCTCTTTCGCCGCTTCCGTTATCAAATGTTATGTATGCATAAGAACCATATTTTCCTAAAACCGTACATTTTGAATTGAAGAAAATTAATTCATTAGCATCAACCGTGGTTGCAGACGGAGCTAAAAGTTTCAAAGCTGGGAAAATATTTATCACCCAAAATCTCATAACTGTGTATAAATCGAAATACCATGCAACAACTTTCAACGAATTCGGCTCAGCAAAAATCGGAGTAAAAATATTCTCAAATCCGCTCTCAACAGGTGAACCTGTTGATTCAACACAATAAACACGGATTTTATCGCTTTCGGAACCGAATTTTGCCTTGCAGGTTATATCTGCATATTTGCCCGCTGATATTCCTGTTATCCTGCCATCATCCGTGCAATAAATAACCGACGGATTGCTTGATGACCACTTCACCGCACTTGCAATAGTGTTTTCGGGCATAATTTCAGCTGTCAGTTGGTATGAGCTTCCTTCGACAATTCCGTGACGCTCAATAATTTCTATGCTGTCAACATCAAGAGAATCGGGTGTTATTTCTGCGGCAATTACGGTTGAATTAAAAGCAACAGAAAAGCAAATTAAAACAGCAACGCAAGCTGAAAGCCGGGAAATAATTTTTCTTTTCAAACAATATTTACCTCCTTCATTTTACCATTCGGAATTATACCGTGTCAAATTACAGTTTCGTTATTTGTTGACACACTTTTGTAATATAATTGCCAACCCATCGGAAACACCTCCTTCACCATTTTTTTGAGATTAAATAAAAGAATAAAAATTCCTCTGTTTGGGGTTTCATATATAAATGGCGAATTTTGCAAATTGTTACGGGAAAATTTTTGTTTTTTTGAAGATTCTCTGTTTTCAACAAATCAGGATTCTTTAATTTGTAAGTTTTGACCATAAAAAATGCCCCACCGTAATAGCGGTGAGGCAGTTTTTTATTGATTAAAATGTTTTAACAAGTTCCTTAAGATATTCCTTGAAGCCGTCTCCGATTTCGGGGTGGTCAAGAGCAACCTCGCAGTTTGCTTTCATTATTCCGAGCTTGTTGCCCATATCGTATCTCTTGCCGTCGAAGTCATAAGCAAGAAGCTTATCGTTCATACCAAGCTCTGTGAACACATCGGTAAGATAGAATTCCTTGCCCTCGGGAGTTGCGGCAAGACCCTTTTCGATAAGGTCGAATGCTTCGGGAGGAAGAACAACTCTGCCGAGAATTGCAAAGAGCGAAAGAATCTGGTCATCAGTGGGCTTTTCGATAATCTGACGGCAGGTCATCGCTCTGTCCTCGCCCTCGATAGGTGAAACGTCAAGTGTGCAGTAAAGCTTGATAAGCTCTCTTGTTACTTCCTTAACGCCTACAACGCCCTTGCCGTATTTTTCGTAGCAACGGGTAAGCTGTGCGGTTACGGGGTCCTCGGAAATGATAACGTCATCGCCGTAAAGCACCGCAAAAGGCTCATTGCCTACAAAGCTCTTGCCGCAGAGAAGTGCGTGGGCAAGACCCTTTGTTTCCTTCTGACGGATAAAATATATGTTTGCAAGGTTTGCGCAAGCCTTTACATCCTCATAAAGCTTTGCCTTTGAGGGATTTCCTGCAAGACCTGCTTCAAGCTCAAAGGAATGGTCAAAATGGTCTTCAATTGCGCCCTTTCCTCTGTTTGTGATAATAAGAATATCCTCGATACCTGCCGCAACGGCTTCCTCTACGATATACTGAATTGCGGGTTTATCAACGATATTGAGCATTTCCTTGGGCACTGCCTTTGATGCGGGGAGAACTCTTGTTCCGAGACCTGCTGCAGGGATAATCGCTTTTCTTACTTTCATGTGTAACCCTCCGAATTAATTATAATGAAGTTGTTATGAAATCTGCCGCATAAACCATAAGATTGATAAAAACATTATATCCGAAAAGACTTGCAACAAAGGCAAGCGTGGAAAGACCGCCTCTTCTGGCAATCATAAGCTTACGCATGTTTTCGTCTTTTACGGTATCGCTTATCATCTTCATATCCGCAAGAACTTTTTTATAGTAAAGTCTGTCTGCAACAAGTGCGGCAATAAGGCTCATTCCGAAGTTGACCGCCGCACTTATGGCAACAGGCTTTTTTATCTTATTATAGAATTCATCGGCACCCTTCTCAAATTCTGCTTCAAAGGCGGCAATTTCTTCCTCGGTTGCGGTTGTGTAATCAAACATACCGTATTTATTGAGGAATTCATCGGCATAGTCGGAAACCTCGGCAGTAAGACCCGAAAGCATCATTGATACCGTTGCAAAAAGAACAAGGAAGAATGCGCCTGCTTTATAGAGCTTTCTGTAAAAGAACCAATACGGTGCAAAAAATAATGCCGCAAAATTGAACGAAAGCTTTTTACCGTCGGCAAGTTTTCTGAATTTACGCAGATAGCGGTGTGCGCTTGCCTGAACGAAAAACGCAATATCGCCTGCTCTGTTGCCTGCAATGAGGTCATCCTCTTTAAACTCGGAATTTCTCATGTAGGGGTTTGTGCTGAAAAATCCGCCCTGTGCAATCATCGGCGCACCGCAGTTTTTGCAGTGGCGTGCATCGGAATCGTTTTTTGTTCCGCAATGGGCACATACGGGATTTTCTGTTTTTGCTTCGCCGAAAAGCGCACCGCAGTTTCCGCAGTGCAGGCTGTCATCAGGATTTTCACTTCCGCAGATATGGCAGGTTTTTGAGTCCGATTTATTTTCAGGCGCTTCATTCGTATTTTCTCTTTCCCACACATAGCCCGAAGCATGGAGCGAATCGTTTGCGCAGTGACCCGCCTGCATCCAGCATTCCCTGTGCTGCGGTGTTGCACACACGGGGCAAACAACGATATCCTCGCTGTTATGCATCGGCTTACCGCAATGCCGGCAGGTCAGGTTATCGTAATTCACGGGCAATCATCTCCTTTTTTGTTATATGTTTCTATATATTTTACCTAATAATCGAATAAATTGCAATTATTAATTAAAAAATATTTAAACTTCTTTACAAACAGTTTATATTTAGTTATAATATAGGATGAAAAATTATGCCTAAGGAGATTTTTTATGGTTCAGTTTAAAGAATTCA
>CAZJOH010000055.1:0-16117 GCA_964547575.1 uncultured Clostridium sp.
CTCCTCAATTCTTTTATGAGAGATAGCCTTTAATTCTATAATATTCTACTGCTCTTTCAATAAAGCCTTCTGTAACATCAAAACGCTCGGCAAGCTCCCATTTTTCTATTATACCATTTGATAAAGCATTTTGGAAATCATCAAGCGGAACAAGCCTCTTTATTGCCCAACGGTCAGCCTTTAATTCGTGCTTTGCTCTAATATCTAAATCAGAATAAGGATTGTAAAAAGCCCCTTTTTCGCAATGTCCGATTTCATGGGCAAGATGAACGCGTTCCTCAGCCTCTGTTTCAATTTGAAACGGGTCTATACCAATATAACAATTACCGCTTATAGACATAACCGATGCTGATACCGCAAGTGGCAGTTCAACACAATAAACCTCAATACCCTTTTTCTCCGCAAAACGATATAACTCAATCGTGTTTATTCTTTTCCGCCTCCCTTTGCTCGATAAACCGTGCGAAGTTAACCACTTCTTCCCACATTTCATCGGTCACATTCTCTGAACCTTTGAACAGTGCAACCTTTAAAGCTTTCATTGTTTTAGCTTCATCTTCTTCATGGTTATGTTTTTCAATAAGATCTGATTTCTGAATGCCAAAATAATTAGCTAAAAGTTCAATTTTATCAATTCTCGGATACTTATTTCCGTTATACCAATCTGTGAAGGTAGTGTATTTTAGTTCAAGGTCTTTACAAACTTGATTACGGTCCTTGTTTCTGCTTTCCATGTAATATCTTAAGTTTTCGGAAAAAACTTCTTTATTACCTAAATCACTCATGAACTCATCTCCTTTCTCAACCCAATTATACGCCAACAGCGTAGTTTTGTCAACATTTTTTTGATTTTTTTACGCTTTAGGGGTTGACATTACGCTTTTAGCGTAGTATAATGACATATGCAAGGAGGTGATAAAATGAAAATCACACTTAAAGCAGCTCGAATAAACCAAGGTCTTACACAGACACAAGCAGGCGATAAGATAGGTGTATCAAAAGATACAATATCAAAATGGGAACGTGGTGAATGCGTACCTAACCTTAAATATATTCCCGCTATTGAAGAAACCTATTGTGTTAAATATGATGACCTTATTTTTTTATCTCAAAACAACGCTTTAAGCGTAGCTACAAAGCGACATTGCACTGCTTAAAGCGGGTATACATTAACTTTCGTTTTGCGTAAGTTGTTAAATTTGAAACAAAAATGAGGTGAAAAAGTGAACGCACAAATCAATTTTTTTGACGAGCTTATCGTTGATAACTTTGCAGGCGGAGGCGGTGCTTCAACGGGCATTGAACTTGCAACCGGGAGAGTTGTTGACATAGCTATCAATCACGACCCCACCGCTATTCTGATGCACCAGACAAATCATCCGCATACCGAGCATTATCAGGAGAGTGTATGGGATGTTGACCCCGTCAAACTTTGCAGAGGCAAACCCGTAGGACTTGCATGGTTTTCCCCTGACTGCAAGCATTTCTCCAAAGCAAAAGGCAAGGCACTTGTTGACAGAAAAATCCGTGGGCTTGCATGGATAGTTCTCAAATGGGCGGCTCTTGTTCGCCCGAGAGTAATCATTCTTGAAAATGTTGAGGAATTCATCACATGGGGTCCCGTTCGCAAAGGTAAACCCGTAAAGAAAAAAGCGGGGCAAACCTTTGATAAGTGGCTCTCACAGCTCAAAGCACTCGACTATGACGTTGAATTCAAAGAGCTTATCGCCGCAGACTACGGCACACCGACAAGCAGAAAGAGGTTTTTCCTCATAGCGAGATGTGACGGAAAACCTATCGTATGGCCGAAACAGACCCATGCTTCGGTAAATGATATAAGAGTTAAAAACGGTGAATTAAAACCTTATATATCCGCTGCGGAAGTTATTGACTGGAGCATACCGTGTCCGAGCATTTTTGACAGTAAGCAACAAGTGTTTGAAAAGTACGGTTTAAAGGCTATCAGACCGCTTGCAAATAACACCATGAGAAGAATTGCAAGAGGACTTGATAAATTTGTAATCAACAGTCAGAAACCGTTTATTATTCCTATCGGTTACATTGATAAAACTTCACAAAAAGAAAGACGGCGGAAATGACGATGAAAAAATCCGCAAGGAGTTTGTAGATAACGACCTTTATGTTGCTTTCAACAACTCCGATACCTTCAAGGGTGTTGAGATATTCGACCCGGCAATCCGTGATTCTGCTTATTATAATAAGCTCGAAAAGCATTTTGCCATGCTTGAAAAGGAATGCGGTCTGTCAGAGGGTGTTCTGACGAAGCTTTCAACCTCTCATGCAACCGCAACGGAAATCTTCCGGGTTATGTATAACACCTTCTGCTTCTGCGGAAAGGTCAATGCAAGTGTAACAAAGTATTTCAAGGATTTGATGTATGCCTGCTCGGTGCTTATAAATTATTTCGGTATGGCACCCTACAGCGAATACGATGTAAAATTCAGCTATTCCTTTGCACTTCTCGAGGACAGCTCCGCAACATTCTCACAGAAGATGCAAGCTGAAAGCATCGGAGCCGAGGATGTCGTTGAAATCCGTCAGTTTATTCATCCCGAGGAAACCCGTGAGGAATCGCAGGCTGTTGTTGACAGAATAAGAGAAACCCGTCCGACGGTTACACAGCTTATTGAGGAAGAATGATTAAAGATTTTTTTAAGATCCCACAAGCCATTGCCCGAAGAATGGACACGGCGAACAAAACCGTATTGAAACGTTTGGGCGAGGATATCGCCCGGATAGGCAGCCTTAACAATTACAAAGATGCACAGCTTATTGCCGTTAAAATGAGCGGTGAAAGTGTTGAGGAAATTACCCGCGAGCTTTCAAAGGCTTCGGGAATGACTGTGGAAGAAATTGAAAAGCTTTATGCCGACGCAGCCCGTTATGACTATGAATTTGCAGAACAGTTCTACCTTGACCGTGAACAAGTTCCGTTTGAAGAAAACAAGTCATTACAGCGTACGGTTAAGGCTATGACAAAGACGGCACAGGATAGCTGTTGTTATAACCTCAGCCATTCCTATGCCTTCGCCCTGCGTGACCGTGACGGCAAGGTTCGTTATACTTCCCTGCGTGCAGGATATAAAGAAGCAATTGACAAGGCGATAACCGCCGTAAGAATGGGTACAACGGATTACAAAACCGAAATGCGCCGTGTTCTCACACAGTATGCCGACAGCGGTGTTCGTGTTGTTGATTGGGAAAGCGGTTACAGTCAGCGCATTGATACTGCCGTTCGCCGTAACATCATGGACGGTCTGCGGCAGTTAAAGAACGAAACACAGAAGCAGCTCGGCGAGGAATTCGGTGCTGACGGTTATGAAATATCCGCTCACGCAAACCCTGCGCCCGATCATGCCGATATTCAGGGCAGACAATATTCCTTTGAGGAATTTGAAAGGCTCAACAACCGTCTTGACCGAAAAATCGGTACTCTGAACTGTTATCACACCGTAACCGCAATCATTCTCGGCATTTCCCGCCCCGTCTACACTGAAGAACAGCTTCGGGAAATGAACCGAAAAAGTAATGTTGAAAAAATCGACATTGACGGCAAAAAGTACACCCGATACGAATGCACTCAACTGCAAAGACAGATTGAAACAAAAATCCGCAAGCTGAAAGACCGAAAAGAGATTCTGAAAGCGGCGGGTGACGATGTCGGTGTCCGTGAATGCAACCGTAAAATAAGACTGCTGAAGGAGAAATACAATGAGATAACTCAGAAGGCGGGACTTGATGCACATTATGACCGTATGAGTGTGGTAAAATCGGGCAAAACCGTTGACATTGCTACGAAAAGTGGTATAATATATGGTGAAAAGATAATAAAATCCGTCGGAGCAAAATCACGTTCCTACCCAACTGTTTATTATCCTGATTCAGATATTCAAGTTGAGTTTGTTGAAGGAACAAGACCTGTATACCCACCTGACCATACGATGGCAGGAAAAGGTTGTAAAACAGGAAGAAAAATAGATGATATAGACCGATTAGTTGAGTATTATAATTGCGATGCTGAAAGGTGGCAAAAAGAAAAAGCTCAATATGAGGTATATGATGAATACGGAGAAATCCGTATCGTGGAATTACACTGGTACAAACATCCCGATATCGGAGATGTAGAACATAAAGTTAAAACGAAAGGAGGATATGTATATGTCGACGACTGGCCCGACTAAATTCAAAGTAAAATTTACTCACAATGATGCATATGGATTCAAAAAGGGCGAAATATATGAAGCTTTCAAATGCAAAAGCAAATTCGGAAAAGAAGAAATGCTCTGTATAATTGATAAATATGGAGAAGAATATGCATATCCCTCTTCTTGGTTTGAAATTTGCAATTAACCACCTGCTGTGTATAGGTGGTTTTCTTATACCCACAATTCAATAACTAAAGCCGATTTTGACGTTATGCGTTAATCTCGGCTTTTTTTATACCCATTTCACCCCTGCCGAGGGTATATTCGGCTTACTTTCAACTGCAGACAGAGCAGTATAAAAATCATGTAGAAAGGAAAAACAGCATGAAAGACATTTACACCATTCTCGGTGAAATCGGCATCACCGTTCCCGAGGAAAAGAAAACCGCATTCGATACCGCAATCCGTGAAAATTACAAAACGGTATCGGAGCATGACAAGGTTGTCAAAGCCCGTGATGAATATAAGTCACAGCTTGACACCGCAAACAACACTATTTCCGAGCTTAACAAAAACAAAGGTGACGTCGATGCTCTGCAGAAGAAAATCGACGAATATGAGACGGAAAAGGCAGACCGTGAAAAAGCCGAACAGGAAGCCGCAAAGAATGCAAATCTCCTCTCCCGCTTCGATAAGCTCCACGGAGAACGCACTTACACCAATGATTTCACAAAGAACGGTGTATTTGCGGAATTCAAGGAAGCTGTCGGAAAGCCCGAGAACGAAGGCAAATCCGACGCGGATATCTTCACCGCCCTCACAAAGGACCGTGACGGCATTTTCACAAATCCCAACCCCGGTGTAGATATCCCGGGTCTTGGAGATTCCGAATCAGTTGATAAAGCAGCATATAACGCTGTCAGAGCAGCCGCAGGACTTAAACCCATTTAACAATTAAAACAGAAAGGAAATAACAATTATGCTTAACAACATTATTCTCGCAAAGCAGTTTGTTCCTATCCTTGATGAGGTATACAGACTTGCTTCACTTACATCCGACCTTGACGGTTCCCCCGAACTTGTCAGAGCAGGCGCAAACGCCGACGAAATGTGCATCCCCATGATTGACATGAGCGGTTTGGGTGATTACGACCGCAACAGCGGTTATGTAAACGGTGATGTTACTCTCCGTTGGGAAACCGTCAAATGTAACTACGACAGAGGTCGTATGTTCCAGGTTGACAACATGGATAATCAGGAATCCGCAAACATTGCTTTCGGCAAGCTTGCAAGTGAATTCCTCAGAACAAAGGTTGCACCCGAAATCGATGCTTTCCGTTTTGCTTCATATGCATCTCTCGAAAACATCTCCATTACGTCAGGAACACTCTCTGACGGTAATGCGGTTGTTGCCGCACTCAGAGCCGCTTCAACTAAAATGGATGAGGATGAAGTTCCCACAGAAGACAGATATCTTTATATCACTCCCACACTCAAAGGTCTTGTTGACGACCTCGACACAACCAAGAGTAAGGAAGTTCTTAAGAAGTTCACCAAGATTGTTGAAGTTCCTCAGAGACGTTTCTACACCGCAATTTCTCTCAAAAACGGTACATCCGAAGATGAAAAAGCAGGCGGTTATGTAAAGGCAGAAGGTGCGGCAGATATCAACTTCGAAATCATCCACAAACCTGCTGTTATTCAGTATCCCAAGCACGTCGCACCCAAGGTTGTTGACCCCTCACAGAACCAGAACGCAGATGCATGGAAGTACGGTTACCGTAATGTCGGCGTTGCCAAGGGTTATGAAAACAAGCGTGCAGGCATCTATGTTCATCACAAGGAGGTAGTCTGATATGAAGACTGTCGGATATATCCCTAAACCTACAAAATCGCCTGACCCCGAATTCATCTGCCCCGTATGCAACAAGCCGTACAGACGTGAAAGCGACCTTCTCAAACATATCGAGAAGGAACATCCCGATTACGTCAAAATCAACCCCGACAACGGCGGCGGTGATGCCTGATGTGGCTCACATATGAGGAATATACCGCTTACGGCGGCACGGCTACCCGTGATGAGTTTCCCGTTCTTGAAATAAAAGTCCGTAAGCGCATTGATTACCGCACTCTTGAGCGCATAAAGACACCCGACGAGGATATCAAGCTTCTTATGGTTGAGCTTATCGGTATGCAGCAGAAATTTGACGAGCGTGACGGCAACGTTTCAGGCTACGGCAACGACGGCGTAAGTGTTTCGTTCAATTCTCCCGAGGCCGCAAAGAAAGACTTTGAGGAGAAGGCAAACGAGCTTATTGATTCCGTTGTCGGAGACCTTGCTTACAGGGGGTTATGCTGATGATTCCGCTGGGCTGGAACAAAGATATAACCCTCTATATCAAGACCGAAACAAATAAGAAAGTGCAGTGGGAAAGGTTCGTCTTTTCCCGCTGCTTTTTCAAGCACATCCGTTCGTCGCAGTTCGATGAAAAATCACGCATCAAGGGTGAAAGTTATATCGTGCGTATTCCATGCAAAAACGCTCCCGCCGTCTCTCAGGGCTGTATTGCCGTTCTCGGCAATGTTCCCGATATCATAGCGGAAGAATCAAGCGGCAACGATATTCTCACGAAATACGGCGACAAAGCTTTCAGGATTAACACCGTCAGCGATAACACGGATTTTCTTACTCCCCATATAAGGATAGGTAACTGACATGGCAATCACGGTTCAAATCGATACCGCCGCAATCATGGAAAAAGTTGAGGGCATTCTTGATGACGGTGCAAAAATCTTTTTTTACAATGAATTTTACGGAAAGATGCAACCTTATGTTCCCGCCGATACCCTTGCCATGTACGACACAGCCGATATATCAGCCGACGGAATTCTTTTTGTGCAACCGTATTCCTCTGCTCCGTATTTCGGCAAAACAAAAGACGGTAATCAAATGCATTTCAAAACCGATAAGCACCCTCTTGCTACAGACCATTGGGATATTGCCGCATGGTCGGCAAAGAAGGATGATATCTGCGAAGCCTTGCAGGATTACATCAACAGGAGAAATCGCCATGGATAAAAACAAAGCGGTATTTGAATGGATAAAGCAGTGCCCGGTATTCGAAAGGCTGTATTTCAACTTCGGAACAGCCAAGGAGAATACAAGCACCTTTATCCCGATACCTACCGACAGCACGGTAAAAACGGATATTTTCGGCAACGAAACAAAGCATTATGATTTCGCTGTTTCAACCTTCGGTGCAATTGACGATATCACCTTTGAGGGAAGCGAAAACATAACCGTAATGAACCTTCTGCAGCAGCTTACCGAATGGATTAAGCAACAGAACCGGGTGAAGAATTTCCCCGATTTCGGTGAAAACTGCTTTATCGACAAAATAACCGTTAATCAAAATATCCCCGCATCTCTGCGTATGCAGAGTATTTCAAAATATCTGTCACAGTACAGAATTATCTACGAAGAAAGGACTGATTAAATGCCTGAACTCAAGTATTCAGCAACAGAATTCAATCTCGCCGAAAATCAGAAGGCAGAGCGCAAGCTGCTTGTAACTTGCGTAAACATGGGTGACAGTATCACCAAGACCAACGGCACCCCCGAGTGGGTTCCTATCGGCGCAGGCGTTGAGGATTCATCCGTTGAATTCAACCCTGAAACAAGTAAGTCTACCGATATTTTCGGTAATACGGAAACCACAGTTGATAAACTTCAGACCTCGCAGGGCATGGACCCCATGACTGTAAGAGGCGGCAATCCTTTTCTCTTTAAGCTTGTTAACATTATTGAGAGAAACGCTCTTTCAGAATTTTCGCTGTTTGAAGTGATGATTATCCGTGGATATATCAAAGAAGGCGAAGCAAGCACAGCAGGCGGCTATCATGCCGAGGTTCACAAAAACTGCACAATCACGCCTCAGCGTGAGGGCGGTTCGGCTTATGTCGATATGCCTATCAACATTGACTACAGCAACGATAAGGTTCTCGGTACGGTCAACACCTATAAGCCTACCGTAGAAACACCTATCGAATTTACTCCCCTTTCATAAGGAGGTTTAACCCGTGAGAAACATCAATATTGACGACGGCAGAGAAGCCATAACGATAAACGGCGACCCCGAGCGTGTCATTTACGTTCAGGCATCGGATTTTAACATTAAGGTCCGTGCAAGGCAGGCGCAGAAAAATATCCGTGACCTGCTCGGAGAGCTTGACAAAGCTAACCCCGAGAATGAAGAAGCCTTTGCCGATATTCTTGAAGATGTCGATACAAAGGTTCGTGAACAGATTAACTACATATTCAATTCCGATGTTTCGCAGCCCGTTTTCGGTGCGTGTTCCCCTCTTATGAGCCTTAAAAACGGCATGAGCTATATCGAGGCATTTCTTGATGCAATTCTCCCCGAGCTTGAAAAGATAGCCGAAAAGGCTGCCAAGGCGAGCGAGAAACGTATTAACAAGCACGCAGGGAAGTATGTCAAATGATTTACACTCTTCCGAAAACGCTTGAAATTGACGGCACAGAGCATGAAATAAGAACCGACTACCGTGTGATACTTGATGTTATAGCCGCCCTCAATGACCCCGAATTGCAGGAGTTTGAGAGGGCGGAAGCCTGCATCAGAATCATGTTTCCCGATTGGGAGAAAATATCCGACCGTGCCAAAGCTTTTGCAAAATGTATGTGGTTCATTGCCTGCGGTGAAACCGAAACAGACGGCAGAAAAAAACCGAAAATAATGGACTGGGAGCAGGATTTTAATCTTATTGTTTCGCCCGTCAACAGAATACTCGGCTATGACTGCAGAGACCCGAAGCCTCTGCATTGGTGGACATTTATTTCCGCTTATTACGAAATCGGCGAATGTGCCTTTTCCTGCGTTACGGGTATCCGTCAGAAGCTCGCAAAGGGCAAGCCCCTTGACAAATGGGAAAAGGCTTATTATTCCGAGCACGCCGATATAATCAAGCTGAAAACAAAGCTCACTGCCGAAGAACAGGCAGAAATCGACGAAATTTTAGGAGGTGAGAGTTTTGGGTGATACAAGTTCAGTAATGATTAGCATGGATGCCGATGCCGTTCCCGTAAAAAAAGAAATTGTAGCTCTTGAAAAACAGATAAAAAAGCTTGAAAACAAACAGCTTCCTCTTATCGACGAATTTGAGGAATTGCGAAAAAAAGCGGCGCAGGCTAAAAAGGCAATCGCCGATGCCGATAAAGCTCTTGCCGCAGGCAAAATCGACAAAGTTGACCATTTCCAGATAACCTCCGAAGCTTCCCGAAGCATTGAAACATATTCCACAAAAATCGAAGAACTCCGTGACAAAATCGAAGCTCTTGACACTCCGATTCTGGAAATGCAGAGGCGCATGGAATCTTTGAAATTCACCGGCTCGCCCGATAATTCAATTGCCGAAGTCGGTGAACAGGCGAAGAAAAGCCTCGGAGAAGCGGCGCAGGCTGCAAGCAAGGTTACAAGAGAAGTTCACAAAACCAAATCGTCATTTAAATCTGTCGGAAATGCCGTTGATAATTTCGGCAAGCGCATTTCCAACACCTTCAAATCCGCTTTTATATTCAGCGTGCTTTATAAAGGTCTGAACGAGTTGAAGCAGCGTCTTTCCGCCATGCTCAACACAAATCAGCAGTTCACAACAAGCCTCAATCAGGTCAAGAGCAATCTTGCCGTTGCATTTCAGCCGATATATCAGGCGGCTATGCCTGCAATAAATGCGCTCATGCAGTTGCTTGTAAAAGCTACGGCATATATTGCGGCGTTCGTGAATGCTCTTTTCGGTAAATCTCTCGGGTCGAGCATATCCGCCGCCCGTGAAATGGAGAAAAGCATTCAGGCGGTAAACAGCGGTGCAAAGGGTGCATCCGCCGCAGAAAAAGAGCTTACCGCCGCCATAAAAGAAAAGCAGAAGCAGGTCAAAGCCCTGCAGAAGGAAAACAAACAGCTTCAGCGTGAATATGAACAGCAGAAAAAGGCTATTGAAGCGCAGACCGATGCCCTTGAAAAGCAGATTACTTCTCTTGAAAAAGAAATTGATGCCATTCAAAAGGCGGAGGATGCCGCCAACAAAGCAGCCGCCGCACAGCGTGAGGCAATTCAGGCGAATATCAAAATGCTTCAGGAACAGCAGGAAGCCTTAAAAAAGAGCAACGATGCACAGCAGAAGGCTCTTGACGGTCAGGTTAAAAAGCTTCAGTCACAGCTAGATTCGCTTCAGGATAAATACGATGATGAAACGAAGGCTATCGACAAGCAAATCAAGGGTTTGCAGAACGAAATCAAGGCAATTCAGAAGGCACAAAAAGCCGCCGAAGAAGCCAAGAGGGCGAACGAGAAATTCACCGCAAGCTTTGACGAATTATCCACTCTCGGCTCGGTTGACGAGGCTGACCCCTACGATGCCGAAATCGAGAAGCTTCAGGAAAAAATTGAAACCCTGCAGGAAGAAAAAGAAATCAAGGCTGACATCTACGAAAACGAGCGTGATGCGATTCAGGATAAGATTGATAAACTTCAGGAAGAAAAGGAAGCTGTCAACGAGGCATACGATGCGCAGAACGCAAAAATTCAGGAACAGATTGACCTTCTGCAGAAATCGCAGGATGCAATCAAGGATGTTGATTACAGCGCAAGCATAGACGGTTATGAAAATAAAATCGCCGCCATCCGTGAGCAGATTGATACGCTGAATGACAGCCTTAAGGAAAATCCACAGATAGAACAGAATGAGATTCTCATTGACCAGCTTCAGGAAGAAATTGACCTCCTGCAGGAGAAAAAGGATGCCATTCAGGAAGCAAGCGACGCGGCATCAAGCTTTGATGCTTCGGAGATAACAGATTCCAATGATGGACTTAATGAAACTGCAACCAATTTTGCGAATATTGCTTCAAAAGTTTCGGAGTTTCTTCTTGTAGCCGCAGGATTAGCAACAATAGGCGGAATAATATTCGGTGTAATATATGCCGTTGAAAATTTCAGCACTGTATGGATGGGCTTAAAAAATGTTCTTTCTACCTTTATACACTCAAAATTAGGTGTTTTTGCACTTATAGTTGCAGGTATTTCTGCAATTGTAGTAGCAACAGGACACGGAGAAGAAATGATAAACAACTTCAAATTTATTTTGGAGGGATTAAGTCAGTTCATAAAAGGTGTATTCACAGGGGACATGGAGCTTGCAAAAGAAGGGCTTATAAATGCGATGAAAGGTTTAACAAATGTAGGGACTATTGTTATCGAAAGTTTTGTTGATATGGTAATAAGTGGATTAAACTGGCTTATTCGAAAAATTAATTCAATCGATATTGAGGTTCCTGAATGGGTCCCCGGAATAGGTGGAACAAGAATTAATCCAGACATTCCTACCATACCTGAATGGAATCCCGAGAAAATTTCCATCCCCGCCCTTGCACAGGGTGCAGTCCTTCCCCCGAACAAGCCGTTTTTTGCCATGCTCAGCGACCAGAAGAACGGCACTAACCTTGAAGCACCTGCAAGCCTCATTGAGGAAATCATGCGCAATGTCATGTCGGAGCAGCAGTATAATTTCAACGTTACCGCAAACGGCTCTCTCGGCACGCTTATCCGCTTACTCAATCTCCAGTTCACGCGTGAAAATAACCGTGAAACCGCTTTTTAATTCGGAATTCGGAATGCGTAATTATTTGCTTCGCAAAAGCTGATTTTAAATCCCTCCGTCTTTTGACTTCGTCAAAATCCACCTCCCTTACAAGGGAGGCTAATAAAACAACAAGCTTTCTACATAAAAGAAACTGACTGTTTAGGCTCCCTCAAGAGGGAGCTGGGTCATGGACCCTGAGGGAGTTATTACAAATCAGCGGCGCAGCCCTTTAACTTTTCACTCTTCACTTTTCACTCTTCACTTTTCACTATTCACTAAAAAGGAGTGATATCATATGTTTATCCTTGACGGAATTGAATACGATGTTGACGTTGGCATCAAAATTGATGAGCTCGAAAGAAGCTTTGAAAAGCTCTCAACCGATAAAAGCGGCAGAGTACAGAGCGGCAAGATGTATATAAGCCTTATCGGCACGTTTTATAACTACAAAATGACCGTGAGGCGTGGTCTTAAATGCTCGCTTGATGAATATGAAAAATTCTTTGAGCATCTTTCCGCACCCGTTCCGTTCAACACTTTAACAGTCCCCTTCGGTCAGACAACAATGACCTTTGAGGCATATATCACCAAAGGCAGCCAGAAGCTTATAAGAGCCGCAAAGAACGAGCATTATTGGGGCCCGATATCCTTAAGCTTCATTGCCCGTGAGCCGCAGAGAACACCTGAAACGGGAACGGAGGCAGCTTTCTTATGAACAAAATCGTTTATCATAACTTTGCTCCGAAGGCTGCCGAAAATGCGGTTTTTTCTTCCGAAAGCGACAGCTTCGAATATACCGTCAGCCTCATTGAGGAATCCGAGCCCGTCAATTTTGCATCATTTGAAAATATCGGAATTGACCTGCTCGATGATTCTCTCTGCTTTGCTGAAGATACGGATAATGTCGGCTTTGTTTCATCGCAAGTCAGTTCAAACATTCAAAGTATGCAAAACGGCGGTGTCCGTCTTATTTTTACCTTTGACAAGTTATATTCGGGTCCCGGCATAACGCTTCATTTCCACAAGCACTATTGTTCAAAGGTCAATATTGAGTTTTACCGTGATACGGAATGTATTTTCAGCGGAAATTTTAATCCTGATTCTTTGGATTATTATTGTGACGCACCTTCAGAACGCTATAACAAGGTTATTCTGACCTTTATCGAGACAGAGATATCATATCAGTTTGTCAAACTCAAAAGCATTGATTTCGGCAAAATACAGGAAATTAACGATTTTTTCGGTGCTATCAGCATATTCGAAGAAATCAAGCTTGACTGTTCGGATCTTCCATGTGACAACTGCGATTTTGAAGCAATTGTCCCCTCGGATATCACCCCTCAGGTCGGTCAACACTTCTTTGTTTATCACGGTTCGGATTGTTTCGGAAAATTCACAACGGACAGACTGACCGAGGACATAAATCGCCGTTTTATGTTTGAAGCAAGCGACGATAAGATTGTGCTCGGCAACAGTCCTTTTCCCTTTCTTTCACGTGGTACATATTCTGTCGATTATATTCTCGGGCTGATTTATGAAAATTCCGACATTTCCGTTGACAGCGGAGGGTTCGGCTTAACCGAAGTGACGGGATTTATCAAATCAGATTCCAATTCCAGATATGCCGCTGCCATGCTTTCCATGGGCAGCGGTTTGTTTATCTCCTCTGCCCGTAACGGTAAACTCCGACTTTTCAAAGCCCGTGACCGCAGCGGTTATACGATATCGGCTGACCGTATTCTTGGGCGTGCGGAATACATAAAGAAAGCACCTTACACAAGCATTAATCTTTATGAGCACGTCGGTTCGGATTTTGATAATGATTCGGCAACCGTATATACGGCAGAAAACGAAAGCATAACCGCCAACATCGCTGTCAACGAATTAAACCTCGATAAATATTCTCTTTTTTCCGACCCTTCGGCACGTCTTGAAGAGATAAAAGCTCTCGGATTTGAGCGCAACGAAATCCGTGCTGAAATTATCCTTAAAGATGAACAAATCGGCGATATTCTCAGCATTGAAACCCCTCACGGCGTAAAAACGGGAATAATCGAATCGCTTGATATCAGTTTGCAGGGCTCAGAAGTAACGGCAAATGCAGTGATAATTGAAATGGAGGTGAGCTGATGCCGACATATGTGCAGGATTTGGATTATTCAATTCACACAATTAAAAGAGTAACACATCAGCTTAAGGTTATTGAAGATATTGATATTGCGAACAACCGTTCATTGTTAACAATATCTGTTGTTCGCACCAACAGTGGCGAAGAGGTAGATGTTGAAAGAGAAGCTATAAAAATAGTTGTGAATGGTGAAACAATAGAAGATGATTATGACCCGACGGTAGCAACTCTCCCTGCGAATGGAACAGATGAAGTTTTTAAAGAAAAACATTATGTATCGCATAACGATTCGGGAGGCGGCACTTTCACTGTATCAGTGACATACAAAACAGATGGCGTTAGCACACTCGGAATAAAGACATACTGGACCATCGGAACGGCAGAAATAACAAAGCCCCTAACTCCGATAGACATGTCAAAACCAACCTGTAACAACATCGTTCAAACAAGAAACCGTTACGGCACAGATGTTTCAATATCATTCAATGCCTCACACAAATCATATCCGTTAACTTCGGTGCAGTTCACACTTAACGGATTAACCTATGAACAGGCTTACTATCGTTACGGAAAAGAAACGCAAGCCGACACATCCGATTATGTTCATGTTTACGGAAATTCTTATAAGTTGGTGTTAACCAAAACATCAAAACTTTCAAATTCGAATGACATAAATTTTGATCTTGATGATTATAAAAACGGTCAGTATCCTCTCGACAGCGGTCATGTGTACGATTTCGAAATTATTGTTACGGCATTAAACGGAATTTCCAACAAATATACAGGCTTTCTGAATATTCCTCAAAAAGTTACGGGTATCACATGCGAATCGGAAATTGACCTGTTACCCGAGCAGACAACCGAGCTTGTTTATAACGTCATTCCTCAAAATGCAGAAGAAAAAACAGTTGAATTCCGCAGTTCTGACAATACGGTTGCAACTGTCGATTCAAACGGAAAGATAACTGCAATCGGTGAGGGTATGTGTCAAATTACTGTCACAACCATTGACGGCGGTTCTCTTAATGCAACTTCAGGCTTTTCTGCTTCGTGTTCCGTAACAGTCCTGAATAAAAATCAATTTCCGAAGCTTGGGATAATTCGTTACCTCTCTGTCAGAGAAATAACAAACATCGTTTTTGCGTGCACATTTCTCAGTGATAAGCTTACCGAAAAAGGGTTATCTGTCCCCGAATTGGCAGAGGTGGTTTACAAAGGAAGAGCACACCCCGTAAAAGAAATAAGAGAGCTGTTGGAAACAGTAAATTCCAACTGCCTTGTTTTGAAAAACGCATCTTCTTCTGTTTATCCTACAGAAAGCCTTGCAAATCAAACCGAAATCATCAAGCAAAACACAGAATCGAACTGGTATATAACCGTCAATGAATGGATTCGTTTTCTCAACGAACTCAATAATCTAATTGAAAAGGAGGCTTAAAATGCGACAGTTTCATATTGATTTTACAGGCACAGAAAACACACTCCCTGACGGCAATATTCTCGGCAATCAGGGAGAGCATAACGCAACAGAGCTTATCATCACACCTCCGCAGGAAATGACGGACAACGAAAACATAACATCTTACCGAATCGCATTTGAACTTTGTAATTGCCGTGCCGTGCATTCCGAAATCATTGAAAAGTCCGAAACACTATCGTTACCGCTTTTTTCACAGATCACCTCATCCGATACGGTTGCCGTTCAGCTTGAAGGCTATGACAATAATGGCGAACTTGTTATAAAAAGCGAAAAAATTACAAAGCTCAAATTTAATCCGTCTGTATACGGTGTGGAAATACCTCCGAATGGTTCTCCGAACAGCATGGCAGCAGAAGTTGCCGCAAACACGAATTTCCGCAAGAGCTTCAACTATAGAACAATTACCCTTGACCAAAGTATGTGTTTCGGAATTAATAATGGTACTTCTGCAATTTTGTGCCTTTATGAAGAAGTTATCCCTGTCAACACAGAAATAAAAACAATAAGGCTCAACTATAACGGTCAAATGATAGACATTAAAGATATGGCGACGATAGACGATATTCCGTATATTTTAAACATGAACAGGGTGTATCTTTCTCAAAGTCATGGAATGCTTACACTGGCCGTAATTGGTTTCGTGACTGACACCAATGCCGTGATATCCACACTTCAAAATTATGA
>CAZJOH010000056.1:0-15949 GCA_964547575.1 uncultured Clostridium sp.
GAATAATAAGACCTACGTTGTTGTTTGCTCTTTCAAGGAAAAGCTTTGCAGCTTCCTTGTCAAAGTGACAGCCGCCGAGCTCAAACCAACCGAAAAGAGATGTACCGCCCATGGGGCACATAACAATTCTGTTTTTGATTTCGACATTACCTATTTTCCATGGGGTAAATAATGCTTCATACTGCTTATCCAATGAAAAACACTTCCTTCTCTTAATTTTGTTAACATTTAAAAGCTATTATATAATAATTAAATTGCCGTATGATGTCAAGATATTATTGAGAAACTTTATACAAATTTATTTTGAAATTTACATCATTAAAATGTAAGAGTTACGTTTTTACCTGCCGCTATTTTGACTTTCAGGATTTCACCTTCCGTTACATACTGCGTTTCATTCGGCAAGCCTGTACGGCTGTTAAGCTTCAGCAGTAAAACGCTGTCTTTTGAAGCAGTAACGGTTGCCGATTTAAGCTTGCCCTGTGCCCATTCAATATCAAAGGTGAGGTTTCCTCTTGCCTTGACACCCTTTATTTTACCGTTTTGCCAACTGTCGGGCAATGCAGGTAAGAGCTCAACAATTCGGTTGTCAGGAGTGCCCAGATGGCTCTGAATCAGCATTTCGGTAATGCCTGCTGTTCCGCCGAAATTGCCGTCAATCTGGAACGGGGGATGAATATCAAAAAGATTATATGCAGTACAGTTTTTCAAAAGGTAACCGAGGTGTTCTGCAGCATTATTGCCGTCTTTGAGGCGTGCATAAAAACAAATTGTCCATGCTCTTGACCATCCTGTTGAGCCTCCGCCGTTTTCAATTCTACGTGCGATGGTCTTCTTTGCTGCTTCATATATTTCAGGACTGCTTTCATTGATCTGGTCTGAAGGATAAAGACCGAAAAGCTGCGAAATATGTCGGTGTCCGGGTTCGGTTTCTTCGTAATCCTTTATCCATTCACGGATTGTTCCGTAACGTTCGCTTATCTGCATTGTCGGAAGTTTGTTTAATGTATTCTCAATTTCTGTTATAAACCCTATATCGTTATTGAGAAGCTTGCAAGCATAAGCTGTGCGTGTAAAAAGTGCATGAATAATCTGAAAATCAATTGTTGCTCCGTGAGTGAGCATGCTTTCCTGTCTTACACCTTCTGAGTCATAGTAATAAAACTCATTTTCGGGAGAATTTGACGGTGAGGTCACAAGCTGACCGTTTTCATTTTCGATAAGATAATCATTAACAAATTCGCATGAGCCTTTAAGAATCGGATAAATCTCATGAAGATATTCTATATCGCCCGTATATTCGTAATGCTCCCATAAATTAAGACAAAGCCACGGACCTGCCATGGGGAAGAATCCGCAGTCAACGCTGTCATGAACACCCGTACGTCCGAAAGCGTCAGAGGTATGATTGATTACCCAGCCTCTTGCTCCGAAAAGTTTTTGCGCTGTTTTTTTGCCGAATTTGCTGACTGATTTCATGAAGTTAATGAACGGCTTTTCTGCATCGGAAAGATTTGCGCATCCCGCAGGCCAATAGTTCATCTGTAAATTAATGTTGGTATGGAAATCGCTTCCCCAGGGCGGATTGAAGTCATGGCACCATATGCCCTGAAGATTTGCAGGAAGCTTTGCGTTTTTACCTGAACTTTCAATTAAAAGATAGCGACCGAAATTATAGTATAAGGTGAATAAATCATCATCTTTGTTGCCGTCCTGAAGCTCATCAAGGCGCTCATCTGTAGGCATATAAGAAAAGTCTTCGGAGTCCAGCTCAAAGTATACTTTATCGAACCATTTTTTGTGTGTTTCGATGTGACATGCTTTTATATTATCATAAGAAGATTTACCGATTGCTTCCAAACAAGAATTAAGCTTTTCTCTGTAATCCGAAGATTCATCAATATCAAATTTTTCAATGTTATAGTTAGTGGCAAAAGAACCGTAAATGATAACATAAGTTCCGTTTGTTACTGAAATATAATCATGCTCAGCATTCAACGTGCCGTCTGTTTCAATTTTAAGTTTTGCACCGAAGGACATGCCCTCTCCACCTTCGCCGTAATAGCGGCTGGTTGCGTAAGTTATGCGTCCGTTCATTGTTATTGTTTTGTTATTAACACAAGCGGTATATGCATCACGTTTGCGCTTTACCGTAACATTACAGGAGAAAGGTCTGCCGTCAGTTTCAACTTTATAAACGAAGGCATCATAATCCTCGCTTATAAAACATTCACTGCTGTACTTTATTCCGCTTTTGGTCCATGAAATATGAGTAACAGCTTCCGAAAGCTCCAATTCCTTGCGGTAATCCGTATAGGGTGATTTATCAAGAAAATCAATGAAAATTTCACCGAAACTTTCGTAAGAGCGTACAACGGGAGGGTCGGATAAAAAGGTTGCTCTTGCAAGATTAGCGGCTTCTTTAAGTTTTTCTTCAAAAATTAGTTTTCTTATTTCGGCAAGAGCTTCCGATGATGCGTGATATTTTTCTTCAATCTTTCTGCCGCACCAAAGAGATTCTTCGTTTATTTCTATTTGTTCGCAATGGGGGTTGCCGTAGTGCATAGCACCTATTCTGCCGTTGCCCAATGGCAATGCCCACATCCAGTCATTTTTGAATTCATTATACCATAATTTGGTTGACATAGTTTCACGACCTGTCTATAATAATTTTTCGATATTATATCATTCATTTTGTGGTTTTTCAAGGTGTTTTACACAAGCAAAGCATTATTCAGATTATAACGGTTTTTGCTTTAATTTACAAATTGTTCATAAATTATTTTTCACATTTTTGCCTTGTCAATTGTTTCCTAAATGGATGTTACCGAAAAGTGAGGTGTTCCGTGATTTGAGTCAAAAGCAGAATAAGTCTGAAGAAGAAATAAAAGAACTTGTCGATAAATACAGCTCCCTGATTTTCAGAATTTCTTACTGTATTCTTTGTAATGCATACGATGCAGAGGATGCGGTTCAGGAGACATTCCTGAAATATATTACCAAAGCACCCGAATTCAACAGCGAGGAACACCGAAAGGCTTGGTTGATAAAGGTTTCGGCTAATATAAGCAAGAATATGCTTATGTTCAGAGTGAAAAAAGAAACCGTCAACATAGACGATGTTGAAAATATCGGCATAGCTCAAAGCGATTATGAAACATTTGAGCTTATTATGAGTCTTCCTGCTAAGTATAAAGTTATCATGACTTTATATTATGTTGAAGGATATAAAAGCAAGGAAATTGCGGAAATTATTGATATAAGTGAAGAAGCAGTCAGGAAAAGACTTCAAAAAGGAAGAGAATTACTAAAAAAAGAATTTGAAAAGGAGCGATTATTATGATTGACCGTGAAATAAGGGAATTTACAAGAATAATCAGTTCACTTTCTCTGAATCAATCTGAAAAAAATCGAATATCCGATTTTTTGATTCAGAACGGTATGGATCGAAAAGAATTTTCAGGTAAATATGTTGCCGTGGCATCTGCCGTAGCCTTTTTGGCTGTCGGAACAATTTTTTTAGCCAGAGGTATGAAACAAGATATAAATATAATGTGAGGTAAAAAATGAGCAAGATAATCAGTAATCCGTTTTTTAAGTATGAAAACAGCACTTTGCCGCTTGGCTTTGAGATTCCGGATGTTTCAATGTTCGGAATGATGAAGATAACGGCAGAAAATCAGCCCGATTCATTGGCGTATGAGTATTTCGGCACAAAATGCACATACAGAAATCTTGTTAAAAAGATTGAAGACATTTCAGGTGCATATTACGCCCTCGGTGTTCGTAAGGGTGATATCGTAACGATTATTATGCCCAATACTCCCGAAGCGGTTATCAGCATTTATGCTCTTAACAGAATCGGCGCTGTTTCAAACATTCTTCATCCTCTTTCTGCGCAGGAAGAAATAAAGAATCATATTAACAGAGTAGGCAGCAAGGTTCTGCTTTGCGTTGATATATGTACTGAAAAAATTTCGAATATTATTGATAAAACACCTGTTGAAAAGGTTATCGTTTCTTCTGCGGGTGAATCAATGCCTGCAATAATGAAAACCCTTTACGCTCTCAAGTGCATAAAGAATTTTAAATATGATAAGTCGGATAGAAGATATATGTCATGGAGTGATTTTTCCGAAAAATCAAGAACTGTTGCTGAATATATGCCCAAGGGAAGCGATAATCAGAATGTTACGGTTATTCTTCACAGCGGCGGTACAACAGGTACTCCCAAGGATATAATGCTTTCTAACAGCAATTTCAACGCTTTCGGAATTCAGGCAGTTCTTACTTTGAGAGATGTTAAGTCAGGCGATAAAATCCTTGCCATTCTCCCGATTTTCCATGGCTTCGGTTTAGGAGTTTGCGTTCATGTTGCATTTTGCTTCGGCGCATGCTCGGTATTGATTCCGCAGTTTAATGCCAAACAGTTTGCAAGCATTCTCAAAAAGCATAAGCCTACAATGATTTTCGGTGTCCCCACACTTTATGATGCATTGCTTAAAGCAAAGGGTACAGATAAGATTGATTATTCATTCCTTAAATATGCAGTCAGCGGAGGAGATACTCTTCCCGAAAAGCTTGAGAAGAGTGTTAATGATTTCCTTGCTGCTCATAATTCAAGCATCAAAATCTGTGAAGGCTACGGTATGACCGAGGGACTTGCAGCTCTTTGTCTTTCTGTTGGCGAAAATTATAAGTCAAGAACCATCGGAAAGCCGCTTATCGGAACGGAAATGTGTATTGTTGAACCCGGTACAACCAATGTTCTCCCTGCAGGCGAGGATGGTGAGCTTTGCGTGAGCGGACCTACTGTTATGATTGGTTACAGAAACAATCCCGAAGAAACAGAGAATGCTCTTCGTATTCATGCCGACGGCAAAATATGGCTCCACACCGGTGATATGGCTGCGATTGATGAGGATGGATTTGTTCATTATAAACTCAGAATCAAGAGAATGATGATTACTTCAGGCTTCAATGTTTATCCCACTCAGATTGAGAGTGTTGTTGAAGAACTTGATTTTGTTGATAAATGCGTTGTTGTTTCTGTTCCTCATCAATATAAAAAAGAGGTTGCAAAGGCATATATTGTACTAAAAAACGGAAAAGAAAAGAACGATAAGACAGTTGAAGAAATTCGTGAGCATTGCAAAAAGAAGCTTATGCATTACAGTGTTCCTTATAAGTACGAGTTTGTTGACCTTCTTCCGAAAACAGCTTATAATAAAATAGACTTTATGAAGCTTCAGAGGGAAAGTGCGAAGGAGGCTGTTTGCTGATGGCGAAAAAGCCGAGAACATGGGGTTACCGACTGCTTGCACCCTTGCTGCTGCCTGTTTTTTCACTTTACTACAGCCCTAAGGTTTTTGGAAAGGGAAATATTCCTGAAAAGGGTGCTGTTGTGGTTTGCAGTAATCATAAGCATGTTTTGGACCAGTGTCTCGCTGCGCTTGCAACGCACAGACCTATAAACTACATGGCAAAATCAGAATATTTCAAAGGTTCTTTTGCTTGGTTCTTCAAGCTTACGGGTTGCATCTGTGTTAACCGTAACGGCCATGATGAAGAAGCCAAGGATTCGGCAAACGCAGTTCTTTCAAACGGAGGAGCCCTCGGAATATTTCCTGAAGGAACAAGAAATAAGACTGACGACTTGCTCGGACAATTCAAATTCGGAGCAGCATCTCTTGCTTGCAAAAATGAGGCAATGATGGTGCCTGTTGCAGTTACCGGCGAATATAAATTCAGAAGCAAGACACTTTCTTCGAGAATAGGAAAGCCTTTTTCTACAAAAGGTATGACTGTTGAAGAGGCAAATAACCGTCTTCATGCTGAGATTGTAAAGCTTATAAACGAAAATCTTGCTGAGGGCTACGGTACTCCTGAAGAATTTGAAAGAGCAAAACGTTATACAGTTTCCGATAATAATTAAAAACCAAACCGTGTATGGCTTTGTGCTGTGCACGGTTTGATTTTTATGTATGGAATATTATTGAAATACCGATGATGTAATGTTATAATTGAAACAATATATGATTTTGACTGATGATTATGTTCACAAATTAATAAAATGGTTTTTCTTCATTATATTATCCGCTTCATTTGTTTATTATAGGTATAGTCAAAGTGTATATACAGAAAATAAATGATTGACTTTCAGAGTGAATAAGGTATAGTATTATTTATCGATATCAAGTAAGGAAGAATCAGTATGAAAATCATATCGAACAAAGAAACAGTTAAACGTTATATATTATTTATTATCAGTTTGTTTTTTATCGGACTTGGCGTTGCATTGACCAAGCACGGAGAATTGGGAGTATCGCCTATTTCTTCTGTGGCGAATGTAGTGAGCATTAAATTTGATTTTTTTACATTCGGAACATGGCTAACTATTTCCAACTGCGTTTTGCTTTTGGGACAGATAATTCTGTTAAGGCGTAATTTTAAGCCTATACAGCTTTTGCAGATTCCGCTGTCTTTTCTTTTCGGATATTTTACCGATTTCGGCTTATGGCTCTTAAACGGCATACCTAACGATAAATACATAATTCAGCTTTTGCTTGTCATAAGCGGTATAATCGTTCTCGGTTTTGGTATTACGCTCGGAGTGATTGCCGATGTAATTCTGAATTCCGGTGAAGCTTTTGTTAAAGCTCTTGCCGATGTTACCAAAAAAGATTTCGGTAACACAAAAGTTGTTTTTGATATCTCATGGGTGTTGCTATCGATTATCCTTTCTCTTTTGTTCTTTGACGGAAAGCTTGTTGGAACAAGAGAAGGAACAATAATTTCCGCCGTTTTGGTCGGTTTTACGGTTAAGTTTTTTAAGCCGATTCTTCAACAGCCTTTAGTAAAAATATTAACTAAATAAAAAATGCGGTTGTTTTATATAACAGCCGCATTTTTACTGTTTGGTTATCTGCCGAATTCATGTTCTTTTACATACTCGAGAAATGCATTCAGGCAGTTGGAAATCCATTTGTTTTTATGGTGAATCAGCTGTTTCCAGATGTTTGATTCGAAATCACGGACATCAAGATAGACCAGACTGCCGTCCTGGATTTTTTCTTTTGTTGCAAAGCAGGGCAAAAAGGAAATACAGTCATCATTTTCTTTAAGAAGCTTTGTGATTACATCTGTCCTGCCAACTTCAAGAACGGGAGTAATGTCAATAGATTTTTTAGCAAGCATTTTATCGAATATTCCTCTGTAACCCATGCCCTTTTCTGTAAGAATAAACGGATGTGTAACGATATCCTCTACGGAAAGATTTTTCCTGCCTGCAAAAACAGAATTCTTGTTCGCAACAAAGTGCATATCAACATGTTCCTCTTTGAAAATTACATAATCGTTGCTGTAAACATGATTATCGAGAGTTATGATAGCATCTGCTTCATTGCGGTCAAGCATTCCGAACATATCACCTGTGTCTGCATTAGTGAATTTAAGATTGATTCCGGGATAATGTTTGTGGAAGTCAAAATAATTTGTCAGAAGCATATCTTCACAAACAGAGTCGGGAGAAACAAAATGAATAAAACCTTTAAGCTCTTTGGGAGAATTCATGTTTTGCATAAATTCATCCGTAAGGGAGCTTATGCTTTGTGCGTATGATAAAAGATCCTTGCCTTTGTCTGTTAAGGTTATTGTATGATTTATTCTGTCGAATAAAAGGCAGTTAAGCTCTGTTTCCAGCTGCTTTATCTGAAAGGAGACTGTTGATTGTGAATATCCCAGCACATGAGCTGCTTTGGTGAAGCTGTTAAGCTCTGCAACATGAACAAATGTAATAAGATTGCGTATTTCCATGTTATCCTCCAATCGAATTTTTCGATGATATTTATCTAAACTATTTGTTTTATTTATCGCAAAATGTATTGTATACTATGTTTCGACAAAAAACAATACATTGGAGGAAATAAAAAATGTCACAAGTTAAATTTTACACAAGAAAACCCGTTCCTGTTGAAATGCATAAGGTTAAAATTGTTCAGCAGCTTTCTCTTCTTCCTGCGGATGAAAGACTTGCAAAGATGAAGGAAGCAGGCTTTAATACATTCCAGCTCCATAACGGAGATATCTTTATGGATATGCTCACCGACTCGGGCGTTAATGCTATGAGCGATAATATGCAGTCGGCAATGCTTCGTGCAGATGATGCATATGCAGGCAGCGAAACTTTCTACCGCATGAGAGATAAGCTTGAAGAAATTACGGGTATTCCCAATCTTCTTCCTGCTCATCAGGGCAGAGCTTGCGAAAATATCCTTGCTACTCGTTTCGTTAAGCCTGACAGTTGCGTTATCATGAACTATCATTTTACAACGGCAAAGGCTCATGTTACCCGTCTCGGCGGCAGAGTTGAAGAGCTTGTAAAAGCGGAAGGTCTTATTCCCAAGAGTGATCTTCCTTTTAAGGGCAATATTGACCTCGAGGCAGTTGAAGCCTGTATCAATAAGGAAGCTCCCGAAAATATTGCTTATCTTCGTATAGAAGCGGGCACAAATCTTATCGGCGGTCAGCCTATTTCTTATGAAAATATGAAGGCTGCAACAGAGCTTGCAAAGAAATACGGAATTATTACTGTTCTCGATGCTTCTCTTCTTCAGGATAACCTCTATTTTATTAAAACCCGTGAAGACGGCATGAAGAATAAGTCGATCCGTGAAATCACAAGAATGATTTGTGACCTTTATGATATCGTTTATTTCTCAGGCAGAAAGTTCGGTTTCGGCAGAGGCGGCGGAATTCTTGTTCGTGATGAAGAGCTTTTCCATTCAATGGAAGATCTTATTCCTATGTTTGAAGGCTTCCTTACATATGGCGGTATGTCCGTTAAGGAAATGGAATCACTTATTGTCGGCTTTGACGAAACAATGGAAATGGATGTTATTTCACAGGGCCCTCAATTCATTGATTACTGCGTAAATCAGCTTGACGCTCTTGATGTTCCCGTTATCACTCCCGGCGGCGGACTTGGTGCACATATCAACGCAACTGAGTTTGTAAGCCACATTCCGCAGGAGGAGTATCCTGCAGGTGCTCTTGTTTGCGCTCTTTATCTTTGCGGCGGTATCAGAGGCATGGAAAGAGGAACGCTTTCAGAGGAGAGAAACGCAGACGGCAGCGAACGTTTTGCATCAATGGAGCTTGTACGCCTTGCTCTTCCCAGACGAGTATTTACTCTTTCGCAGGTTGAATATGTTATCGACAGAGTAAAGTGGGTATATGACCACAGAGAGCTTATCGGCGGACTTAAATTTGTTCATGAGCCCAAAACTCTCCGTTTCTTTACCGGTAAGCTTGAACCTACATCCGACTGGCCCGAAAAGCTTGTTGCGGCATATAAAGCGGATTTCGGTGAGGATCAATAAGATATTAAAGGTTTTCGGCAAAACTGAATTTTTTGATGTATAAATATGCAAGATATACCGGTTTGTTTGCATAAAACACTTGACAAACTTTATTTAATTAGCTAAAATATGCTTATTAAAAGCGTTTGAGCGGAAACCAGTACCCGCAAACCGGCGTTTCAGAGAGCTGTTGGTTGGTGAAAAACAGTAACGTGCGCTGCGGTGAATTCATTCCGTGAGCTGTGGGCTGAAGACATAAATGCTGTGTAGGTTTCATCGGTTGCAACCGTTATATTGCAGAGGTGTGTTTGCACCCGATAAGGCTCTTTTTGTGAGAAAAGAGTGAAGCAGAGTGGTACCACGGTCGAGTTGACTGTCCCTGCATTTTCCCGATGGAAAGTGCAGGGGCTTTTTGTTTTATATGAATTTACACGGGCATTCCCGTGCGAATAATAAATTTTCCAAAAAGGAGTTTTTGTTATGAAAAAAATCGTATCCCTTATTATGGCAGCAGTTCTTGTGATCGGTGCATGTCTTGCTCTTACTTCATGCAGCGATGACAGCTCTGATTTTGTTGTCGGCATCTGCCAGGCGATGGAGCATGAATCACTTGACAAGGCAACCCAGGGCTTTATTGATGCTCTTACTGCTGAACTTGAAGCAGCAGGCAAAACAGTTGAGTTTGACACTCAGGTTGACGCAGACGGTAAGCAATGCACAACTATCGTAAACGCTTTAAACGCAAAGGGCGTTGATCTTATTATGGCTAACGCAACACCCGCTCTTCTTGCTGCTGCAAATTCAACAACAACCATTCCCGTTCTTGGCACATCTGTAACAGATTACGTAGATACATTCGGCGGTGAAATTCCTGCTAACGTATCAGGTACTTCCGATGCTGTTCCTTTTGATGAGCAGGCAGAAATGATGATTAATACTCTTAATCTTGTTGCAGGCGACAAGGTTGGTGTTATCTATTGCACAAATGAATCAAACTCTGTTATTCAGTATAATGCAGTTAAGGAACTCTTTGATGCAAAGGGCATTGTTGTTGAGGCTTACACATTCTCTGAAACAACAGAGCTTCAGGCAATCGTAACTTCTGCAGCTGCTAACTGCAAGGCAATCTATGTTCCTTCGGATAACACCGTTGCACAGAATGATTCTGTTGTAGGTACAATCTGCACGGAAAACAATGTTCCCGTATTTACAAGCTACGGCGGCGCTGTTTGCTATGCAAGCCTTGCAATTGATTATTATGAGCTCGGTGCGGAAACAGGCAAAATGGCTGCTGAAATCCTTCTCGGCAACAAAACACCTGCCGATATCGAAATTGCAACTCTTACTCCTACGGTTTCCTATAATGAAGAGCTTTGCGCTCAGCTCGGAATTGCTGTTGCATAATTTTAAACATATCTCTTGAGGTGAACAATGGCTTTCTTAAATGCTTTACCCGGTGCAATTGCAGAGGGTCTTATATGGGGATTGATGGCAATAGGTGTCTATATATCCTATAAAATACTTGATATTGCCGACCTTACCGTAGACGGTTCAATATGTACGGGCGCTTGTGTATGCGCCGTTCTTGTAACAAACGGTGTGCCTTCGTGGCTTTGTGTTATCATCGCTTTTGCGGCGGGTGCTATGACCGGTATATTAACGGGTGTTCTTCATACTGCATTCGGTATCCCCTCAATTCTTGCGGGTATACTTACTCAGCTTATACTTTATTCTGTTAATCTTTCGATTCTCGGCGGAAAATCGCTGATAGCAATTAATGTCCGTGAATATGATTTGATTCTTCATATGAGCAACAACATCGGTGCAATTATTGCGGCGGCTTTGATTATCGGGTTAATAATTATTTGTCTTTGGCTGTTTTTCTATACGGAAGTCGGTCTGACACTCAAATCAACGGGCGATAACCCTGATATGAGCCGTGCGCAAGGTATAAATGTTAACCTTAACAAGGTTATCGGTCTTGCAATTTCCAACGGGATTGTTGCCCTTGCAGGTGCACTTCTTGCACAGTATAAAGGCTCGGCAAATATCAATGACGGCAGAGGTGCAATTGTTATCGGTCTTGCGGCAATCTTTATCGGTCTTTCCGTTTCAATGAAGATTAAACCTAATTTTGTTGTAAGTCTTATCGGTGTTATCGGCGGAGGTATTGTTTACTATATAATCTATAACTTTGTTGTTCTTCTCGGTCTTAAAACGGACTATTTAAAGATGCTTTCGGCAATCATTGTTGCGGTATTCCTTGCAGTTCCTTATCTTAAGAATGAGTATTTCAAGAAAAAGCCTGCATTGAATCAGACAGAAGCAGGAGGTGGCGCAAATGCTTAAAATCACCAATCTGCAAAAAACATTTAATCCCGGTACTGTAAATGCCAAAACTGCCCTTAACGGATTGAATCTTACTCTTAAAGACGGAGATTTTGTAACCGTTATCGGCGGTAACGGTGCAGGAAAATCAACAATGCTTAATGCCATTGCCGGTGTATGGAAGCCTGATTTCGGCACGATTGAAATTGACGGTGCGGATGTTACAAACATTCCGGAGTATAAAAGAGCTGCCTATCTCGGAAGAGTGTTCCAAGATCCGATGAAGGGTACGGCACCCGATATGGAAATTGCCGAAAATCTTTCAATTGCTGCAAGAAGAGGAACAAAGCGCAAACTCAGATGGGGAGTTAAGAAGGCTGAGCGTGAAAAATATAAGCAGCTTCTTGCTGCTCTTGAGCTCGGACTTGAAAACAGACTTTCAAGCAAGGTCGGTCTGCTTTCGGGCGGTCAGCGTCAGGCGGTTACTTTGCTTATGGCTACTCTTAACCGTCCGAAGCTTCTTCTGCTTGATGAGCATACTGCAGCCCTTGACCCGAAAACTGCTGCAAAGGTTCTTGAAATTACCGACAGAATCGTTACAGAAAACAACCTCACGACACTTATGATTACTCATAATATGCATGATGCCATTGCATACGGTAACCGTCTTATTATGATGCACGAAGGTCGAATTGTTGTTGATGTTTCCGGTGAAGAAAAGAAAGAGCTTACCATCAGCCAGCTTCTCGGTCTCTTTGAAAAAGCGAGCGGAAGCGAGTTCGCAAATGACAAGGTAATGCTTTCCAAATAATATTACAAATAGGCTGTATCAATTTTTAAATGGGTACAGCCTTGTTTATATTAATGAATGAGGAAATGAAATGAGTAACCGTGATTTTTTATCTGAATTATCAAAAGAAGAATTGATTGAACTTATTGAAATATATTCCAAAAATTGGCTTGCAATGGATGGCGTGTGGTTTCAGTCCGTAGAGCAAAAGCTTGGGATGGATGAGGCCATGTATCACGATGCAGAAGCATGGAGACGTTTTACGATTATTGAAGCAAAAAGAATCAAGGAGTTTCTGAATCTTTCCGATAAACCCGGAATTGAAGGATTGGCAAAGGCGCTAAAACTGCGTTATTATGCAAATTTAAATGAAGATAAAATTGAGGTTGATGGCGATACATTAACATATACATCGATAAACTGCCGTGTTCAGCGTGCCAGAGAAAGAAAAGGTATGCCGTTTCATCCCTGCAAATCAGTCGGAATAATAGAATACAGCGGTTTTGCCAAAACAATTGATGACAGGTTTTCTTGTGAGTGCGTGAGCTGTTATCCCGATATTACTGATAATTCATGCTGTTGCAAATGGAATTTTAAATTGGTTGAAAAATAAAATAATAAAACAATACAGTATGGCACTTTGTTAAAAATGCAAAACTTTAAATCGATAAAGCAGAAAATTTTGGTTGATTTTTGCAATTGACGATATTATTCCACGGTGCTATAATGTCAACAATAAAATATTTAAAACGCAATGACGAGGAGCGGCAGATTAATCCTGCTTCAGAGAGCTGACGGTTGGTGTGAGTCAGCGGATGGTTTTTTCAGTGCTAAATCACCTCAGAGCGGCGAGCCTGAAAGGTTTCAAGTAAGGCAGACGGAGCCCGACCGTTACAGCGGGGAGCGATGTTAGTCGTGGAATGAATTACGGTAATACGTATTAAAAGCTATGACGAGGAATAAGCAGTCTGAACCCGCTTCAGAGAGTTGACGGATGGTGCGAGTCAACGGAAGGTCTTACTTGCGAGCTCTCCTCTGAGCAGCCTGCCCGAACCAATCTTTATGATACATAGGGGGGACGGAGCCTGACCGTTACAGCAGGGCGCGATGTTGGTCGCAGTGAGTGGTCGCCTTTGGCGGCAAGAAGAGTGGTACCGCAAGATTTTTATTTTTGTATTAAAAATCCTGTCTCTTTACTATTTATTAGTTCAGAGACAGGATTATTTTTTTATCTCAAAAACAGATTGGAGTGTAGTAAATGTTGACGCTTGACAAGATTTTTAATGCACAGGTTGTGCTCAAGGACATTATCAGAGCAACAAAGGTTGTTCCTTCAAACGGAATTGCTGCTGATTGTGAGCTATACCTGAAACCTGAAAACCTACAGAAAACAGGCTCTTTCAAGCTACGAGGCTCGGGTTATAAGATTGCTACACTATCCGATGAGGAGAAAAAAAGAGGAGTTATTGCTTGTTCGGCAGGAAACCATGCACAGGGTGTTGCATTGGCGGCATCAAAGCATGGGATCAAATCATTGATTTGCCTGCCTGACAGCGCACCGATTTCAAAGGTTGAAGCAACAAAGAATTACGGAGCGGATATTTGTCTGGTTAACGGCTGTTATGACGATGCATACGCAAAAGCTCTGCAATTAAAAGAAGAAATGGGTTATACCTTTGTTCATCCGTTTGATGATGAAGCCGTAATTGCAGGGCAGGGTACCATAGGTCTTGAAATTGCAAGTGACCTTGATGATGTTGATGCAGTTATTGTTCCTGTTGGCGGCGGCGGACTGATTTCGGGTGTAGCATATGCACTGAAATCCATTCGCCCGTCAATAAAGGTTTACGGTGTTCAAGCTGCGGGAGCTCCAAGCATGTTTAATTCTGTTAAGAGCGGAAAAATTGAGTGCCTTGATGCTGTTTCAACCATAGCGGACGGTATTGCTGTTAAGCAGCCGGGAGAGCACACATTTGAATTGATTAACAAGTATGTTGATGATATTGCTCTTGTTACCGAAGATGAAATTTCCGGTGCAATACTTGAACTGATTGAAAAACAAAAGATGATTGCCGAAGGAGCAGGCGCCGTTTCAGTAGCGGCAGCGATGTTTGATAAATTTCCGATTCAGGGGAAAAAGGTTGTAAGTCTTGTTTCGGGCGGCAACATAGACGTTACAAGCCTTTCAAGAGTAATTAAACGTGGTCTTATGAAATCGGGCAGATCATCAAGTCTGTTGCTTGAACTTATCGATAAGCCAGGTCAGCTGAAAGATGTTTCAAGAATTATTGCAGACTGCGGCGGCAATGTAACAAGCGTTCATCACGAAAGAGCCGGCAGTACCGAAAGCGTTAACGGATGCTACCTGCGAATCGTAATGGAAACACGAAATTATGACCATGTGCTTGAAATCAAGCAGGCACTTACGAGCGAAGGCTTTAAAATAGTTGAGTAAAGGAGATTTATTATGAATGTTGTATATACAAAAAATGCACCCGATGCAATCGGACCGTATTCGCAGGCAATTGTTACGGGCGGGCTTGTTTTTACATCGGGACAGATAGCGATTAATCCCGAAAGTGGAAATGTTGAGGCGGCAACAATTTCGGAACAGACCGAACAGGTTTGCAAAAACATTGCGGCTGTTCTTGAAGCATCAGGCAGTAACCTCGATAAGGTTGTGAAAACCGTCTGTTTCCTTAAAGATATGAGTGACTTTGCTGCGTTTAATGAGGTTTACGGTAAATATTTTACAGGTAAGCCTGCACGATCATGTGTTGCCGTAAAGGAACTTCCAAAGAATGTTCTTGTTGAAATTGATACAGTTGCGGAGGTAATAAAATGATGGATTCAACCAAATATCATGTGGGTTATTATCCTGTAGATAAAAAATATAATAAATGGGTCAATAAGGACCATATTGAAAAAGCTCCTGCTTGGTGCAGCGTTGATATGCGTGACGGAAATCAGAGTCTTGTTATTCCCATGAGCCTTGAAGAAAAGCTTGAATTTTACAAGCTCCTTTTAGAAGTCGGATTCAAAGAAATCGAAGTGGGTTTTCCTGCTGCATCTGAAACGGAATATGAATTCCTCCGTACACTTATTGATAACAACATGATTCCCGATGATGTTACGGTTCAGGTGCTTACCCAATGCAGAGAGCATATCATTCGCAAAACATTTGATGCCTGCAAGGGTGCGCCGAGTGCAATAATTCATTTCTATAATTCAGTAAGTGTTGCTCAGCGTGAGCAGGTTTTCGGAAAGTCAAAGGATGAAATAAAGAAAATTGCTGTTGACGGTGCAAAGCTTGTCAAAAAGCTTGCAAGTGAATATGAAGGCAATTTCCGTTTTGAATATTCGCCCGAAAGCTTTACCGGAACAGAGCCTGAATATGCTCTTGAGGTTTGCAATGCAGTTCTTGATGTGCTTGAACCCTCACCGGATAACAATGTTATTATTAATCTGCCTG
>CAZJOH010000057.1:0-15714 GCA_964547575.1 uncultured Clostridium sp.
GGTGTAATATGAATAGTCGACCTCACGTTTCCATATATCAAGTGCAAGCTGTGCGATTTTATAAGCAAAATCGCATTCACCGATATCGAGCATGGATTTCCAGATAAACCATTGATGCGGAAACCATACATTTCCGTTCCAATAGCCGTTTACCATAAAGTATCCTGCTGTCATATCAACCGCACTTATTCCGTAGGGTGAAAGCATCTCTTTTTCGTTTCTGAGATGACCAAGGATTGCTTTTTGCTGTTCTTCATTACATACGCCTGCAATAATGGGGTAAATACCGTCAAGACCCTTGTTGAGGTTTTCACCGTTTTCCGTTAGCATAAATCCGGTGGGATTATAGTCTTTATCGTGAAGAACATAGCTGTAATATCCGCTGTATTTATCCCATGAATATTTATTGAGTGCGTCGGTAAGCTTTTCGATATCCTCGGAATATGTTTTCGAATCTTTTGTAAGACCAAGCTTTTCAGCAACCATTTTCAGGATTTTTCCGCATCTGATAAGCTGGGAGGTTGAAATAACGGGAGCGGTTGTATCTCTTATATTTCTGTCCATCATTGCAACCTGGGCAGGATAGTCATCCATACCGCTTGTTGAATAGAAATAGTCATAAGTTGTTGTAAGACCGCTCTTTAATTTGGCTGTTGTTGAACCTCTTACTTTGCCTGCAAGGAAGTCATAATAAAGCTTAACTCTCGGATAAAGTGCAAGAAGTTCGGATTTATCATTGTTGCGTTTGAGAAGCTCAAGCCACTGATACATCTGCACGGGAACGGGTGAGCCGTGATGCAGGAAAGCATAATCAGGGTTGGTTTCATCGCTCAGATATGTATCAAGGCTGTATCTTGAAAACATTTCCGAATAATCAATCATGCCGAGTCCGATAAAGCCTGAATCCCATGTGTAAAGGCAGTCCCAGCGTTTTCCGGGAGTATGGTGAATAATATATTTTCCGTGCTTATAAATAGGATAAACGGCGTTGGTCATAACTGTAGCTTTCAGAATATCATTGCTTAATTCATATTTCTTACCGTCTTTATTCAGTTTTGTTTTCGGAGCCTCTTTAAGTTGTTCAATATAGATTTTTTCGTATTCATCGGCAGATTTATATTCTGTTTTGCCATTTGAAATTACGGCATATTCAATATGGTTTGAGTGAGGCTTAACAAAAATTGTGTGAATTATTGAGTTGCGGAAAAATCCGTCATCGCTGTGTTTCCTTGAGAATGCACCCGTAAAGCTTTCCGTTACATCATCAAATGTAACGTCGGAGTTTGAAAGTCTTGCTGTCATGCAGTCCTCAAGCGCACCCGTTTCGATTTCACGGAAACGTGTGTTGTCATTGAATGTGCGAAGAATAAAAGTGCCGTCAACATCCTTGTATTTGCATGAGGTTATATAACCTTTTTCGCATTTAACGGTGTTGATTTCAGGTGTGAAATCATAGCCGGTCATTTCCGCTTTGATTTTATCCGAATCTTCTTTTTCGCAGATGCAGAAAAAGTCGAATTCAATTCCGCCCGTACCGATTGCATCAAGGCTTACTGTAAAATCCTCTGCGTTGATGTGTCCGATATCAAAGCGGATGATTTTTGGTTCGTCGGTCGGTTCAAAATCAAGCTGAATATTATTATTCAATATAAACGATGCAACCGTATCACCTGTTGTTACATTAACACCAACCATTTTACCTTGCTCGTATTTTATTCCCGATGTTCTGTATCTTACGGCGAGTACAGCGTTATTATATTCCGTTTTATTTTCAATTGTAAGAGTAACCGTATCGCCTTTTTCGCAGCCGAACGGAGGCAAATATCTGTGGGGCATATGCCATTTTCCTGCCCTGTCACCAAGTCCGAAGCCGCCGACAAAGCGGTGATCGGCAAATTCTCCTTTTTTGTATCCGTCAGCGTTTTCCTCATCCCAGGGTCTTGTGATCGCATAGCTGTAGCTGTCATATTCAATTGCTTTTTTGAACGAAGATTTTTCAGGCAGTGTAAGCTTGCAATAAGAGGGGAAGGGATATTCTATTGATTCAAAAAAGTTGATAACACAGTTCTGAATCAGTTCAGAGTTATTTACCAATTCCGTTCTAATCAGAGTGCTTTCATTGTTAAGTTGTACATAAGAAACTTCGGCATAAACCTTATCTTTCCATTCAAGGTCATATCTGTATGTGAAAACAGAATAATCGGGACTGCATCTCCACGGATGGCAGCCGGAAGGTAGGGTTGCATTTGGAACTTTAATATCGCCTCCGAAAATTGCAGGGGCAACTGTTACGTCAAAACGTACTCCTTTTGCAAATGAATGCTCTGCAATCCGAGAAATACCCATATATTTCTTGCCGTAAGGTCCCCATGCAGGAAAACACTTTGAATAGGTCATTTATATCATTCCTTATTTAATATTCATAGTCGGAAAAGGTAACTTGAAGAGAAGCTCCGTTAATTGTAAATTCCTTCCAGAGTCCCGTTTCGGAATCCTGAATCAAAGAAAAGTCGCCGTAATCACTTGGACCTTTATAAATCACATTCCCTTCTGAATCTGTGCTGACAGTAACAACATTGTTTGATATATCAATCAATCCCTGAACAAGCAATGCACCGAATTCTGCCTGCGGAAATCTTTTCAGATCTGTTTCAAATGTCAAACCGTCGTATGTAACAGTGCAGACCCCGTTTTCGTAAACAAGGTTAAGAGGAGACATTATTTCAGGAGATAACATCTGAATTTCATACTTTTGAGCGGAATGTCTTGTTAATCTTGCGGTCATTTTTGCTTCTCCGAATTCGGCATCAAGAGTTGCCGAATAAACCGACGGAGGAGTTGCATTTTTTTTGATTTTAACATTTTCTTTCTGACATCCTGCCGTAAAAATAAGAATGAGGACAGTAATTACAGCGAAAAACTTTTTCAAAAAATCACCTGCTATTCAAATTTTGAAAAAAGCTCAGGCAGGTGGTTCAGAACATCTGTGGGCAGCATACCTCGCATGGAAGTCTTTTCTGCAACAATATCAGCGCATAATCCGTGGAGATATACGGCGCACACGGAGGCATCAAAGGGTGACATTCCCTGTGCAAGGAATGAAACTGTCATTCCGGCAAGCAAGTCGCCGCTTCCGCCTCTTGCAAGACCTGAATTACCCGTTGAATTAACATAAATTTCGTTTCGGTCATGGCTGCAAACTATTGTGTTTGCACCCTTGAGAACAACTGTAACCCGGTGCTTTTTTGCGAATTCATAAGCCGTAACAATCGGATTTTTAACTATTTCGCCGATGCTTTTTTCGCATATACGACTCATTTCACCGGGATGCGGAGTTAATATAACAGGTGCCTGAGCATCTTTCAATATATCTATATTTGTGCTCAGCGCATTTATTCCGTCTGCATCAATTATCATAGGTTTATTTATTTCTTTAACAAGCGAATGAACAAGATGTGTAGTATCTTTATTGAAGCCTATTCCGCAGCCTATAAGAACTGCACTTGCTCTTTTGACAGCTTCGGATATTCCTGCTTTTGCCGAAAATGCGAATGTACCTTCAAAGTTTGATTCAAGAGGCAATAAAAGAGGCTCAACAAGCTTCGGTGCAATTGCTGCATATGCACTCTGCGGGAATGCAGCGGTAACCAGTCCCGTTCCGCATCTCAATGCACCGCCGACGGCAAGATAAGCTGCACCCGTCATTTTCATGCTTCCGCAAATGCAGAGTGCATGACCGTAAGTGCCTTTGTTTGAAACGGGCTTTCTCTTCGGAAGCATGTTTTTTATTTCCTGCGCATTCAAGGTGAAGCACGTAACGCTGTCAATATTTCTGAAATCCTCTTTCGTTATTCCGATATCGGCAATAACCGTTCTTCCGCAATATTTATTGCACGGCTTCATAATGTGAATGGGCTTATATGCGGAGATTGCAATTGTTGTGTCGGCTTTGAAAACCGTTCCCTGCACTGTTGCGCTGTCGCAGTCTGCACCGGCAGGTACATCAATTGAAACAACGGGAGCTTTTGAAGCATTAACAGCCTGAGCAAGGACGCTTAACGAATGATTAAGTGAGCCTGAAAAGCCTGTTCCGAATATTGCTTCAACTATAATCTCTGCATTTTCAATATATGACTTAAGAAGGGTGAGATTATTATCATATTTAATTATGTCAATTCCTGCTGTTTCGACGAGTGAATACATATCAATTGCATCCTGCGCTTTAGGTTCTCCGCAGGCAAGCATAACCGTTACATCACAGCCGTATTCCCACATTGAACGGGCAATAACAAAGCCGTCACCGCCGTTTTTGCCTTTTCCGCATAAAACAAGAACCTTTCTCGGATTTTCCTTGCTGATGCAGAAATGCTTCTTTATTATTCTTGCACAGGCCTGACCTGCATTTTCCATAAGCTGCGGAAATGAAATTCCTCTTTTTACAGCATTGCATTCCGCTTTATACATCTGATTGCTTGTTACAACAAACATTTTTTACACCTCATAAAAAGATATAATTAATTTTAACATATCATGCCTCTTAATAAAAGCTTTTATTTAAAAAAATGTAACTTTTTTCATATTTACGGTTGATACTGTTATTTTATAATGATATAATCTAACATAGAGTAATTTCGTGAGGTGTTATAATGGAAGAATATATCAACGGTTATATCCGTGAACGCCTTCAGGGCGATGGCGGCGAAATAACCTTTGTTAAGCAGGAAAAAGACGAAGTAACGGTTCTTCTTCAAGGCGAATGTTCAAAATGTCTTATTCTTGACCGCTGTCTTAAATGGATTGAAGAAAGAGTTAAGATTGACCTTGGTGAAGCTGTCAAGGTTATCGGAATTCGCAAAAAACCTTATTTTCAGGATGTGTGAGGTGAATTGAATGGCTCATATTAAGGTTGTCAGACGAAGCATGCGTCCCGAGGAATGGGTTGATTTGCGCTTCGGATGGCTGAAAAGATATATCTATAAAGAAAAGCATGAAATTGATACTTTTAAAATCAAAGAAGCCCGTCAGGTTTCGGAAATGAATTTTGAATTTTATGACCGAGAGCCGAAACCGCTCAAAAAGGGTGATATGTATTTTACACCTGACGGAACGGCGTTTATTGAAGCAGATTATGATATTCCCGAGCATCTTATAGGCAAGAAATACTGCTTTTCTCTTAAAACCGCTGCCGAAATGATTGTTAAGGTCAACGGCGTTTATGCAGGCGGTATTGATCCCAACCGTGAAAGATTCAATCTTTCTGATTATGTTACGGATAAACACCTGCATTTTGAAATAATGGGCTATAATCGCTCAAAGCCCGATGATGAAAGAAATCCGGAAAGCTTAAGCGTAAGAGGATGCAGGCAGATTTTTGAGGGCGGATATATTTCTGTAGTCAATGAAGCTGTTCAGTCGCTTGTTTATGATATTGAACTCCTTCGTGATGTTGCAATGAGCGAGGTTTTCAACGAGGATTTTGCTGCATTGATTAACCGTGAGCTTGATTCTGCTCTTAATCTCATTGATTTTGATGATGTTCGTGATGAAGATGTTATTGCGGCATCAAAATATATCGATGATAATATTTTCTCCAATAAGGATTATAAAGGTACCGGAAAGGTTGCACTTATTGCTCATTCTCACCTTGATATTGCATATTACTGGCGAAGAATCCATGCGGTACAGAAGAATCTGAGAACGGTTCTTATCCAGCTCCGTCTTATGGATAAATATCCCGATTTCAAGTATGCACATACTCAGGCGTATACATATGAAACTGTTGAAAAGTATTATCCCGAGATGTTTGACGAGCTGAAAAAACGCATTGCAGAGGGCAGATTTGAACCCGTTGGTGCAATGTACGTTGAGCCTGACTGCAATGTTCCTTCGTGTGAAAGCCTGATTCGTCAGTGTCTTTACGGTCAGAGCTATTTCAGGGAAAAGTTCGGTATGACCGTTAATAACTGCTGGCTTCCTGATGTTTTCGGTAACAGCTGGATTTTACCGCAGATTCTCAAAAAGAGCGGTGTTGACTATTTTGTTTCCAATAAAATGTCAACATGGAATGATACCAACAGATTTCCTCATAATAATTTTATATGGAAGGGAATTGACGGCTCAGAGGTTTATGCATGTGTACCTCCCACTCATTTTATCTCATGGAACATGCCTTCGCAGATTCAGGAAAACTGGGATGCTTATCAGGATAAAAACGAAGGCGGTCAAACCCTCCAGATGTTCGGCTACGGTGACGGCGGAAGCGGTGCAACCGAAGAAATGGTTGAGCTTATGCACCGTTTTGAAAAGCTTACCGTAATGCCTGAAACCGAGCATACAACAGCAAAAGAGTTCCTCTCAAAGAATTTTGATGGCAATGATAAGCTTGCAACATGGGACGGCGAGCTTTATCTTGAAATGCACAGAGGAACATTCACTACCAAATCAAAGCTTAAAGCTTATAACCGCAAGCTTGAATTTATGCTCCGTGATGCGGAATTGCTAAGTGTTCTTCGTATGAAAAACGGCAAAGAATATCCCGCCGAAAAAATCAGAGAATGCTATAAAAAGCTGATGATTAATCAATTTCACGATATTCTTCCGGGAAGTCACATTACTCCCGTTTACCGTGATGCAATAGCTGATTATGAGCAGATTGAAAAGGAATTAACCGAGATAATCGGCGGCGGAGATAAATATTTCAATACGCTCAATTTCAAGCGTAACAATATTGCTTTTATTTCCGATGAAAACGGTGCTATAATCCGTAAAGGCATCAAGGGTAATTTTGTTAAACCCGATATGAGTGCACTTTCAAGCGGCGAAATATATCTTTGCAATAATAACGATGAATTATCCGTTAACGGCAATAAAATCGAAACGCCTTATTATTCAGCAGAGATAGCACCCGACGGCAGCTTTATTTCTCTTTATGATAAGGAGCTTTGCCGTGAATGGGTAAAGGGCGATTTCAATAAGCTTAAAATGTATCACGATACCCCCGGCAACTATGATGCATGGGATATTCTTCCGAATTATAAGGACAGACCCTGCGATTTAAATATTGACAGACCTCTTGAATTTACCGGAATAAAATCCGGCTGTGCGGAGTTCTCTGTTACATTCTCAACCGATAAAAGCATATGGCGCATGATAATCCGTTTCTTTGCCGATTCAAGGGGTATTGAAATTGAAAACAATGTTGACTGGCACGAAAAGCATAAGCTTGTAAAAGCTGAATACGGCTGCAATGTTCTCAGCCGTGAGCTTGTCTGTGATACATCGGCAGGCGTTATCCGCAGAGAAACTCATCGTAACACCTCATGGCAGCAGGCTCGGTTTGAAGTATGCCACCATAAATGGTGTGATATGGCAGAGCAGGGCGGGGGCGTCGCACTTATAAATGAAGGCAAATACGGCGTTTCCGCAGAAAATAATGTTATGGCTCTTTCGCTTCTGCGTTCAACCATAAGACCCGACCCGACATCTGATATGGGCTTGCATGATTTTTGCTATATGATTTATCCTCATAGCGGTGATTATGCTTCGGCAGAATTGAATAGTAAAGCGTTTGAGTATAATGTTCCTCTCGTAAAAGCGGATGTAATATCAAATCTTCCGGATTTCGGCAAACTCTGGCTTCAATCGGTCAAGCTTTCCGAAGACGGAAAACAAATTATCATCCGCCTTTGTGAACAGAACGGAGAAAGGGGGGTTATAAAGCTTCCCGAAACATTCTCTGTTCTCAATATGCTTGAGGATGAAATCGGAAAAACCGATACGGTTGAATATTCACCGTTTGAAATAATTACTCTCGGAAAAGAAATATAAAGGAGTGTTTAATATGAATAACTATGAATACTGGCTAACTTTTGATGAAGAAACTAAAAAGGAACTTGAAAGCATAACAGACAAAGCTGAGCTTGAAGACAGATTTTATAAAGAACTTGAGTTCGGCACGGGCGGTCTGCGTGGAATTATGGGCGCAGGTGCAAACAGAATGAATAAATATACTGTTTCAAAGGCTACCAAAGGTCTTGCTGATTATCTCAATGCAGAATTTGACGGTGAAAAGTCCGTTGCAATTGCTTTTGATTCAAGAAATAACTCTGCTGAATTCGCAAAGACTGCTGCAGGTGTTCTTTGCGAGGCAGGCATTAAGGTTTATCTTTTCAAAACGCTTATGCCCACTCCCGTTCTTTCTTTTGCGGTAAGATATCATAACTGCACTGCAGGTATTGTTATCACCGCAAGCCATAATCCAAAGGAGTATAACGGCTATAAGGTTTATGATGCAAAGGGATGCCAGCTTGTTCCGCAGTATGCCGATAAGGTTATCGAATATGTAAACGCTGTTACAGACCTTAAGAATATTCCTTCTGCTTCTCTTGAAGTTGCTGAAAAAGACGGCAGACTTGTTATGATTGGCGATGAAACGCTTGATGCATTCCTTGCAGAGGTTAAAAAGCAGAGCCTTTACAATGAAAAATCGGATCTTAAGATTATCTATACAGCTCTTCACGGTACGGGCAATATTCCTGTTCGCCGTATTCTTGAAGGTAAGAATGTTTCAATTGTAAAAGAGCAGGAGCTTCCCGATGGCAATTTCTCCACAGTCCGTTCACCCAACCCCGAAGAAAAGGATGCTCTTACGCTTGCTTTGAAGCAGGCCGAAAGCGAAGGCGCAGATATCGTTATCGGAACTGACCCCGACTGTGACAGAATCGGTGTAGGTGTTCTCCATAACGGTGCATACACGCTTCTTACCGGTAATCAGACAGGTGCTTTGCTTGTTGATTTTGTTCTCAAATTCAGAAAGGATTCCATGCCTGCAAATGCCGCTGTTGTTAAAACAATCGTTACAAGCGGTCTTGGTGCTGCAATTGCTGAAAAACACGGCGCAAAATCCGTTCAGACTCTTACGGGTTTTAAGTATATCGGCGAAAAAATCTGCATTTGGGAGGAAAGCGGAGAAAACACCTTCCTCTTTGGTTATGAAGAAAGCTACGGCTATCTTGCGGGTACTCATGCAAGAGATAAGGATGCCGTATCTGCTGCAATGCTTATTGCTGAAATGGCATCGTATTATAAAAATAAGGGCATGACTCTTGTTGACGCAATGAACGGTATTTATGCCGAATACGGTTACTATTATGATTGCCTTGAAACAATAGTTCTTAAGGGTAAGGAAGGCGCTGAGAAGATTCAAAACGCTATGAAAGATCTCCGTGAAACCGGCGAAACTCTTTTTGATGATCTTGATGTTCTTCTTGATTATTACAAGGGAATAGATGATCTTCCCAAGGAAAACGTTCTCCGCTTTGATTTTAAGGACGGTTCATGGACTGCCGTAAGACCTTCGGGTACCGAACCTAAGCTTAAAATTTATTTCTCCGTAAAGGGTGACGGTAAAGAAACCGCAGAAAACAGAAAAGAATTCATTCATAATAAACTGATTGAAATTATTATGAAATAATAACAGTTGTAATATATAAGTGAGGGAAAATTATGAAAAAATTTATTGCAGTTATTTTGGCAATTATTATATCGCTTTCATGTCTTTCTGTTGCTGCTTGGGCGGCAGATGATTCAGCAATTTCGTCATTTTCAATTGAATCTGTTGCCGAGCTTGAAGCAGAAGCCGGTAAAGGCAACGGTGCAGCGATTAAAACAGAATGGTATGAAATCGACGGTACATATTATCTTTTTGTGCCTTCAGCCATTGACCTTGCAAACGCAAAAATCTGTTATGAAGCAGATGCTGATGTTTTCGCAGAAGCAACAAAGCTGGTTAACGGTGAAGTCACAAATGTTCTGAACGGCAAGAGTGAAATAACTCTTACCTGCGGCAGTGAAAGCTTCAAAGTTGTGATTATTAATGAATCAACCGTTGCTTCAATCTTTATTGAAACAGAATCGGGAAATCTTGATGCTGTTCATGCTGATAAAGACTATAAAGAAGAAGGCAACATTACCATTGTTAACGCTGACGGTGCATCTGCCGAATATAAGGGCGTTCTTGAATATATCAAGGGCAGAGGTAACTCTACATGGGAAATGGAAAAGAAGCCCTATAATATCAAACTCGATAAAAAGGCAAACCTTTTTGATATGGGTAAGAGCAAGAAATGGAGCCTTATTGCTAATCACAGTGATGAATCTCTTGCAAGAAACGTTGCAGCTTATTATGCCGCAAATGAAGCAGGGATGCCCTACACACCGCTTTTTGTTGCCTGCGATGTTTATATCAACAATGAATATCAGGGCGCATATCTCCTTACAACAAGAGTTGAGGTTGATGAAACAAGAGTTGATATTGACAACCTTGATGATGTAAACGAAGAAATCTGTATTGAAAATTACGGTGAAGATTTTGATATGGATACTCTTGCAAAGAATGGCGTTTACGGTACTTGGGCAGGACTTCTCCAGGGTACTAAGAAATGGGTTGATGTACCCGAAACAGAAAATGTAGACATTAGCGGCGGTTATATACTCGAAATGGAGCTTGCCAACAGATATATCGGTGAAATCAGCGGCTTTGTAACTTCAAGAAGCCAGCCTGTTACAATGAAATCTCCCGAATATGCATCAAAGTCACAGATTGAATATATCAGCGATTATTATCAGAGATTTGAAGATGCTGTTTATTCGGATAGCGGCAAGAACAGCTCCGGCGAATATTATACAGAGCTTGCTGATTTGGATTCGCTTGCGAAGTTCTATGCTATTAACGAATGGGCATCAAATCAGGATTGCGGTCTTACAAGCACATATTTCTATAAGCCCGCAGGTGAAAAGCTTTATGCAGGTCCTGTATGGGATTTTGACATTTGTTTTGCAAATAACAGCAGCGGTCGCTTCGGATGCGATTATACAAATCCCAATGAATTCACAGTTTGCTTCGGCAGACAGTACAGAAATACTGTTTTCGGTTCATGGGATGTTGATGAATTCCCTCATATCTTCAATGCACTTTGCAAGAAGGAAGATTTCGTTGCCGCTGTAAAGAGAGTATGGGATAGTGAAATAAAATCCGCAGTTGATGCAACCAATGTGATGCTTGCAACTTATGCTGATGCAAACATGGGTTCTGCAGTTATGAATGCAATCCGCTGGAATATTTTTGAAACTTATGATATAGATCAGATTAAGGCTGCTTATAAGCAAGCCGTTAAGGAAGTTTATGATTTCTCAACGGTCAGAACTGAATTCCTTACCAAGAATTTCGGAACGGTTCAGGTTCAGGAAAACCAGACCAATATCTTCCTTGCAGGTCTTAAGAAAATCGGTGTTTCCGTTAATAATGTATTTGAAAAGATTGTTGTTCTCTTTAATCTTTATAATAAAGTTTTTTAATTAAATAAACAACAACATCCCCGTCGGCTAAATAGCCGACGGGGATGTTGTTATGCATTAAGAATTAAGAATCGGAAATCCGTTTTTATCCCATATTACTTTGCGTATTCTTGCGCTTCTGCATGGGTCATAGAGCGGGTCGTGATCTGAATATCCGCATTTTCCGCCGTAACATATATCATCTCTTGAATGATAAACAAATATCCAGTCGCCGTTTTCGTCTTTTACAAATGAATTATGACCGGGACCGTATTCACCGATAAGATCATCGGAGGTAAGCAGAGGTTTATCAAGCTTTGTCCAATTGTTGATATCGGTAAGGTCCGCTTTTTCATCTGCATACATAAGTCCGAGACAGTATTCGGGTCCTGTTGCAGAGGCGGAAAATGCAAGGAAGATTTTACCGTCATGAATCATTGCTGCAGGACCTTCATTAACCGGAATTTTAATCCTCTCCCAGTCATATTCGGGTTTTGTAAGCAGCATTGCAGGACAAGTTGTTTTCCACGGTTCATCGGGATTGATTGTTGCAAGATATACATTGGAATTTCCGCCTTTTTGAGCCCATGCAACATAATGCTTGCCACAGCATTCAAAATGAGTCATGTCAAGCGAAAATCCTCTGAAAGAAAAATTGTCATTTTCGCAAGCTGTAAATTTGCCTTTGTCAATCCAGAAATCATTATACGGGTCGTTACCCGAGCACATAATTATATGGCAGTCAATATCCCAAACATTGTTTTCGCTTGCACTTGCCGCAAACAAAACATACCATTTTCCGTTTATTTCATGAATTTCGGGAGCCCAGATAAAACGGAATGATAATTTCGAATCCTTTTCATCCCAGATGATTTTTTCTTCGGCATTTGCAAGCTCGTTTATCGTTTTTGCACGGCGCAAGATAATTCGGTCATAGCCCTCAGGGTCATTTTTGCCGTACATAGGAAAAGATGCCGTGAAATAATAATAACCGTCGCTGCCTTTTGTTATAAAAGGGTCAGCTCTGTCTTTAATGAAAATATCGTTTTTAACACTCATTGTATCATTCCTTAAATAAGCTTGAAGAACATTTCAAGAATTCGCTTAACACAAAGTTCAAGGTCTGCTCTTGTAAGCTCGCCTTTATCGTATGCCGCCTTAAGTTCATCGGGATATCCGCAATGCATCTTCATGTCATTGCCTGCTTTGACTTCCTTGACGGGGTCATTTTTAACGCCCCAGTCAGTAACAACCATGCCCTTGAAGCCCCATTCGTTTCTGAGAATGCATGTGAGGAGTTCATAGCTTTCCGATGTATGCTGACCGTTGATTCTGTTGTATGATGACATAACAGTCCAGGGATCAGCCTCTTTAACGGCAATTTCAAATCCCTTAAGATAAATTTCACGGAGAGCTCTTTCGGAAATTCTTGAGTCTATATCGTAGCGATTTGCTTCCTTGTTGTTACAAGCAAAATGTTTCATTGAAACTGCTGCTTTCTGTGACTGAATTCCTCTGATTGCCGCCGAAGCGGATTTACCTGCAACAAGTGGGTCTTCCGAATAATATTCAAAGTTTCTGCCGCAAAGGGGATCTCTGTGAATGTTAAGAGCAGGAGCGAGCCATATTGCAAGATTGTTTTCTCGAAGCTCTGCACCGCCTGCGGCACCTACTTCATAAAGAAGCTCGGGATCCCAGCAGCATGCAAGCAGAGTTGCGCAGGGCCATGCCGTTGTGGGAATACCCGTTGAAGGTTCAAGTCTTAAACCTGCAGGACCGTCAGCTGTGGGGAAATAGGGGATATCAAGTCTTTCTATACCGCCGAATGAACCTGTGTTGCAAACACCTGTTGTTTTTTGTCCGCCGACAAAATACATAAGTTCATCAAGAGTAAACTGTGCAACAAATTCGTCAAGAGTTATTTCTTCTCCGACCTTGCCGAATTTAACGAGATTTTCGGGAGCTTTTGCCTCAGTCGGAATGTTCTTGCCGTAGAAATAGCTTTCTTCGCCCATAGGCAAAGCCTCAAAGCTGCCGTCAGAAAGCATTCTCTTTTCAAGCTTAAAGGGTTTGCACCAATTATTTAGCTGCTGTACAACGGTATTATCAGCAACAGTATATTCATATTCAAGTTTCTTTAATTCTCTGACGGAAGTGCCGATATAAAATTCATAATTGCCTTTTTCGAGAACATAAGCGGATTTTTTAATTTTACCGAGGTCGTCAAAGCTTGCCATATCGTTAACATCAAAGCTCATAACAACCGTTTCTGATTCACCGGGGGAAAGGAGCTTGGTTTTTTTGAATGCGGCAAGTTCCTTTGATGGCTTGCCGAGAAGTCCCTGCGGTGCGCTGTAATAAAGCTGAACAACTTCTTTACCTGCTGTTTTGCCGATATTTTTAACATTGGCAACTGCTATAATTTTTTCCTCGCTTTCGCAGCATACTCTGCCGCTGATTTCAAACTCGGTATATGAAAGACCGAAACCGAAGGGGTATCTTACATGCTCTTTTGCACCGGGAATTGTTTCAAAATAACGGTATCCGACATATATATCGTCGCTGTAATCAATCTTTAAAAAGCTTTCCCAAAACTCATCTTTGCAGGGATAATAATCATATGATTTTGTTATTGTATCAGCGAGCTTGCCCGAGGGGTTTACATCTCCGCAGAGAACATCGGCAATTGCCGCACCGCCCTCCATGCCGCCCTGCCATGACATGAGAACAGCCTGAATTTTATCATTTTCAGCGAAATATTCGCAGTCAATCGTTGCACCTGAATTGATAACAATTATTACTTTTTTGAAAAGTGTACATGCTTTGTCAATCAGGTCTTTTTCAAGTTCTGAAATATAATAGTCACCGCCCTGAGGCCTGCGGTCAACACCTTCTGCAGAAAAACGGCTTAATGTAATTATTGCTGTATCAGCCCAATCAGCGGATGTCTTGATAAGCTCATCAGGAACTTCAGCTTCTTTAACGTGCATTGCAGCAAAGGTGTCATAAGTCATATCATCACGCTTTGTGCAGAATTCCATGTTGTTTACTATGTCCCATCTTGCGTTAATCTGTTCCTGAGTAAGAACATTCACGCTTTCTTTTTCGACATAATCCTTGTAGAATTCAACAAGAGGCATATAAACAGAAATTTTGCCTTCGTGTTCTTTTTCTTTAAAGCCTTCATAGATATTTCGGATATAAGGGCAGTGAACATCGCCGCTTCCGCCGCCGCCTTTTATATATTCGATGGTTGCTTTTCCGAAAAGTGCAATCTTTTCACCTCTGACAAGTGGGAGTGCATTGCATTCGTTTTTCAGAAGAACCATTCCTTCTGCTGCGGCTTTTCTTGAAAGCGAGATGTGTTTTTTTGATGCGGTAACGCATCTTCCGTCTTCACCAAGAGGGATGCACGGTTGGTATCTGAATCTTGCAAATTTATCCATAAATAATCTCCGTTCCATAATTTTTATACAATTATATAACATTGATTAATTAATCGTCAAGTAAATCCTTGATGTTTTAATTGTGCCGTGCTATAATTTTTGAAAAGAAAATATATGGAGAAGGTTATGACTGTTAAGCAAGCTTTGGATAATTTGAATAAATCGTCTTTTCGCTCGTCTTTCCGTCTTGATGATTCGGATAAGAAGTATATAGAGGAAAAGGGGATTGAAACAATCAGAAAACATGCAGCTGATTTTATCGATCGGAGGCTTGCTCCCGAATTGATTCCGAATGACGGCAAACAGACACCCATGAAAGGTCATCCTGTTTTTAAAGCACAGCACGCCTGTGCCTGCTGTTGCAGAGGCTGCCTTAATAAATGGTATAAAGTTCCTCTCGGAACAAAACTCAATGAGGCTCAGCAAGAAAAGATTGTTAATCTTCTTATGGCTTGGATTGAAAACGAAATGAAACAAGGGTGAATATAAAAAAGAAATATCTCCTGAAAAGCTTTTAAAAAGACTTCTTATGCACGAAGCATCTGAATGGAGAAGTGTTTATTTGATTCCTGCAATTATCGGTATAACAGCATGCACAATTGTGCTTTTCTTCGCAGGGAAAACGGATGACTTTATTGATTTCAGAATCAAATATCTTAAAATGAATGCGGAAGAAAATAATAAAAGAAAAACTGCGTGAAAACGAAGAGAATGCTCAGGGGATGGATTATACCTGCTCTCAAATTTGCATTTAAACATAAACAGCTCAACTGAAATAAAAATTAAAATAAAGTCTTGATTTTTTGATTAATGTATGCTAATATATTCAAGCAATGCAACGGGGATAATTCAGCGGGAGCTTGAAGCACTCAATAACGTACCCCGCAAAAAACATAATAAATCAATTACTTAGTGTCCCTCAATTTGGGGGTGT
>CAZJOH010000058.1:0-15472 GCA_964547575.1 uncultured Clostridium sp.
GAAAGAGGCGGCTCTGTGGGCAAAATCATCGGTCAGTGCCGTGACAGAGGCATTGTCGTTAAGGAAACGGATAAAAGAAAGCTCGATAAAATATGTGAGGGCGAAAATCATCAGGGTGTTGCCGCATGGGCGGCGGTGCATGAATATTCCTCGATTGACGATATAATTGAAAATGCGAAATCAAAGGGTGAAGACCCTTTCGTTATTATATGCGACGAAATCGAGGACCCTCATAATCTCGGAGCTATCATAAGAACAGCCGATGCCTGCGGTGCACACGGAATAATCATTCCCAAAAGAAGAGGCGTTGCGCTGACCTATGCGGTAGGCAAGGTTTCGGCAGGTGCGGTTGAATATGTGCCCGTTGCAAGGGTTTCAAATCTCCCCTCCGCCATTGATGAGCTTAAGGAAAAGGGCTTCTGGATTTACGGCGCCGACATGGACGGAACAAGCTGGGATAAGCAGGATTATTCGGGCAGCGTTGCGCTTGTGGTCGGTTCGGAAGGCAAGGGAATGGGCAGACTTGTAAAGGATAAATGCGACTTTATAGTTTCCCTTCCGATGAAAGGAAAAATCAATTCTCTCAATGCCTCCGTGGCGGCGGGAATTTTAATGTACGAAATTGCAAAACACAGGTAGGTGAATGAATTGAGCGATTATTTTAATAACCAATCGGGCGACAGCGAGCTTGATGCGATACTTGCCGAGGTTAAAAAATCAAAGGCGGCAGAAGAAATTTCATCAGCCGATGAGCCATCAAAAACCTGGTCGCTTGACGATATCGACAGACTGATTGCTCAGTCAAACGGCGAGGAGTATATTCCCAAAACCAAAAAAGAACCCACTCCCGCCGAGGATTTTGAAAGAATTCTCAGCCGTGAGTTTGATACGGGTATGTTTACCCTCAAGCCTCTTAAGCAGGATAAACCCGAAAAAGAAGAGATGCAGGATATTTCCTCATCGTCAACCGACCTTGAAATGGACGGTCAGGAAACCTTCTTTGAGTCCGGGGAGGTAATCGATGATTTTGACAGCGAGCTTTTCGAGCTTGAAACAGTAATCGTGCCCGAGGATATACCTGCTCCCCCTCCACCGATGTTTGCATGGCAGGAGACGGAGAAGAAGGAAGAAAAGCCTGCGGAAGAAAAGGCAGCTGATGAAAAGCCCTCTGAAATAAAGGGCTTCTTTGGCGAAGAAGAGGAAGAGCATATAACCGAAAATGATTATAAAACCCGTTTCTTTTCAAAGATTCAGCTTGAGAATACGGCAGAGGTTGAGCTTCCGGAGGACGGTCCTGTTGACAGGTCGGGAATAGTTATAGAAAAAATGGGCGGCGAGACAGAAAACGGTCTTGAAGCCATGCCGAGGGTTCATGCTGCAGAGGATATAAAGGAAGCGTTTGAAGGAAAGACCCGTGTTATGGATAAGGTCGGTCCTGCAGATAAAAAAGAAGAATATAACGGTGATGACGTTGAAGGTCAGATAGTTCTTACGGGCTTTGATGATGACGACGATGAAATTCCCGAGCAGGATAAGGATATCGATGTTGAGGAGAGCCTTTGGGAAAAGCGCAAGCAGAAGGCGAAAAACTTCAGGCTTGTCAATGCAATTGACCTTGATTCCGAGTTCAGCGGGGATTTTGAAGCTCCTCCCGAGGAGCGTGCAAAGGAAGAAAAGGCACGCAGGAAAAAAGAAAGGCGCATGGAGCTTGAGCAGGAGGAGGCAAGACCTGTTGCGAACGAGTATTCCTCGCTTACCGAGCGTGCTGCCATACATACACAGCTTAACGAAAACAGCCGTAAAGCAGGAATGGGGCTGTTGCTTGTCGGTATTGTCGGATTTATCGCAATCGTGATTAATATCATCCCCTTCCTTGCCGAAAAGCTTTCAATCGAAACCGAGCTTTTTGTTTCGGGGTCATCAGCACTCAACGTAATAAATTCCGTGCTTCTCATAGCGGCAGCGGCAATAGATAATGTTAAATTTGTTGACGGAATCACGGGGATTTTGAAACGAAGAATCACGGGCGATACGGCAGTCAGCCTCGCAATAGTCATTGCTCTGCTTCAGAGTACGCTTGCAGCGGTAATCGGCAGCGAAGGACCTGCAACGTCGGTGTTTTCTGCGGCGGCAATTTTTGCCGTGTTTATCGGAAAAATCGCCGATAAAATGGATGCGCAGAGAATTCTCGGCAATTTTGAGGTATGCGCCTATAAATATGAGCATAATATGTATGCGGTGCATCCGATTGAAAACGAATCCGAGATATTTGAACTCGGCAGAGGTCTTATGATGGGAAATGCAGAGCTTCTCTATTCTTCAAAGCTCTCCTTCCCCTCTGATTTTATTAAAAATTCAAAAGCTGATCCTGGTGAGAAAAAGCTTGTGAAAATTCTTATTCCGTCAGCCTTTGCGGCAGCGGTGATCGTTGCAATAACGGCAGGAATAACCACACAGAGCGTTATGACGGCATTCTCCGCATTTGCAGGCACTTTCTGTGTATGCGCTCCCATATTCTCGTCGTTTATTCCTGCATTTTTAATGAGAATTACCAATGCCTCCCTTAATTCCGAGGGAACGATGATAGTCAGCCTTGATGCGGCGGAAAAAACCGCCTGCGCCAATGCGGTTGTAATGGATTCGGCTGATATCTTTGACCGTTCACGCTGCGTAATGCACGGCATGAAGGATTTCAAGAATATCCGTATTGATGATGTTCTTCTTTATGCGGCGGCTATGGTTATCAAATCGGGCGGTCCGATGCGTGAAAGCTTTGAGCAGGTTGTTGACGGCAGGCAGGATTTGCTTCCCCCCGTCAAGGAGCTTGTTTATGAGGATAAGCTCGGCATTGCGGCAAGAATTCACGGTCAGAAGGTGCTTCTGGGCAACAGAAACATGCTTGTTCACCATAATATCGAGGTTCCCGAAAAGTCGCTTGAAGAAAGATATTCTCACAGCGGCAGAAAGGTCATCTACCTTGCCGTTGCAGGTAAGATTGCCGCACTTTTCGTTGTCAGCTATGCTGTTGACAAAAATCTCACGGGCTATTTCAAGGCTCTTGAGAATAACGGAATTCAGGTGCTTGTACGCACAAACGACGTTAACGTAACAGAAGAGCTTATTTCAAAGAGCTTCGGTATGCCGCAGGAGAATTTCAAGATTCTCTCATCCGTTGCAGGCAGACTCTTTAAGAGAAGAAGAGAAGCCGTATGCGACAGGCTTCCCTCGTCAATTGTTCATGACGGCACGGCATACTCCATGCTCAGATCCGTTGCCGCAGCATGTTCAATCGGCTCGGGAGTGAAGCTTGGCTCAATAATCCAGATAATTCTCAGCGCACTCGGATTTGTTGCCTGCATGGCTCTTTACTGCACATCGGCAGGCGCAGTTCTTAACGGAATAACAGCCGCTCTGTTCATCGGAGCAGGTCTTGCAATATCCGCAGGAGCAATGTTTTTGAGCAAAATCAAATAATTTTGCAAAAAACGCTTGACAAATCCGTGATTATGTATTAGAATGACTTGCACAATAAAGCAGAGCAGGTTTTGCTCTCACCTTCCGGGGAAGTCCCGCGTCGGTCAATAGCTTCTGTTTAATCGGGCATTTGTGCCCGTGAAAAGCGTTGATTTTATGCGAGGTCGGGGTTTTCCTGCCCTCGCTTTTTTATTTATTTTCAGGAGGTGCTTCAACATCAGCAAGCAAGAGCAGCAAATCAATGAGGAAATCCGTGATAAAGAAATAAGAGTTATTTCAGATGACGGCGAGCAGCTCGGCATCATGTCCGCAGCGGAGGCTCTCAAAATTGCCGAAAGCAGAAATCTTGACCTTGTTAAGATTGCTCCCATGGCAAAGCCCCCCGTATGTAAGGTTATGGACTACGGCAAGTTCCGATTTGAAAAGGCAAAGAAAGAGAAAGAAGCAAAGAAGAATCAGAAAACCATTGAGATTAAAGAAATCAGACTTTCTCTCAACATCGACACACACGATTTCGATACAAAGATTAACCATGCAAAGAAGTTCATTGCATCGGGTAACAAGGTTAAGGTTTCCATACGTTTCAGAGGCCGTGAGATGGCTCATCCCGAGCTTGGTCAGGTTATCATGAACCGCTGTGCAGAAGCCTGTGCGGAGTGTGCTTCGGTTGAAAAGCCCGCAAAGCTTGAGGGCAGACAGATGCTGATGTTCCTGGCTCCGAAAAGCGGAAAATAAAAAAGCACGAATTATAATGTAAATTATTAAGGAGGAAATAACCATGCCTAAAATTAAGACACACAGCGGCGCAAAGAAGCGCTTCAAACTTTCAAAGAACGGCAAGCCCATGCGTGCACATGCTTACAAGTCACACATTCTCAACAAGAAGAACACAAAGCGCAAGAGAAATCTTCGCAAGACAACTGTTGCTGACGTAACAAACTGCAAGCAGATCAAGCGTCTTGTTCCTTATAAATAATATCGGAACTTTGTAAAACAACTTAAAGATTAGCGGAGGATATAAAAAATGGCTCGTATTAAAGGCGCTATAATGACTCGTAAGAGAAGAAATAAAGTACTCAAGATGGCTAAGGGCTACTACGGCTCAAAGAGCACTCTTTTCAAGACTGCTAAGCAGGCAGTTATGAAGAGCGGCAACTACGCTTACATCGGCAGAAAGCAGAAGAAGCGTGATTTCCGTCGCCTTTGGATTACCCGTATTTCAGCAGCTTGCCAGGCAAACGGCATGAACTATTCAACATTCATCAACGGTCTCAAGAAGGCTGATATCAGCCTCAACCGCAAGATGCTTGCTGAAATCGCTGTTGCTGACCCTGCAGCATTCACTGCTCTTACCGAAAAGGCAAAGGCAGCTCTTAACTAATCATAGCAACCGGTATCAGAGATGTGGCTTTTATGTTACATCTCTGATTGTTTGTTTTTTATACTATATAAAGGTATCAAATAAAATGATAATGGAAAAGATAACCGCACGAACCAACGATAAAATAAAACACGCTGTTCGTCTTGGAGAAAGTGCTTCACTCCGCAAAGAGGCAGGGGAATTCTTTCTCGAGGGCGCACGGCTTTGCTTCGATGCCGTTCAGACGGGTATCGAAATAAAGCAGGCGTTTTTTACGGCAAAGGCTCTTTGGAAATATTCCGAATATACAGACAGCATAATCGCAAAAAGCGGCATATGCTATGAGATAAGCGCAGAGGTTTCGCAAAAGCTTTCGGGCACGGAAAATCCGCAGGGAGTTTTCTGTATCTGTGCAATGAGAAATAACACCGAAATGCAGCTTAATCCATCGGGCAAATATATTGCCCTTGAGAATCTTCAGGACCCTTCAAATCTCGGAGCTGTGTGCAGAAGTGCCGAGGCTCTCGGTCTTGACGGCCTTATCGTCAGCGGCGGCTGTGACATCTATAATCCGAAAGCATTAAGAGCGGCAATGGGCTCATCCTTGAGAATGCCCGTTATCTCCGCCGATAATCTTCCGGAGCTTCTCGCAGAAGCAAACGCTCTCGGGATGCAGACTCTCGCTTCCGTGCCGAGAAATACTGCAACGGATATCCGCAAAATCTCCATGGAGAGCGGAGTTGTCTGCTGTGTGGGAAATGAAGGCTCGGGTCTTTCGGATGAAGCAATCAACGCTTGCGGAACACTTGTTACTATCCCGATGAGCGGAAGAGCTGAATCCTTTAATGCTTCGGCTGCTGCCGCAATACTTGCGTGGGAGCTGAAGAGATGATAAAAGTTGGTAAAAAATACTGGGTATGGCTTGCAAGTGCACTCGGTGCAGGCGTAAAAACCGAAAAGCTTTTCACGGCATTCAAATCGCCTCTTGATATCTATGAGGCAACGCCCGAAAAGAGGGAGGCGGCAAGAATATTTTCGCCAAAACAGCTCGAAAAGCTGTTGAAAACTTCTCTTGCGGATGCCGAAAGAATAGTTTTGTTATGCGAGCGCAACGGCTGGAATATAGTAACCCCCGAGGATATCGAATATCCTGCCGGACTTCGCAAAATCCGCAATATGCCGCTTGTACTTTATGTTAACGGCGATATAAGCTGCCTGCGTGGCAAGGTGATGATAGGTGTTGTCGGTACAAGGAATCCCGGCATCGAGGGCATAACCGTTACTCATAACATCTGCACAGACCTTACTGCAGCCGGTGCGGTAATCGTGAGCGGCGGCGCACTCGGGATAGACAGTGCGGCGCATGAAAGTGCGCTTTATGCAGGCGGAAAAACGGTTTGTGTGCTCGGCTGCGGCTTCGGTACAAGGTATCTCATGGATAACGAAGCCTTAAGGAGAGATATAAGCCGAAATGGTGCGGTTGTTACGGAATTTGCTCCGAATACACCTGCATCAAAACGCACATTTCCCACGAGAAACAGAATTATTTCGGGAATGAGCCATGCGGTGCTTGTTGTAGAAGCGGGCGAAAGAAGCGGCTCGCTTATAACCGCAAAATCCGCAATCGAGCAGGGAAGAACGGTTTTTGCCGTTCCCGGCAGTGTGGTATCAAGTGCCTACACGGGCGGAAACAGACTCATAGCGGACGGTGCAAAGGCTGCCGTTAATGCATACGATGTTCTTGGTTCGTTTGCATCGATATACCCCGACAGACTGAATCTTGATTTAATCGGCACAATAAAATACGGAGAAAAGCTTACCGAAAAAGAAACACCTCCGGGTCTTGACCCCGATATGCAGGCGGTTTATAATTGTCTTTGCGGCGAACCTGTTCATTTTGATGAAATAGCTGCAATGACGGGGCTCAGCCATCCAAAGACGGTAACGGCTCTTATGCAGCTTGAGCTTATGGGTCATGTAAAGGAAACGGAAAGCAAGAAATATATAATAATTTAATTTCATTAGGAGTCAGATAAATGTCAAAGCTTATTATAGTTGAGTCGCCTGCCAAGGCGAACACAATAAAAAAATATCTCGGCAAGGATTATGACGTTGTTGCGTCAAAGGGACATATCAGGGATTTGCCTGCGGCAAAGCTCAGCGTTGACGTAAAGAACAACTTTGCGCCGAAATATGCGCTCATAAAAGGAAAAGAAAAGCTTGTAAAAGAGCTTAAAGATAAAGTGGACAGCAGCGATGCAGTTTATCTCGCAGCCGACCCCGACCGTGAGGGAGAGGCAATTTCATGGCATCTTGCAACGGTGCTCGGTCTTGACCTTAATCAGGCAAACCGTGTTACCTTTAACGAAATTACAAAAACGGGTATTGCAAACGGTATGGCAAATCCCAAGAAGGTTAATACAGACCTTGTTAACGCTCAGCAGGCAAGAAGAATTCTTGACCGTCTTGTGGGCTACAGACTCAGTCCCTTCGTTTCGCAGAAAATCAGAAGAGGTCTTTCCGCAGGCAGAGTGCAGAGCGTTGCGCTCAAGATTATTGTTGACCGTGAGGACGAAATCAACGCCTTCAATCCCGAGGAATACTGGATTATCGAGGCAAAGCTTGCAACCTCGCAGAGAAGAACCTTCACCGCAACTCTTTATTCCGACGAAAACGGCAAGGTGAAGATTGCCGACGAGGCTCAGGCAAAGAAATATCTTGACCGCCTTGACGGTGCTGATTATTCCGTAAAATCCGTTAAGAAGGGTACAAGAAAGAGAAATCCTGCTCCCCCCTTCATCACCTCAACCCTTCAGCAGGAGGCTTCGAGAAAGCTCGGCTTCCAGGCAGAAAGAACAATGAGAGCCGCACAGGAGCTTTACGAAGGTGTTAACGTTAAGGGCATGGGCATGACGGGTCTTATCACCTACATGAGAACCGACTCGCTCCGTATTTCCGAAGAAGCAAGAGCAGCGGCAAACGACTTTATAACAAAGACCTACGGCGGCGATTATCTCCCCGAAAAGCCCGTATATTATAAATCAAGAGCAAATGCACAGGACGGTCACGAGGCAATCAGACCCTCAATTCCGTCACTTACCCCCGAAGAGGTAAAGGGCAGCCTCACAAGCGACCAGTATAAGCTTTATAATCTTATCTGGAAGCGCTTCATGGCAAGTCTTATGGCAGCCTGCGTTCAGAATACCGTTAAGGCTGAAGTCCTTGCAACAAAGGACGAAAGCGGCAAGGAATTCTGCATCTTTACGGCAGCAGGCTATTCAATTAAATTCGACGGCTTCACAAGGCTCTATGAGCTTCCCGAGGAGGATGCCGAAAAGGGTGTTCTTCCCGAATTCAAGAGCGAAGAAAAGCTTAAGCTTCGTGAAATGCTCCCCAATCAGCACTTCACCCAGCCCCCTGCACGCTACACAGAAGCTTCACTTATCAAAGAGCTTGAAGAAAACGGCGTAGGCAGACCCAGCACATACGCAACAATTCTTTCAACAATCATCAAGAGAGGCTATGTCCAGAGAAAGTCAAAGCAGCTTGTTCCTACCGAACTCGGCGTTGCGATTACGGGACTTCTCAAGGATAAATTCCCCAAGATTGTTAATACAAAATTCACCGCACAGATGGAAACCAACCTCGACAAGGTAGGCTGCGGCGAATTCGACTATATTAAAATGCTCGATGAGTTCTATACAGATTTGGAAAAATCACTCGACAAGGCAAAGTCCGAAATGAAAAACGTCAAAATTCAGCTTGAAGAGGATACAACCGATATCCCCTGCGACAAGTGCGGAAGAATGATGGTTATCAAAACGGGCAGATACGGCAGATTCCTTGCATGTCCCGGATATCCCGAGTGCAAAAATGCAAAGCCGCTTATCGTTAACACGGGTGCAAGATGTCCCGAATGCGGCGGCGAGATTATCGAAAGAAAGTCCAAAAAAGGTCATGTATTCTACGGCTGCGGCAACTGGCCCAAGTGCAACTTTATGAGCTGGGATGCTCCCGCAGGCGAAAACTGCCCCGAATGCGGCAAGGCTCTTTTTAAGAAAAAGACAGGCAAGGTTGTTTGCATGACAAGCGGCTGCGGTTATGAAAAATCCGCAGGAAAGAAAAAGAGCAATGAATAAAGTAACTGTAATAGGCGGCGGCTTTGCAGGTGTCGAAGCGGCATGGCAGCTTGCAAACAGAGGGATAAGCGTTGAGCTTTATGAGATGAAGCCCGTTAAATTTTCGCCTGCACATACGGGCGAGGGTCTTGCGGAGCTTGTTTGCTCAAATTCCTTCAAGGCAATGCGTTTAGGCTGTGCGGCAGGTATGCTCAAAGCCGAAATGGAGCTTATGGGCTCGCTCTGCGTTGAGTGTGCAAAGGCAACGGCTGTTCCTGCAGGCGGAGCTCTTGCGGTTGACAGAGATAAGTTTTCCGCCCTCGTAACCGAAAAAATTCTCTCTCGCCCCGAAATCACGCTTATCAGAGAGGAAGTAACCGAAATTCCCGACGGAGTTGCCGTTATTGCGGCAGGACCCCTTGCTTCCGAAGCCCTTTCCGAAAAGATAAAGGAGCTTTGCGGCGGAAATTTAAGCTTCTTCGATGCGGCGGCGCCGATAGTTACGGCGGAGAGCATCGACCTCGAAAGAGCGTTCATGCAGTCGAGATATGACAGAGGCGACCCCGATGATTATATCAACTGTCCGATGAACAAAGAGGAATACGAAGCTTTCTATGAGGCACTTGTAAATGCCGAAAGTGCCCCCACCCATGATTTTGATAAGCGTAAGGGCGTTTATGAGGGCTGTATGCCCATTGAGGTTATGGCATCGAGAGGTCACGATACCATCCGTTTCGGGCCGATGAAGCCTTCGGGGCTTCTTGACCCGAGAACAGGTCACAGACCGTGGGCAAATCTTCAGCTCCGCAAGGAAAACACGGCAGGAACGATGTATAATCTTGTCGGATTCCAGACTAACCTTAAATTTCCCGAGCAGAAAAGGGTATTTTCAATGATACCTGCTCTTAAAAATGCGGAGTTCGTGCGCTACGGCGTAATGCACCGCAACACCTTCATTGATTCGCCCCGTCATTTAGGCAGCGACTTCGGCTTCAAAGGCAGAGAAGGTCTTTATTTTGCAGGGCAGATAACGGGCGTTGAGGGCTATATGGAGTCTGCGGCTTCGGGAATTCTTGCAGGTATAAATGCAGCAAATAAAGTTCTCGGAAAGGGAGAATTTCTTCCCTCCGAGCTTACAATGACGGGTTCGCTTGCCCGATATATAAGCGACGGCAGCGTTAAGAATTTTCAGCCCATGGGTGCATCCTTCGGTCTTTTGCCGCCCCTCGGCGAAAAAATCAGAGATAAGAAAATCCGTTACGAAACGCTTGCCGAAAGAGGTCTTTCCGATTTGAAATCGCAACTCGAAAAAGAATAATTTTGGGTAGGGGCGGATATTATCCGTCCGTATACAGAAGGAAGATACAGTATGACTAAAGAAATTGAGCGTCTTGAAAAAAATCTCGGATATAAGTTCAAAAATCCGCTTCTGATTGAAAACGCTCTTACACATTCTTCATATGCCAACGAGAAGGGTCCCGATTACAGAAGCAACGAGCGCCTTGAATTCCTCGGCGATTCGATTCTCGGCTTTCTCTCGGCAAACTATTTTTACAGACATTTCACCGGCACAGAGGGCGAGATGACAAAGCACCGTGCTGCAAGAGTATGCGAAGGTGCGCTCTGCTCTTTTGCAAAGGAGCTGCAAATCGGCGAGGCTCTTTTCCTCGGAAAGGGCGAAATCCGAATGGGCGGCAGAGAAAAGCCCTCAATTCTTGCCGATGCTTTTGAAGCGGTGCTTGCGGCAGTTTATCTTGACGGCGGACTGAACGAGGCAAACAAAATCGTTACACGCTTTATTCCCAGAAAGGATACCCTCGAAACCAACAAGGATTATAAAACCACTCTTCAGGAGGTTGTTCAGCGCAACCGTGAGGAAAAGGTGGAGTATGTTCTTGTTGATGAAACCGGTCCCGACCACGATAAAACCTTTACCGTTGAGGTGCATCTCAACAGCAACGTTATCGGCAAGGGTACGGGCAAGAGCAAGAAGCATGCCGAGCAGCAGGCGGCAAAGGAAGCCCTTGCGCTCATGGGAATAAAATGAAGCATATAAATATTGCGCTTTTTGTGGTGCATAAGGGCTGCCCTCATATGTGTTCATTCTGCAATCAGAGAAGCATTTCGGGCAGTCAGAAGGATATAACCGCAGATGATGTTCATTCGGCGGCAAAAACCGCAATCGGCTCTCTTTCCGAGCAGAAAGCGTCGGGCGGTGAAATCGCATTCTTTGGCGGCAGCTTCACCATGGTAGAGCGTGAATACATGATATCTCTGCTTGAGGCGGCGCATGAATATATCCGAAAGGGAATATTCAAGGGCATAAGAATTTCCACCAGACCCGACGGAATAACCCCCGAAATCTGCGATATCCTCAAAAAATACGGCGTAACAGCCGTTGAGCTCGGTGCGCAGAGCCTTGATGACAGGGTTTTGCTCATGAATGAGAGAGGTCACACCGCAAAGCAGGTTGAGGAAGCAACAATGATGCTTAAGGAATACGGCTTTGAGGTCGGTTTGCAGATGATGACGGGTCTTTACGGCTCTGAGGATTCGGACAGCCTCGAAACCGCCGAAAAAATCGCTCAGCTCATGCCCGATACCGTCAGGATTTATCCCACGGTTGTCATAAAGGGCACAAGGCTTTATGAGCTTATGAAAAGCGGCGAGTTTATACCCAAGGGCGTGCCCGAAACGGTTGATTTGTGTGCAAGGCTCATCCCCATGTTTGAAAATGCGGGAATAAAGGTTATCAGAGTCGGTCTGCACTCGGGAGGCGGAGTTGAGGAAGGCTTTGCAGGCGGTGCATATCATCCTGCTCTGCGTGAGCTTTGCGAGGGCAGGATTTATTATAACAACGCACTTTCTTTGCTTGAAAAAAACGGCAGGGGAAGTTATATTTTAAATGTGAATTCCCGTGAAATCTCCAAAATGACGGGTCAGAAAAAAGAAAATCTGTTAAGACTTCGCAAAAAGGGCTACGAATGCACCGTAAAGGGCACAGAGGGTCTTGCGAAGTATGAAATTGAAATACAGAGGTAGTCAGATGATATTAAAATCACTTGAAATGCAGGGCTTCAAATCCTTTCCCGATAAGACGGTGCTCGAATTCGGAAAAGGCATAACCGCAGTTGTCGGTCCCAACGGCTCGGGCAAGAGTAACATCTCCGACGCCGTGCGCTGGGTATTGGGTGAGCAGTCAACCAAAACCCTCCGAGGCGCAAAAATGGAGGATGTTATCTTCGGCGGCACAAGTCAGAGAAAAGCTCTCGGCTATGCCGAGGTAACTCTGCGCCTTGATAACTCGGACAGAAGCCTGAATAACTACGAAAAAGACGATGTTGCCGTAACACGCCGTTATTACCGCTCGGGCGAGAGTGAGTATAAAATCAACGGTGAGGTATGCCGTCTGCGTGATATCCATGAGCTTTTCATGGATACGGGTCTGGGCAGAGACGGTTATTCAATGGTCGGTCAGGGCAGAATTGCCGACCTTGTTTCCGCACGCTCAACACAGCGCCGTGACATGCTTGAAGAGGCTTCGGGTATTTCCGCATTCCGCTACAGACGTGCGGATGCAAACCGCCGTCTTGACCAGGCGGAGGAAAATCTTGTAAGACTGCGTGATATCCTTGCAGAGCTTGAATCGAGAATAGGACCGCTCAAAACACAGAGCGAAAAAGCAATGAAATTCCTTGCCCTTGCCGATGAAAAGAAAACTCTTGAAATCGGCTTGTGGCTTCATACAATAGAAAAATCCAAAAACGGTCTGCGTGAGCAGGAGCATAAGCTCTCGCTTGCATCGTCGCAGTATGAGCAGACTGAAAACGAGCTTGTTGAGCTTATCGAGCAGATTGAGCTTGCCATCAAAGAGGGTCAGGATTTAACCCTTGAAATCGAGCGTTTAAGGCAGAGTATTGCCGACGGCGAGGAGGCAGCGGCTGTTATCGGCGGCGAAATTGCCGTTAAAAAGAACACCATTGAGCATAATAACCAGACCATCGAGCGTATTATGAACGATATGGGTGACAGCGAAAGCTCCAAAGCTGAAATTGACGCACAGATTGAGCAGGCAAAGGCAGATATTGCCGAAAAGGAAAAGGCTGTTGACTCAAAGAAAAATGAGCTTGCCGAAGAAATCGGCAGGCTGAATAACCTTCTCGGTCAGAACAGCGAAAACAGCGAGAAAGCCCGTGAAATCAGCGAAAAAATAACCGAAGCCGCTTTGAAGCTTGCAGATCTGAGGGTTGAAAAATCAACTGCACAGTCGGCACGCAGAGAGCTTGCGGCAAGAATAGAAAATATCAACGAGGTTATCGAAACAAGAGGCGGAGTTATCGTCACTCTCGAAAACGAAAAAGCCGCCGCCCAAAAGGAGCTTGACCGTCTTAATGCCGAAGCTGCAGAGCATGAAAATGCTCTCGACGGCTACAGAATGATTATCGGCACAAGAGCGGATAAGGTTGAGCGTTTCCGTAAGGAGCTTGACGAAATAACCCTTGATATTTATCAGAAAAACGCAAGAATAAAGATGCTTGATGACCTTGAAAAGAACCTTGACGGCTATGCAGGCAGCGTTCAGAAGGTTATCAAAGAGGCAAAGAGGGGCGCAATCAAGGGCATTCACGGCACTCTTTCCCAGCTCATTACAGCTCCTGCCGAATATGCCGTGGCAATTGAAACGGCTCTCGGCGCCGCAATTCAGAACATAGTTACCGATAACGAAAACACCGCAAAAAGAGCGATTAACTTCTTAAAAGATAACAGAGCAGGTCGTGCAACCTTCCTTCCGCTCACCTCCGTGCAGTCAAGACCGTTCACCGAAAAGGGCCTTGAAAAATGCGAGGGCTTTGTTGATATGGCGGATAAGCTGCTTGAATTTGACCCGAAATATTCGGGAATCATCGGCTCTCTGCTTGCAAGAACGGCTGTTGTTGATAATATCGATAACGGCATCGAAATGGCGAAGAAATATTCCTACCGCTTCAAGATTGTTACCCTTGACGGTCAGGTGCTCAACGCAGGCGGCTCGATGACGGGCGGTTCAAGAGGCTCGGGCGCAGGATTTTTAAGCAGAGCAACCGAGATTGAGAGCCTTAAGGAAAAGGTTGCCGCTCTTCAGAAGCAGCTTGACGAAAAGCAGGGCAGCTTCAAAACTCTTTCCGAGGAGCTTGCGCTTGTTCAGGCAGAGCTTGATGCAAGCGAAGCCGAGCTAATAAAAATACAGGAAGATATAATCAGGGCAGAAAGCGCTCTGAACCTCATAAAAGACAGATATTCAGCCGCAAAGGGTCACATTGACGAGCTTGAAGCCGAAAAGGTGAGAGCGGCGGCAAGAATTGAGGAATCCGATGCAGCCGAAAAGAAGGCAGACGGAGAAATCGAAGCCGTTACCGCAGAGTCAGAAAAGCTTAATGCAGAGCTTGAAAAGCTCAACGAGCAAAGGGAATCCCTTGATAAGCTCCGTGAGGAATCGGCAGAGGTACAAAATACCCTTAACCTTGAAATTGTTGCTCTTTCAAAGGATGTTGAAGCAGATAACGAAATCATCGCAGGCTGCCTTGAACGCAAGCAGGCGTTTGAAATGCGTGCAGGCAAGCTCGGCGAGGAAATCGACCTCATAAAGCAGGAAAACGAGCAGACACAGGCACTCATTGCCGAGCTTGAAGAAAAAATTTCCGCAGCAAAGGAAAATTCGGTTAAAACCCGTGAAAGAATTGAACAGCTTATCGAAAAGCGTACTCAGGGCGAGGCAAAGAGTACGGAGCTGCGTGCAAAAGAGCGTGAAAAGACCTCCGAGAGAGAAAAGCTCACGGCAGAGCTTGCAAGGCTCGAGGAACGCCGTGACTCAATGCAGAGAGAGCTTGAAACGGCGCAGAATAAGCTCTATGACGAATATCAGCTCACTCTCCGTGAGGCGGCTGAAATGGATATTGTGCTCGAGGATATCCCGAAAGCACAGCGTACATTGCAGGAAATCAAGAATAAAATCCGTGCTCTCGGCAGCGTAAACGTAGGAGCGGTTGAGGAATACAAAGAGGTTTCCGAGCGTTACGAATACATGAGTGTTCAGATTGGTGACATCGAAAAATCCAAGGAAGAGCTTACAAAGCTTATTGAAGAGCTTACGGGCAAAATGGCGGAGAGATTCAGAGAGCAGTTCAGACGAATCAACAATAACTTCACCGAAACCTTCAAGGATTTGTTCGACGGCGGACGTGCAGAGCTTGTGCTTGACGACCCGCAGGATGTTCTTGAATGCAACATCAATATCAGGGTTCAGCCCCCCGGAAAGAATGTTCAGAATATTGACCTTCTTTCGGGCGGTGAAAAAGGACTTGCCGCAATTGCGCTTCTCTTTGCAATCCTTAAGGTTACTCCCGCACCCTTCTGCATCTTCGACGAGGTTGAAGCTGCGCTTGACGATATCAACGTTTCCCGTTATGCACAGTATGTAAGAGGTATGACTGACCGCACGCAGTTTATTCTTATCACTCACAGACGAGGCACCATGGACGAA
>CAZJOH010000059.1:0-15371 GCA_964547575.1 uncultured Clostridium sp.
TATATGTTCAAATTTGCCGAACCCGATTATCCGACGGGCATGGAAACTCACGAGTAAGATTTATGAGGATGACAATTATGAAAATTACATATTTTTAGGAGAAAAGCACTAAGTTAAGATTGCTTTTCTCCTTTTTCTTTTGTTCAAAAATACAATAACGAAAAATGTCAAGAAAAACTTCATATTCATACACTCTGAATTGTGTCATTAAAGTGTCAAATTTTGCTTGCAAAAATAACTTTTTCAGTATCTTCAAATTTGAGTTCCGAACTGTAGATTTTTAGTGTTGAAAAACCAAACAAACCGTGATATACTAAGCGTGCTACACAAATCAAATATTCGACATGTTTCAAGGATGTGTGTTTATCAACATTGGTAAAAGCACGTCTCTCTCTTCGCATACCTTGTGATATGTCGATGATTTGTGTAGCAACAATTTGGAGTTACGTGTTTTTCGGTGCGTAGCTTCGGCTGCGCACTTTTTTATTTACAGAGCTTTTGGGGAGGAGGTGGGGGATATAAAAGTTGCAGAATATCATTTTGATGGTATAGTTGCAAGCATATACGATGACTATATTACAGATGACGAAGAAGTAAAAGCATTAGCTAAAAAAAGAATGGCTGCCGCACTTGGAAGGTTTCATGCCCGTCGTCAGCGTGAAGAGTATGAAAAGTGGCTGGCGGAACAGAAAAAACTGGAAGCTGAAAAAGAAAATATAAACGAATAATTTCAATGTTCTCTCGATGACCAAACTTGATGTAGATTATAAATAACAAGTCTGGTATATAAAAGTGCGCAACCATAACTTGCTTTAAATCACATAAAACCCGGAATGCATTGCACTCCGGGTTTCTTTATATCCGATTACATTTTCGGGTTACCGTATTCTCTTATCATAGCTGCCATTGAAACAACCCATTGCTTGCCGAACTTACAAACATCCACTCCGTTTACAAGTTTTCCGTATGCAATAGCTTTGCGGAGTGTGCTCTCGTTAAGACTCCACAGAGTTGTTGCATCGCCGAAAGACATAAGTCCGTCAAATGGAGTTTCAACAACTTTGCCGTTTGCCCACAGTTCATCGCAGGAAATATCTGCTTCGTCATCCCAGATAATTCCGTAACCGCCGACATCAACCTCAACGGTATAAAACAATTCGGGATTATCTTTTAGCGGAGCAAACATAGACCACTTGTCAAACAGGGGAGCGACATCATAAATTTTTGTCACGCCTTCGGAAAACTGAACGCTGAGTTTAAACTCGGGCAAAGCACTAACAGATTTAACCTTATGAAACATAAAGATACCTCCTTATTCCAACGGAGAAAGCTGCTTGAATTCCTGCGTGTCCCAAATTTTAGCCAAGTCATCTTTGTGAATCGAAATCCACTCTCTGACCATTTCAAGAGCCTTGGCAGGCAGATAACCTTCAAGCACATTTCCGTCCTGAATATCAACAGCTGCGACGTGCTCACCGTAGATTGCATGAATATGCGGCGGATTATGCTCGCTCTGCTGAAAGTACATTCTTATTATTATTCCGTAAAATCGTGATAATACAGGCATCAAATCATTCCTTTCAAGGGTATTATATCACGGTATCGTGATGTTGTCAAGATGCTTGTCTCGCTAACAATTTTATGTTATTTTTACATTTTTGGACATCAGCGAAAAGCAATATAACCGTGATTGTTTCGTAATGCAAATTTCAAAGCTGTTGCTGTTTCTAATAGAATTATTTTTTCATATTCCGAACAGTCATTTAAGAGTTCTGTGAAAGCATGATTTGAAGCGGTTACTGTGTTTTTTAGGCAATCAAATAAGAGCATATCGGAAGATATGTTCAATTTATTTGCAATATCGATTAGAAGTTCAAGACTTATACACTTTGTTCCGTTTTCGATGTAACTTAAATACGATGCTGAACAATGTACCTGCTCGGACAGTTTGAGTTGTGTTAATCCTTGTTTTTTTCTTGCACTGCGAATACGTTTACCAAGGGCGATGTAGTTGATTGACATACAGAAGCCTCCTATATAAATTTGCAGCTTCCATTATAGTCGGTACAAAGTGGTTTGTTTTTGAATGTTGTTTATTAAAATAATTTTTTGATGTTCTTAAACTGACAGTCAAGTTCTTGACTGCGGGATTATTCCAAAATCAGATTCAAGTTATATAATTAAATTATATGTTCAAGCTGTACATAGGAGGTTAATTATTAGGAATATGGATTTTTATGAAAAATTAACAGAAGTTGCAGAGAATACTCAGTTTTCTTTCTCGTTTAGTAAGGACAAAAAACAAGAAGAATTGCTTACCGAACACAGACTTTGGCTGCAAAACATTAGAAAAGAAAGACCGATGCCGTCAAAGCACTATAAAGTAGGCATATACATCAGATATTACAACCAAACAAAATATGATAATTATCTTCATTATCACAAAAAACAGTTTTCTGATACTATGGCTCTTTGCCCTAATTGGGAACTGTATGATTTTTATATTGATGAAGGCTCATCGACACCCAATATGGAAAATTCTCCTGAATGGTGTCGCTTGCTTGAAGACTGTATGAATGGCAAGGTAGATTTAGTTATTACGCAAAAAATTTCCAATATATCAAAAAAGCCGTATGAAATAACCGTTATTTCAAGAGTGCTCGCTTCGCAAAAACATCCTGTGGGAATTTATTTCATTTCGGAAGACATTTTTACTCTTGCCTCATATTATCTCGAAGATATGAAAGACACTTGTTTCTTTCCGGAAGGTTGGGAATTGCTGCAGGATGATGAATATGAGGAGAACTTGTTAAATGATTGATGCGAACAAAAGAGCCGAAAGAGAAAGATTTAGAGAAAAAACTCGCAGACGTATGCATGTTGAAGTTGACCCTGAAAACTATGAATACATACCTGAAATAAAGACTGCTGATTACTATGATGACAATATTCCGCAAAGGATTGGCGTTTATGTTCGTGTTTCTACCGATGATGTGCGGCAGACAACCTCGTTTGAATTGCAAAAAAAATATTACGAGGATTTTGTTGTTAAACATCCAAACTGGACACTTATAAAAATTTATGCCGACGAAGGAATATCGGGAACGTCTTTAAATAAGCGTGACGCATTCAAAGCTATGGTAGCTGATGCCAAAGCAGGCAAAATTGATATGATTATAACAAAGAGTGTTTCTCGTTTTGCACGTAATGTAGTTGATTTTATCGGTATAGTGAGAAATCTTGCAGAGAAATGTCCGCCTGTAGGTGTGTTTTTTGAGAGCGAAGCAATATTTTCTCTGAATGATGACTCCCAACTTGCTTTATCATTTCAGGCAACAATGGCAGAAGAGGAGTCGCATACACGAAGCCGCAGTATGGAAACTTCATTGAGAATGAGGCTTGACAACGGAATTCCGTTGACCCCGAAACTAATCGGATATACCCACGATGCCGATGGCAACCTGATTCCTAATCCGGATGAAGCTCCGACCGTTAAATTGGCATTTTTTATGTATTTATACGGATATTCAACCCAACAGATTGCAGATGCCTTTACGGCACTCGGAAGAAAAACCTATTTGGGTAATATAAAATGGAGTTCATCAAGTATTGTTCAAATTTTGAGAAACGAAAGACATTGTGGTGAAGTTCTTACAAGAAAAACATACACACCTAATTTTAGGACGCACAAGGCGAGAAAAAACAAAGGACAAAGACCGCAGAGCCGATATATGAATCATCATACACCTATAGTGTCAAGGGATGATTTTATTGCGGTTCAAAGAATGCTTGATAATGCAAAATTCGGCAATAAATCTATTCTGCCGGAATTGCGGGTTGTTGACAGCGGCCTCCTCAAAGGATTTGTTGCAATTAATCCGAGATGGTCAGGATTCAAAGAAAGAGATTATATTCAAGCGGCTTTCTCGGTTTATAACAGTAAGGAGGAGCTCGTTGAGCCTGATGAATACTCTGTAGAAGTTGATGCGGGAGATTTTGATTTGCGAGGTTTTGAAATTGCTCGTTCCGAGTTCTTTGATATTAAAGAGCAGCCTTGGATAAATTTTAACGGAAGAAAAATTAGATTAAGCAGCAGCGTTGTCCGCAAATTCTGCGAAAAGAATTATGCTGAGCTGCTCATTAATCCCATAAAGAGAAAGTTTGCAATACGTGCAACAGACACTCGAAATCGTAACGGTGTTATTATTTCAAAAAAAGAAATGGGTGTTTGGGTCCCGAGAGAAATTGCAATTACGGCATTCAGCGATACCTTGTTTTCTCTGTTTGATTGGAATCCCGATTACCGTTACAGAACCCTTGGCCGTCTCTATGAAAACAATGGCGAAATTGTATATGTTTTTGATACAGCCGAATCAGAGATTTTTGTTAAATCCTTTATTGTACCTAATGATGAAACTGAGATTGAAGAACAGTTTGTTTCAGAACCGTGCAATCGCTTTATAAGAGCTATACCTGAGTGGTGGACCACCTCTTTCGGTAAACAGTTTTACATTCATGAGCAGACACTTGTGGCTCTTGAAAATCAGAACGAAGAAGAATGGAAACTTCGCCTTGAAGGAAGGCTTTATGAAACAGGAACAAAGTTGAATGTGACTGACTTTGAAACTATACGGGATTATATAAAACAAGAATTAAGCGGAATTACGCTGCAGGAGGTAAGTGATGAGTGATATACAGGAAAGGAAGAAAATAATTTCTGAGATGTTGGGAATTGCTGATTTGCCGTCTCCAAATGATCCTGCACCTTTTTTATCCGAAGATGATGAGGTGATAGAGTTAGGAGCAAATTTCGATTTTAACGGATTTCAGGTCGTGAGAAGAGAGTTTTTTTCACATTTGAGAGAACCTACCGTAACATTCAACAACAATAAGTTTTATGTGAATATGGCTTGTATATCAAAATTTCCAACAACTGAATATGTTCAGGTTCTTATAAACCAAGAAACAAAAATTATGGCTTTGCGACCCTGCAACGAAGGTGAACGGGATTCTTTTCAATGGTGCAGAGATAAAAAAGGAAAGAAGATTCCGAAACATATAACATGCAAATTGTTTTTCGCAAAGATATTTACTCTTATGGGTTGGAATCCTGAAAATCGCTACAAATTGCTTGGCAGAGTTATTCATTCCAAGGGGTTGTTTTTGCTTGCATTTGATTTAACTTCTACGGAAGTTTATAAAAAAACTTATTCTGAAGGGCAGATTCCAAAGGTATCAAATACAGCTTCTTTTCCTGAAAATTGGCGGAATCAATTTGGTATGTCATATTCCGAATATAAGCAGTCGATGCAGATTAATGTTTTTGATGGATATGCAGTATATTCGATAAAAGATACTTCAAAGGCTCCGTCTTATGATTTTAAGGAAACAGAAATGTCGACAGAAAAAGTAGGTGTGGAAAATGACGGAAACTAACATATCAATAAGTGTAGATTTGAAAAAATACCGTCTTCGCATACATCGAAATACACTTAATGCTCTGTCTGTGCCCCAATATGTGCAGCTGATGATAAATCCCGAAGAAATGGTAATTGCAATTTGGGGTACAGACAAAGCTCTTGCAGAGTCGCACAAGGTAAATTTGTCACAGCTTAATGCAGACAACTCTTATGAGTTATACAGCAAAATGCTGATGTCGGAACTTTGCACAATAGTTCCGGATTTAGATAAAGGAAAGTCTTATAGGTTATACGGAAAAAAGGTTGCCGGTGAGAATGTGGCATTATTTCCGATGACAAGCATTCAAATTATGGAAAGAAGCAAGGGGGATACATTTGGCAGATAAAAAATTAAAAGTTGATATAGGTTTTAAGCGTTTAATCGGTCCATTAAGCAAAAAAGAATATTTACAGCTTGAAACCGATATTCTTAAAAACGGCTGCACAGAGCCTGTTGTTACTTGGAACAATATTATTATAGACGGACACAATAGATACGAAATATGTACTCGGCATAATATTCATTTTGCTGTAAGTGAAATGAATTTTGACTGTCGGGAGGCTGTTGTTGTTTGGATTTGTGCAAATCAACTTAAGCGAAAAAATATATCGATAGAACTGCGCAAATTTTTAATAGGAACTCAATATGAGTCTGAAAAAATTATGAACAGCAAAACAACAGACATGAAAACGGAAGAACTTGGCGGAAACAGAATTGAAAAACGCATAGCTGAAGAAAATCGCATATCTCATGTTACCGTTCAGAAATATGCCGTATATACAAAAGCAATAGAAGAAATAGGTGAAAAAGAGCCTGCTTTGGTGCCTAAAATATTGTCAGGTCAATATAAGATTTCATATGTAAATATAATTGAGCTTTCAAAATTGCCTGTAGAAGATATTAAAAAATTCAACCAAAGAATAGAAAAAGAACCGGCACATTTTGTTCAATTTAAAAAAACACGAAAAGTTATCCGATCAAGAAAAGAAGACAAGGTTAATGATGCAGTAAAGATGCCAATACCTTCCGTTAAGGATATGCCAAAGTATGACCCGGATGCAGAAATCAGCAGTTTGGCTCTTACAATTCCTTCGTGGAAAAGTTCGATAGAAAGAACGAGGGCAAATGCAAATCTTTCGGTTGTTTCACCCGAAGCACGAAAAAGGGTTACGGATGCTTTATACTCGTTGAGAATTACGGCAACAGAAATGATTGCTGCAATTGAGGAGGAAAAATGGAAGACTTAAACAGATATGTACCTAATGTGTACTTTGAAAAAATTCCCATAAAAAATCTTGTTTCAAATCAAGATTATCAACGAAATCTTTCACAGGCACATATAATAAAAGCGGCCGAAAACTTTGATGTGTTTCAAATTAATCCTGTAAAAGTGAGTCGGAGAGACGGTATAAATTATGTGTTTAACGGACAGCACACAATTGAGATTGTTGCACTCGTTTCCGGCTCCAGAGAAACTCCGGTTTGGTGTATGATTTATGATGAACTGAATTATGCGCATGAGGCAGATATTTTTGCAAATCAGATGAAATATGTCAAACCCTTGCAGCCGCTTGAGGTATTTAATGCTAATTTAGAAGCGGGAAATCCTGAACAGCTGATGATTAGAGATCTTGTTGAATCATATGGGTTAACAATCGGAAACAAACAAATTTACGGAGAGATTTCTGCTATTTCCACGATAGAGAATATATACATGAAATATGGCTATCATGTGCTTGATCGTGTTCTGTACCTCATTCTTGCTACTTGGGAAGGTGATAAACACTCTTTTTCTGCAAATATGTTGAAAGCAGTTTGCAAGCTTTATCTTGTCTATAAAGAACAGCTCAATGAAGAGGAGTTTAAAGAAAAGGTTGGCGGCTTCTCTGTAAAACAAATTTCTCGTATCGCAAAGGAACGCAGAAAAGGGCATATGGGATTTGCCGAAGCAATGGTTTTGGCATATAACGGAAAAAAGAAAACACCGGCAAGCAGGCTTTCCATAAACAAATTATATGTCCACGACGGTTATGTTGAGATGAACTCAGAAGAGGATGAAATCGGAACGGATGATTATGATGACGGACAAGTAGGCTATTTGTTTGTTGAGGAATAAATGTGAAAACACCTCACTGTCAACTTGCACGGTTATATATCGCTGATTTTATAATTAACTTAAAATATAAAACTAATGGCTTGAAGTGTTTATTGCATTTCAAGCCTTTTAATATTGTGGTAGCAAAAAGCGTTATGTGTTTTTGCGTAGCTTCGGCTGCGCACTTTTTATTTACAGAGCTTTTGAGGGAGGAGGTGGGGATATAAAAGTAGCAGAATATCATTTTGACGGTGCAGTTGTATCAGTATATGACGATTATATTACGGATTCGGCTTGCAATGTTTGGTATTGATTTTGTGTTATCCTGCATACATTTTTCCTCTTTTGCTTACAGCATTGCACAAAAACGGAATGCTTTATTTAAAAGTTAATTTTCCTGAAATCCTGCAACGGAATCAATAGGCAACGACATCACAATACCTTTTGCATCGCTGTGCATTCCGCATTTTTGACTTATCTTTTGCATAATTTCGACCTTGTTTTGCGAGTTTGACAGAATCAAAACAATATCTTTTTCATCCTGCATACTCAGCCCCCAGAAACCTGTGGCTTCTTCATTTCCGATGCGTCGGCTGTGTATAACTGTGCCGCCTTTTGCACCTGCACTCTTTGCGGCTTTCATTACATCCTCGCTGAATCCTCTGTTTATAATTGCAGCTATCAATACATGCTTTGTTTCTGTCATTATATTTTTCTCCTTTGATTCCGGATTTGAAATATTTTCTTCCGCATTCTGTGTAAGTATACGAAGAATGAGATTATTCATTCCGTTGAGCGGTAATGTAAATGCCACACCGCTGTTAACGGCATTCATCTGCAATTCGGTTCTCAGTTTATCGAGCATAATACCGGAAAATTCTTTCGGAATCACACTTATAAGCATGCATTTATCCACGCTGCCGAGACCCATCATATCCATAATCTCGCTGGTTGCCGTTCCCTCTGCATTAAACCGATACTGTAAAGGCAAAGCAGCTTTCTTGAACATTTCAGCCGCCTTTTCGGCAAGTTTAGGTGTCGTTATCAATGTAAGCAAATGAAAAGATAACTTTTTTTGAATGTTCTCCATTTTTAATCCTCCTCAAGCTCGACAATAATATCGCTATCATCGGGAAGCACTGCGTTTCTTTCAGTTTTCTTCTGCTGTTTAGCGGTTTTGAATTTATAAACAAGTCCCATAAGTTGAATTGCAATGAGCGGTGTAAGTGCAACCAGAGCAACAACGCCGAAAGCATCGGTCATCAAATTGCCTCCGACTGCTTCACAAACGCCGATGCTGAGCGGAAGCAGGAAAGTGGAGGTCATCGGACCGCTTGCAACGCCGCCTGAATCAAAAGCAATACCAACAAAAATCTTTGGCACAAATCTTGAAAGTACCAACGCAATAATATATCCGGGTATAATAATCCATTGTATCGAAATGCCCGTCAGAACACGAAGCATGGCAAGCCCCACGCTGACGGCAACACCGATTGACATGCAGCGGTTCATCATTTTTACTGAAACAGCACCGTCAGTTACGTTCTCTACCTGATGATTGAGCACCTGAATGGCAGGTTCCGCTTTAACAATGTAGTAACCGATGAGCATACCGATAGGAATAAGAACCCAGTTGGAGGGCAGAGATGCAAGTTCCTTACCGAGATAAGAGCCGACCGGAGCAAATCCCACATTAACTCCGCAAAGAAAAAGCACCAAACCGATATAGGTATATATTATACCGATACCGATACGCATTAACTGACGCTTCTGATAACGGCGGGTTATCATCTGAAAAACAACAAACACCGCCGCAATTGGAAGAAGCGAAACGAAAACTTCTTTGGCATAAACGGGAATTCCCTTTCCGAACACAACCGCAACATCCCTTGTGGTTATAACCGTCTCAACATTGGTCAGGGAATATACAGCTTCCGTGGGTTTAAAGAAGCATCCGAGAATCAGAACGGCAAGAATCGGGCCAACACTCGAAAGTGCAACAAGGCCGAAGCTATCGCTGGAAGAGTTTTTATCACTTCGCATTGAAGCAATACCAACGCCCATAGCCATAATAAACGGTACGGTCATCGGACCTGTGGTAACACCGCCTGAGTCAAAGGCTACGGCAATAAACTCTTTGGGAACAAAAAATGATATTACTATCAGAGCTGTATATAAAACTATAAGCATCCATGATAAACTTATTTTATAACGGATACGAATAATCGCAAGCGCCAGAAAAACACCTACGCCGACCGCTACCGTCAGAATCAGCACTTCGTTCGGAATGGAAGGAACCTGTTGGGCAAGCACCTGCAAATCGGGTTCAGACACAGTAATGATAGCACCCATAATAAAGCCAATGAGCAGAACCATTGCTAATTTTTTTGTTTTGGATATTTGAACACCAATACCTTCGCCGAGAGGAGTCATTGCTATTTCGGCACCAAGCTGGAAGAAACCCATTCCGAAAATCAGCATAACAGCACCCACAAGAAACATAACAATGCTTCCAAGCTCCATCGGCACCAGAAATACGCTGATAAGCAAAACGATTGCGGTTATTGGAAGAACCGCCGAAAGAGATTCCTTTGTTTTTTCTTTTAATTTCGGATTCAATCCATCACCGTCCTTTCATACAAATTAAATAAATGTTTTATAAATTCAGTTTGTTTCGGATAAAATTACAAGCATCAGTTATATCCTCTTGGTTCGGATGACCGAGAGTTTTTTTGCAATTTTCCATCGCAGCCATAGCCTTTTCGTTTTCAGGCTCGTGTTCCAGCAAGGAACTCAGTTTATTAAGTGTTTCATCCGATACTTGACCGGGACACAGATAAATTCCCTTATAATCATATTCACACGGCATAAAAGGATTAAGTCTGCGCTCAATTTCTTTAATATGCTCATCTGTAGGATTAACGGATGCCGTAACAAAGAGCAGAATTGTTTTGCCTTCCAACTTTTCGAGAGTATCCATAATTCTGAACGGTATGGCATCCTTTCTTAAACCGAATCCAATAAGATAAACATCTGCTTTCTCTGTAATTTCTTCACAAGAAAGATCCGTTACGAAGGTATCTCTGTGCGGAAGGCTGTCAGCGATACCGTGAGCAAGCTTTTCGGTATTTCCCGAACCGCTTATATATGCAACCTCGTATTTCATTTTATAACTCCTTCCGGTTTTCTTCCATAACGCTCATATATGCAGGACGGATTATTTTATCCGCGCATATAAGCTCTTCTATACGGTGTGCACTCCAACCGACAATGCGTGCAACGGCAAACATTGCGGTATAAAGCTCCTTTGGAATTCCAAGCATGTCATATACAAAGCCGCTGTAAAAATCAACATTAGGACTGACACCTTTATAAATTCGTCTGTAGCGGGCAATAAGCTGTGGCGCAAGTTCTTCGATATTACGGTATAATTCCAAATCTTTTTCTCGACCTTTTTCTGCTGCGAGTTTTTCGACATAGTCCTTAAAGACTCGTTCTCTCGGATCAGACAGAGAATAAACCGCATGTCCCATACCGTAAACAAGACCTTTTCCGTCAAACGCTTCTTTATTGATAATTTTAGTAAGGTATGCGGCTACTTCTTCCTTATCCGAAAAATCGGACACATGGTTTTTGATATCCGCTATCATTTCCATAACCTTTATGTTTGCCCCGCCGTGTTTGGGACCTTTCAGCGAGGATAACGCAGCCGCCATCGTAGAGTAGGTATCTGAACCTGAGGATGTAATAACTCTGGTAGTGAAAGTGGAGTTGTTTCCGCCGCCATGTTCCATATGAAGAATTAATGCCGTATCAAGCACTTTCGCTTCGGTAGCGGTGTATTTTTTATCCGGGCGCAACATCATAAGGAAATTTTCTGCCGTGGAAAGAGACGAATCGGGTCGGTGAATAACCATACTATCCATATTTTCCGAGTAGTTATATGCGTGATAACCGTAAACAGCAAGCAGCGGGAACTCGCTTATAAGCTCAATGCATTGCCTCAACGCATTGCCAACATTGGTTTCTGTTGCAAATCTATCATATGATGCCAAAGTCAGAACGCTTCTGGTCATAGAGTTCATAATATCATTGCTCGGCGCCTTCATAATGACATCTCTTGTAAAATTTGAAGGCAGCGTGCGGCATTCTCCGATCAACTTTTTAAACTCAGCAAGTTCAGCATCATCAGGTATTTCACCCATAAGCAAAAGATAAGCTATTTTTTCATAGCCGAGTTCATCCTCGCCGAGACCGCCGAGAAGTTCTTCTACACGGTAACCTCGATACCAAAGCTGACCGTCACATGAAAGCTTTTTGCCGTCTGCTATTTCAGATGAAACGATTTTTGAGATATTGGTTAAACCGGCAAGTACACCGTTGCCGTTTTCATCACGAAGACCTTTTTTTACACCGTATTCATCATAAAGTCTTCTTGCTATCGTGTCATTTCTGCGGCAAACCTCTTCTTTATTTTTTATATACTCTTCAAACTGTGCCGTTCTCAAATGCAGTTACTCCTTTTCTTTAAATTCCATATCCATTATCTTTTCAAGCATTTCCATAAGTTTCAGCAATTCAATTAAATTATTGTGACCGAACTTGTTTATCACTCTGCTGTAATACTCGTTCAGAATTTTTTCCTGATAAGACATGGCTTTGGTACCGGATTCCGTAATGACAACATAAGTGCCCTCGCTGCCGTCACCGTCATGAGACCATATAACAAACCCTCGACTACTCAGCTTTTTTATCATTTTGGAACAATTTGGAATGGTCATTTCAAGCTGTTCTGCCAAATCGCTTAAATAAGTTTTTTGCGATATATCTCCTTTATCGGAAGTTATCCTTGCAATACTGTGAAGGGCAATATACTCCGAAACATCCATTTCCGTAAACAACTTCTGTGCCTTGTCCTTATTCATAAGGTATCTGTGATAAGTCAGTTCGTATGCCAGCTTTGCAACATCATTTTTATTTTCCATCTTTACCTCCGTGAAAAAAGAAGAATCTTGTAGTCTGTGCCGAAAAAACACAACATCAGACTACAAGTTAATTCTTCACAGCTAATTGAATTCTGTAATAAAGTACTGCATCACTCGCATTGGATATAAGCTCTCTCAGAAAGATTTCCTTATGGGTATAGATGGAATTAACCATCATATCCAGCAGTTTTTTTGATTCTGTTTTAAATTGTTTTTTAGCCATAATATATTCCCTCTTTCTTTATTTTATCTGTTTATATTGTGATATTCCTTGATATTCATTGAAACTCTTTGAAAGTAGTTTTTTAAATTATCTTTCTCATCATCGGAAAATCCGTTTGTGAGGATATCGTAAAAAGCGTTTTGAGCATTCAGTCCCTCACTGACAACACCTTTCGATTTATCACATAATCTCAAATGGATAGACCGATGATTGCCTCCTGTAAATTCTCCTGTTACGAAGCCTTTATCCTCAAGGGATCTCACAGCCATAGATACCGCTGATTTTGTTAATCTGCGACCTTTTACAACATCTGTTGCCGTATTAAGTTCCGGATTACCCGCTAAAAACAGCAACGTTATCAACTCGGCATGTGTCATGTCATACTTAATGCATATCGGAGTTAAAATCGCTTGATACAGTTCTCTGCTCAAAAAAATATTTTCAAAAATATTATGCATAAGTCCTCCCGGTCGGTACAAAAATGAACAGTTCAAAAATGAACAAATTAATTATACGCTCTGTGACAGTCTATGTCAAGAGAATGCAAAATTATGTAACAATTTTTTTACATTTCGCATCTGTCGGGAGAAATTTTTGATTTTCACAATAATAAAAACTCAGGTTTGACAGGATTTATCTCCACAGTACCTGAGTTTTTAACACATCGGTGTATTATAATTTTTCTATGATTCGTTTTTATCTACAATATAACAGTAAACCTTGCACCGCCGTTTTTGCCGTCGGTGACGGAGATTTCGCCGCCGCAGAGGGTAAGAATATTTTTAACAAGAGCAAGACCCAAGCCGTTGCCTTCGGCTTTATGGGAGCTGTCGCTCTGATAGAATTTATTGAAAATATGCTTCTTTTCTTCGTCGCTTATTCCGCATCCGTCATCTTCAACGGTGAAGGTTATTTTATTATCCGAATTTTCAAGCGTGATTCGTATAAAACCGTTCTGCGGATTGAACTTGATTGCATTGTCGATAAGATTATTCCAAACATGGAACATCAGACTTTCATCGCCCGTGTATTCAACCTCATCCATATCAACATCAAAGTCAATTTCTTTTGCGCTCCATTTAGGTTCAAGCAATACTATTGACTGCCGTATCTGCTCATCAAGACGGTAGGTTGTTTTCTTTGCCTGAATAGCCTTGTTATCAACCTTTGACAGCAGAAGAATATTGCTTACAAGCTCCGAAAGCCGTTTTGTATTGAAAAGTATCTTTTCAATATATTCGTTTTCAACTTCATCTATGTTTTCGGTGTTTTGTAAAAGTGTTGCATAGCCCTCAATCGCAGTTATCGGCGTTTTGATTTCGTGGGAAACGTTTGAAACAAAGTCCGTTTGCAAAGTTTCGGTTGCACCGAGCTCTTTGACCATAAGATTGAAATTTGTGTAAATATCCTGAATGGCTTCTATTCTGCTTTCGGTTTCAATCTGCGTTTCAAAATCTCCGTCGGCAACCTTGTTCATGGCAGTGCTTAGATTTGTAAGCGGCGTTATAAGCCTTTTTGATATTGAAGCCATAACCACTGCACCGACAATTGTGTTATGACTGAAATTGAAGAAGCTTTTCGATTATGTGCTAATCTTACAAGCGTCGATTTTGGGGAAAATTCACGTTTAACAACGATCGGTGAATACGCCTTTCAATCATGTCCAATTGAATCTGTTGTAATTCCAAGTTCTGTCACAGAAATTGAACAAGGTGCATTTTCCGGTGGAGTTAAATCGATAACCTTTGAAGAAAACAGTCAGTTAACAACAATTGGCCAAAATGCTTTTGCTAATGGTCTTTATACAAACATTAGACTGTTACGTCGATCGAAAAATATGCCTTTAGAGCTTCTGCTCTTGAATATATTACAATTCCGGGCAGCATTAAAAATATTCCGTCAAGTTGTTTCAGAAATTGCGAGGCTCTCGCAAATGTAATTCTTAATGTTGGTGTAGAAAATATTGAATCCTTAGCTTTTTATAATTGTTTAGCACTTAATAATATTGTTATACCTAACACGGTTACAACCATTGGTAACCAGGTATTCAACGGCTGTAACTCTCTTGGAACTATCAGAATTCCGGTATCTGTCACAGAAATAGACAATGCTTTCCTTGGTCGTTTGTCAGGTACTATTATCATTAATTATGAAGGAACTGAAGAACAGTGGCTTGAAGCTACCGGAGGCAAAACTCTTAGCGGTGTTTCGTCACCAACTATTAATTATCAATCATGAAAATAACAACAAAAACTTTTGAGGCTGTTTTTACAGCCTCATTTTTGTGTTTTCTACTTTGTCAAACTTATGTCAAGAGAAAGGTATATGAATTGTCAAAAAGACTTGGTATTATCACGATGCAGCTGATGGGAAGAGAACAACAAAATGCAGATAAAATAAAACGTTTTCCTTGTTCAGAAAGATTTTTTGACTTTTAAATCTTACATACTTTCATCGAACAGCAAAATTATTGTTGTATTTCTCACCCTTTCCATAGTATACTATATTTGTTAAATATTTACGGAAGGGGAGAAATTAACAATGAAAGTCAGTGAAATGCCGTATCAGCGAATTACCGTTGAGGAATTCAAAGAGCAGGCTGAAAAAA
>CAZJOH010000060.1:0-15169 GCA_964547575.1 uncultured Clostridium sp.
AGGCCGATGGCTACCATCAAAAGCGTATGTGCCAATGCATCCTTTTTCTTTTTCCCCGATGAACGCTACAAGACCGAGACCCATAATAAGGAGAGTTTCAACTCTGAGAAATTCATCGGCAACCATTCTTGAGGCAATAGTAATGCCAAGGAAGATTGTGATAAGGTTTGCAAGAACGTTCTGGGCTGTTTCTGAAAGAGAATTCAGAACACCGCATTCTCTGATAAGGTTACCGAACATAAGGAAACCGATAAGCGCAACCGCATCGGGAGCAACAATACCAACTATAATTGTTACAACGATGGGGAAAAGAATCTTTGTTGTTTTGGAAACCTGCTTACCAGTATTCTTCATGCGGATAAGACGCTCTTTCTTTGTTGTGCAGAGCTTAATGATGGGGGGCTGCACAATGGGAACGAGAGCCATGTATGAATATGCCGCAACCATAATAGCTGCCGTGTAATTGGATTTGAGCATATTTGCAACGAAAATTGAGGTAGGACCGTCTGCTGCGCCGATAATAGCAATTGATGCAGCATCCTTGAGGTCAAATCCGAAGAGAGATGCAAGGCAAAGGGTAAAGAATATACCAAACTGCGCCGCAGCACCGAAAATCATAAGCTTCGGATTGGTAAGAACAGGACCGAAGTCAATCATCGCACCGATACCGATAAACAGAATAAGAGGCATAAGCTCATGGCTGTCAATACCGATTGAGAACAAGTGGTCGATAACATCCTTCGCTCCCGATTCGGGCAGGTTAACAAGGATTGCACCGAAGCCCATGGGAAGAAGAAGAGTGGGTTCCATTTCTTTTTTGATTGCAAGGTAAATCAGCAAACCGCCGATTATCCACATTACAATCTGCTGCCACTCAATATTGAGTGCATTTGCAAAAATTGCAGACATTTTGAATACTTCCTTTCTTAAACACAATTCAAAGACAAGTTTATCACTTATACGGCAAAATTTCAAGTGAAAATATTTATTTTTATCTTTTTCTGTAATTAATTTTTTATAGTTACATATTTCAGACCAAAAAATAACAGCGATTAAATTTCGCTGTCCAAAATCAAATAATATTATTTTTGCAGATAAATGTATCACAAAAATGCGAAAAAAAGCTGTTTATTAGTTCTTTTCTACGAAATTTTGCAAGATTTCAAAATAACACTTGCAAAATCGCTTCGTATATTATATTATATACAAGATTCAGCATTTAATTTCGGAGGTTTGTAAAAATGAACATTCAGAATTTATCCCGTGAACAGCTTCAGGAAAGACTTGCAGCTCTCACGGAAAAATATAACGAATATAAAGCAATGGGTCTTAAGCTCGATATGTCAAGAGGCAAGCCCGGCGCTGACCAGCTTGAAATAACCAACGATATGCTTGACCCTGCTCTTCTCGGTGATTTCAAGGCATCAAACGGCTTTGATGTGCGCAACTACGGAATTCTTGACGGTATTCCCGAATGCAAGAAGCTCTTTTCCGAAATCCTTGATGTTGCTCCCGAAAATCTCATAGTTTTCGGAAATGCAAGCCTTACAATTATGTATGATTACATTGCACAGTGCATGCTTTTCGGTGCAGGCGACGAACCCTGGGCAGCACAGAAGGGAATTAAATTCCTCTGCCCCGTTCCCGGTTATGACAGACATTTTTCAATTCTCGAGCATTTCGGAATTGAAATGATTAATGTTCCCACAAACGGAAACGGACCCGATATGGATATGATTGACGAGCTTGTCAAAGACGAAAAGGTTAAGGGAATTATCTGCGTTCCGATGTATTCAAACCCCTCGGGAATCACCTATTCCGACGAAACAGTACGTCGCTTTGCCGCTCTTAAGCCCGCCGCAAAGGATTTCAGAGTTATCTGGGACAACGCATACTGCATTCATCATGTTAACGCAACTCACGATAATCTTCTCAATATTTTTGATGCTTGCAAGGAATTCGGAAGTGAGGATTATTTCATTGAAGTAACCTCCACCTCAAAGGTTACATTCCCCGGTGCAGGTATTTCCGTTCTTGCGGCATCCGATGCAAATATTAAGGCTATTAAAAGCAGAATGACCGTTCAGACAATCGGCTATGACAAGATAAACCAGCTCCGCCATGTTAATTATCTTAAGGATAAGGCAGGCATTGAAGCTCACATGGAAAAGCATGCCGCTATTCTCAAGCCCAAATTCGATGCCGTTCTTGAGGCATTTGAAAAGAATCTTGAAGGCAAAGGAATTGCTTCATGGACCGTTCCCAACGGCGGTTACTTTATAAGCCTTGATGTTTACGAGGGCTGTGCAATCAGAACCGTTGCTCTTTGCAAGGAAGCAGGAGTTACCCTCACCGGTGCAGGCGCAACCTATCCCTACGGCAAAGACCCGAAGGACAAAAATATCCGCATTGCCCCCACCTTCCCGTCAAGGGACGAACTCTGCAAGGCGGTTGAGATTCTTTGCCTCTGCGTTGAAATTTCCGCAATTGAAAAGATTCTCGGTTAAGTCACACTTAACTAATTCCCATTTTTTCAAAGAAGCTCTCTGAGCTTATACCCTCAGGTCTGTTATATCTGCCGAGCCCAAAAAGCGATTCGGGTTCGGCTTTTTTTATTTTATTGACCCTTTCCTCACAGGTAAAGGTCAGCTTAAAGCCGCATTCTTTCAGAATATCGGTGCTTTCGGAGGTGAAGCTTCCGAACGGAAAAGCAAAAGCAATCGGTGTTTTGCCGATATTATTTTCCATGGCTGTTTTCATTTTTGACACATCGGAGCATAAAAATTCACGGTACTGCTCAATTGTTTCTCCTTTTTTCTTTTTTATGCCGGAGCGAGTACCCGTATTCTTATGCAAATCAAAGGAATGGCTTTCAATTTCAATTATGTTTCCCGATGACATTTCTTTTATCTGCGACCAATTAAGATAGGAATAATTGAGATTATGGTCATCAATTTCCGTATATTGGTCAGCAAGTGCGCCGACCACAAAGCCGACAGCCGTGAAACCGTATTTTTCAAGCAGCGGCAGGGCATATTCATAAAGAGTTTCATTGCCGTCATCAAAGGTAATCATAATTGCTTTTTCGGGTATTTCTCCTTCCCCCTGCGAATAGTCAACAAGCTGATTTAAGGTAACACTCTGATAACCCTTTGATTTAAGAAATATTAAATCTTTTTCAAACTGCTCAACGGTCAGCACATATTTCCCCGACCTCTTTTCGTTTTTGGTAAGCTGATGATACATTACAACAGGCAAATCTGCATTCTGACCGTCAATCAAATAAGAAACAGGTGTGACGCTTACTGCGGCACATATAAAAATTATGCAAACTGAAATTATTACAATAATCGATATTGCCGTCCTGCTTAATCTGATAATCATATAAACACACCCTCTTTATTGGTAATATATTAATAAGCAGGAACAAATAGAAGATAATCCCCGTGACAAAATAATTTGTATTTTTTCTTTGTGATATTGAATTTTGCAAATTTTTGCTTTATATTTAAAATAGTTCATAAAAGAAAGGACGTTTCAAATGAAAAAGGTTATCTCTTCAGTCACACTGTTCCTTGCCGTTTTGTTTGTTTTTGCGGCATGCTCAGGCAATACCTCCGACAACGGAACAACAACCGCCGCTGTCGAAAAGCAACTTGACTACGAAATTGTTGATGTAAACGGTAATGCAGAAACCTTCCATATTCACACAACAAAAGATACCGTAGGCGAAGCGCTTCAGGAAGCAGGAGTTCTTGCAGGCACGGAAGGCGATTACGGTCTTTACATCACATCGGTTAACGGTGTTGTTGCCGACTACAGCATTGACGGCACATACTGGGCATTTTACGTCAACAACGAATATGCAACACAGGGTGCCGACCTTACTCCGATAGTCGAAGGTGAGCTTTATTCGTTCAGAATTGAAAAAGGATAAAAAAATTCCGCTGAAGCCACAAGGTTTCAGCGGTTTTATTTATAATTTCGATGCGAGATAAGCGGCGCCGAGTTTGTTGGCATCGTTGCCCATAAGAGCTTTTTCAACTTTAACTTTTCTGAAGCTTGCCATAAGCTCCGTTTGCAGACGCTTATTGATTTCTTCGGTTATATAAGCCTCGTTCATTATTCCTCCGCCTGCCACGATAAGCGAGGGATTGAAAATATAAACAAGACCTTTTAAGCCGATAACGATTTCATCAATCCAGTTATCGATAACACTGCGGATTTCAGGGTCATCAAAATTCTCAAAAATTTCTCTGCCGTTCATTTCCCTGCCTGTTTTTACGGCAACATCTTTTACAAGTGCGCCCGCCGAAGCATACGCTTCATAGCAGCCGCAGCCGCCGCAAGTACAGCTTCTGCCGCCTGCATGGGTCACGATATGTCCGAATTCACCTGCAGAGAATGAATTGCCCGTAAAAAGCTTGTTGTCAAGATAGATTGCGCCGCCTATGCCCGTGCCGTAGGTCAGGCAAATGAAGCCGTCATACCCCTTTGCGGCGCCGAACATCGCTTCGCCGATTGCAGCGGAATTTACGTCATTCTCAACGGCAGTCGGAATACCCGTTTCTGCTTCGATTATATCTTTTATCTTTGTTCCCGTGTAACCGGGAATGCTGTCCGTTGCATAAACTATTTCGCCTTTAATGCTGTTGACCTGACCTGCAGTTGAAACGCCTATACGCTCAACGCCGTCGCAGCTTTTTATAACCTCAACAACTCTTTCGATTATTCTTTTTCCGCCCTCCGCAGCGTTGGTTGGAATTGATTTCTTTTCAGTAAGATTAAAATTTTCGTCACAGAAAGCATATTTAATTTCCGTGCCGCCGATATCAAATGCAAGAATTTTCATTTGATTTCCTCCTATTATTTTTTATACGCATATCCGAAATCAATTGGTGGCGAAGTTACTGAAATATATACAAATTCAATGTCACCGTTATTTAACAAGCCGTGAATATCGTTATCTGCGAATCTGGCAACATCACCTGCGGTGAAAATCATTTCTTTATTATCTGCAAGCAACAATTTGCCTTTACCCTGAACAGCATACCATATCTGTTCGGAGGTATCGTGTTTATGTCTTGGCTGACTTGCACCGACTTCAAGATGAACCTCCGTAATTGTGACTCTTTCGCTTTTTGAATTTTCGGGATTTATCAGTTGCCTTGAAACGACACCGGGATTTGAATATTCTTTAATGTTTTCTCGATTAATAAATTCCATTTTACTGTCAAACTCCATAGAAGTATCTTTTAATGTTTTCGGCATCGGGATAGTTTATTTCATCAATCACCCTGATTATTTCATCGGCATCATATTCCAAGTCAATCGGCTCTGTTTCGACATTACCGTTTTCTATATTCACAACACCTGCTCGTGCAATGTTTTTATCCCCTGCCGGGCAACCGAGCGAACCAAAATTAATGTAAAATTTATCGCCCTTGCAAATGTTTCTGTTATGGTTGTGACCGTATAAAACAACATCGCCTTCAACATCGGCAAACATATTTTTTAAATCGCTTTTGTTGGGATTCATTTTACCGTTAATATAGTGACCTTCATAATCCATACAATAGTGGATAACAGACAGCGTGCGACCTTCACATTCTAAACTCACTTGATATGGTAATTCCCTTAGAAAATCAACCGATTCCTTTGACAATAAACTGTGTTCCCATTTGTGATGTTTCATTTCCTCATAACCCATATGTTCTTCATTAGGATATTCGGTTGGCATTCCTTCGAGCAGGTATTTTTCGTGATTTCCCCGCACGGCAATCAAATCAGGAATTTGCATCAGGTATTGCACTGTTTCTTCGGGATTTGGTCCGATTCCGATTATATCTCCGCAACAAATAATCTTATCACATTGCAGTTTATGTAATTTTTCTACAATAACTTTAAGTGCTGTAAGATTATTGTGTATATCTGTGATTACTCCTAATTTCATGATTTTCACCTGCCACCTATAGCAATTGCGACAAAATAATTTTAAGCGTTTTTATGATTATACCATAAGAGTATATGTAAAACAACCTCATTTTCGTTTCACCCAAACAATATCATATCAACGAGCTCATGCATTATCATTTCTTCTTTGACTATGTAAGATTTGATTGAATTATCGGAAACGGAAAGATAAACACAAGACTGTTGTCTCAAATCGCAACTAACGAATATTTCTGACCGATATTGAAATCTATGTTGACCGAATCTCCTATATAAAAACCAATGCTTTGAATGCCGTCCTCGGTGTTGTTCGTAATACCATACCGCTGCAGAAAGACCTGCAAAAGAATTAATTGATTTATACTATAGATAGTGATATAATAATTACAAAAAAATGAAGGAGCATTACTATGAACAGTATCGGAGCATTCTTTCTTTCGGTTCTAATTTCGTACGGAACACTTGTATCGCTTTTTGTAAATCCGAAAGCGCCGTCGGATACAGGCGACTTTACTCCCGTTATGCGATTTATAGTAACCAGCGATTCGCATATCACAACAATCGGTGATGTTCAGACAACACGCCTTGAAAAAATGATTAAACTCGGCTACAAAATTGCAGAAACTGACGAAGAGTATAAACAGCTTGATGCCGTGCTTATAGCAGGTGATGTTACCGATACGGGAACAAAGATAGCTTTCGGAAGCATCAAGGCGGCAACCGCACCGGTCCTCAGGGGCGATACACAGTTCTTAGCAACCGTTTCCACTTCGCACGATGACAGAACACTCGGCAAGACCTCTCTTGAACTTTACACAGATATTATGGGGCAGGAAACCGATTTCCACCGTGTTATAAACGGCTTCCATTTCATCGGAGTTTCCGCCTCAAAAATTGAGGGCGAACATTACAGCGACTACCAAAAAGAATGGCTGGTTGAGCAGCTTGATGCAGCGGTTGCCGATGATCCGTCGAAGCCCGTTTTTGTTATTCAGCATGAACATATTTCTAATACGGTTTACGGAAGTTCCGATCTCGAAGGCTGGGGTATGCCCGATTTCGCCGATATTCTCAAAGGATATCCGCAAGTTGTCGATTTCTCCGGTCACTCACACTATCCGATTAACGATGCACGCTCAATCTGGCAGGGTGAATATACCGCTCTCGGTACGGGCGGACTTTATTACACCGAGCTGAAAGATGATGATTATAAAACAATACATCCCAAAGGCTACAGATTCGTTTCAACCTTCTGGGTGGTGGAAATTGATGCTGATAACCGTATCCGCCTCAGAGCAGTTGACCTTGGTGCTCAACAGTACCTTTGCGAGTATTTGCTCAACAGTCCTTTTGAGCGTAAATACACACCTGAGCAGCAGATGATGCGCTCAAAGCCACCTGTATTTGCGGAAAATGCCAAGCTGAAAGTCATAAACAGCAGGGTTGTATTTGATGCCGCAGAGTCGGCAGACGGTATGCCGATATTCATATACAGGGCTTTTGCCGTCAATGCTGAAGGTAACAGAACGCCTGTTGGCAAAACAACGCCTGAATATTACAGATACAAAGTACCGGATACGGTAAAAATTGAGCTTGAAAATCTCCCCGAAGGTGAATATACACTTGAAATCGTTGCAGAAAACTGCTATGGCATACAGTCCGAACCGCTGACCGCTGAATTATAAATCAAAGGAGAGATACTCATATGAAAAAAGCAATAAAAAAACTGACTTCAGTTGCGCTTTGTGCAGCTTTGCTTGTTTCCGCAGGTGCAGCAGGTGCTTCTGCAGCAACCGAAACTGATTGCGGCGGCAAATGCGAGCATTCGCCCGTAATTGTTCTTCCCGGCATCAACCATTCGCCTACTTATCTTTATGACGAAAATGACGATCCCGTTATGAACGGCGACACTCAGATAGGCAGCACGCTTCTTATTCTCAACGAAGCAGCACTTTCAACAAACGCTATAGTAAAGCTTGTTGCAAGCGTTCTTGCAACCATCGCCTTCCAGATCAACATCGGTCTTGATGATGTTGCATACAACCTCGTTTCCGATATTTTCAAATATCAGAGATGCGACGAAAACGGAGACCATGTTGAAAATCTAAAGACACAGAGATGGAATTATTCTCTTGAGCATATGAGCGAGGAGGAGCTTGACTGGACATACAGAATGGTTCCGATGAAGCCTCTTGTTGACGAAATCGGCGAGGACCATGTGTATTTCTTCACCTTCAACCTTGTCGGCGACCCTATGGATTCCGCAGACGACCTTGACGAATACATTGAAATGGTTAAGGAACAAACAGGTCACGACAAAGTAACTCTTCTCCCCGTAAGCCTCGGAGGCACAATTCTCACAGCTTATCTCGATAAGTACGGACACGGCAAGATTGACCAGATTGTAAATGCCGTTGCATGCCTTGACGGCACAGATATTGTTGCTGATTTCTATGCCAGAGAATGGCGCCTTGACGATGAATATCTTTATCATCAGTTTATTACAAACATATTTGTTGAATCGGAAGGCAGCCCTACTCTCGGATATCTTATCAACTCGCTTCTTCATATCGTGCCCCGCTCCGGCGTTAATGCACTCCTGACCGGTGCAATGAGCGGCATTCTTGACACATTGATGCTTAACTGCCCGCAGTTCTGGGCTATGCTTCCTTCGTACAGATATGAGGCGCTTGCAGAAAAATATCTCGCCGACAAGCCTGTTCTTAAGGCAAGAACAGACCGTTTTCAGCAGGCAAGGCTTAATCTTAAGAAGAATATTCTTGCTGCGGTTGAGGACGGTGTTCGTGTTAACTCAATTGCAGGTGCTAACCTTGACTTTGGTGAGCAGATGTATACATATTTTAACATTGTTGCATCCGCAGAAAAGGTTAACTCCGACGGCATTGTTAATCTTTCATCGACAACTCTCGGTGCTACCGGTGCTCCCGGCAAAAACACTCTCGATGATGTTGACTACGAAAAAAACACTTACTGCACTAACCCTGACCATAACCATGTTTCACCCGACAATATGGTTGACACTTCAACGGCAATTCTTCCCGAAAACACTTGGGTTTTTCTTGAGCAGCACCATGAGGTTGGCTATAACGATGTTGTTCTCAACCTTGCAAAGGCTATTATCCTCGGTGAAGTAACCGATGTTAACGACAACCCTGAAATGTATCCGCAGTATAACGGGCCGTGTTATACTCAGAGCATCCGCCGTTGGAAACTCCCCGATGCAAAGAAGGTTGACCAAACAAACCTCAGTGAGGAAGACAAGGCCGAGCTTAATGCGGCTATAGCAGAAGGCGAAGCTGTTCTTAAATTGACCGTTGCCGATAAAGAAAGAGTTGAAGCGGCAGAAAACAGACTTATCGCTGTTCTTCACAAGGTCGGCGCAGAGGGCTATGAAAATATTGAATCCGAAAAGGAATCGCCTCTTGACCCGATTTTCGAGGATATAACTTATGCAATGAGCAAAGGCTCGCTCTTCCTCTTTGGCGGCGGAAGCCCTGTTGACCGCTTGCTTTCGCCCGTCAGAAAACTGAAAAATTTAATTTTCGGATAATAAAAAACCGTGCGGACTGCCGAAAGAGCAGTTTGCACGGTTTTCTTAATATAACGCTATAACACCGGATGAAAGAAATTATATGTTTTATCCAACAGCTCATATGCCGCAACGGCATACGGATTAATTGCATCCCAGATCGGCTCGTCATAGAGGGTTATCCAGGTGTAAATTCTTCTTGTAAGATGTCTTAAATCGTTGTCGGAAAGATAGTGATTGGGTCTTTCACCCATTCGAGTAACACCGAATTTAACAAAATCATTGTAGAGGTCTTTGTTGGCTTTCATCCACAGATACGGATGCTGAAGTCTGGAAAACTCACTGCGCATATTTGAACATTTCCAATATCTCCAGCAAAGCTCCGAGCGAAGAATCTGATTAAGCTGTTCTTCATTCTCGGCTTCTGCCTTTGCAAGCTCCCACAGCTCGTTGCAGCGGCTGACCTCCCACGGCATCATTCCGGGCAGCGAGAAACGAGAATCCTCTTCAATATACAGATGCTTGTATTTGGTTACAGCATGTTCTGTTACAATATCAATAAATTCCTTAAGATATATTCCTCCCGGTCCGTAAACGCTGACAAGATATCCCGCCATTTCCGCTTCAAAATCAAGATAGGGATTCTGCATAAGCTTTGAAAGCAGATATGTTTTCATTTCGCCGAATTCCGCATCGCTTTCAGAAATGTAGTAAACACCCTGCTGATAAATTCCCTTTACATTATACTCATAAAAAATCTGCGTGTTTCTTTGCATAACTCCGAAATTGGCATAAATGTTTATGCTCTCGTCACAGTTCAGATTATAGTTCCATATATATAGTCTGTTGCAGATTTTGCTCCATTCGGATAGGTCTTTCATAAATGCGGCATTATCTTCGCAGTCAGGGTCATCAAGAGTGTGACCGAAGCAGCATTCAATTGAACAAAGACGCACTATAACATCTTCACGGGGAACAACAGCCGTGGGAGCCTTGCGTGTGTACTGATAAGCAAATGTGTCTATCGCAACATTGTCATATTCACCGCTTGCTTTGATACGCTCGGCAATTTCGTTTGCAAAGGTCAGCATTGTGCCCGCCTGCGAGCCGTTTGCTTCGTCAAGGGCTTTGCAGTTTTCGCATTGGCAATAATATCCGTTGTCTGCCTGTGTTACGGAAAGAATCTGCAGAGAAGCATCAGGATTATGCTTTTCTTCAAGTAATGACAAAGCCTCTGCGGTTACAATATCTTTTACATCTTCGTTGGTCAGGCAAAGCTGTGTTCCCATACGTTCGCCGTCAATAAGTGCAAAATATTCGGGATACTCTTCAAAATAAACAGACGGCTTGCAATATTGATTGACAAGAGTGTGGCTTGAGCCGCCTATATATTCAACCGCACCGCCTTGCTCGGGTGTCAGCTTTTTATACATACCGCCCGTAAGCCCGTTTGCAACCGAAAACTCGGGGTCTCTGGAGCTTGTTGTGTCGGTTTCGGAAAACTCGAAAAACGGGGTGTATTCATCGCATATGCCTTCGGGAACTGTTAGATTTTCGTTCTTCGGAATAACAATTACTTCGGATTCATACCAATGACAGCCGCAGTATTTTTCAAGAAATGCATAAACGCCGTTGATTGTCCCCTTGTTGCCTGCGCCGTTTATGAAAAGGCCGCTGCTGTCGGAGGATATAATGTAGCTTCCGTCGGCATAATCCGAAAAATCAAAATCCGTTCTGTTTGTTGCACCAACCGAAATTTCAATGTCACCGCTTGAGCTGTCGGTGATTATTTCAATATCACCGCCCGTAATCTCATCAAGATAGTATTTCAGTCGGTTTGCGGCATAGTTATCGGTTATGCCTGCGGTTTCGGATATCACTATAACTGCATCGCCAACGGCAAATGCTCCGTTGTTGCCGGCAGAAGCAACCGTAATCGCCGAAAACATTAAAATAATTGCAAAAATAACGCTTATCAGCTTTTTGACTGCATTCATAGCTTTTCTCCTGTTATCATAACGACCAACTGCTGTCGGTGAAGCGTGTGGGGCGGTAAGGAAATGCACGGAAGAAACCATCCGCATTGCCCTTGATTTCCACGCCGTCAATATATACGGCAGTTTGTGCGGTATGTCCTTCACCTGCAAGCATAAGCCTTGCAGCCGCTGCAGCAGTAAGCGAAATATCATAATCGCCATCGTGTCTGTGTGTCACGGTTGCTTTTCCGTTCTGATATTCAACCTCAAAGATCCCCGAATTTTGCTCAAACTCATCGCAGATGAGAACACTGAATCTTCCGTATTCTTCGGGATATGCATTGCTTTCAAGCAGCTTTTTCATATTATAAATCCTGCCTGCAACCACACCGTTATGTTCATAAAAAACATTGTCCGTTCTGTCGGTCAAGCAAGCAAAAGGTGAGCCCTGATACTGCTTTCTGACAATCAGATTTTTAACTATACCGTCATAGTTACGTAGAAAACCGACTAATCCGTAAAGTGCTTCGGGAGAAAGAACAAACAGCTCTTCAACGATAAGATCATTGGGTCTGTTGACCGTAAAGCGAACATATCCGTCAGCCTCGCCCGATTCATTACGGCGGAAATAGGTATAATCCGCATTTTCAAGAGGCGTGTCACAGAAATGCTTTTTATCCTCTCTGAGAGTCATCAGATTTTCTTTGAGAGCACATTTTGCGTGAAGCGCACTAAGCTCCTCAAACTGCTCACCGGTATAAAGAATAACATTCGTATTGCGGGGAATATGCTTCATGTTTTCAAAAGGAACCTTTATTGCAAACATACGGTTTAGATTCGCATAACCGAATTTCTCGTAATAGGAAATTGAGAAAGGATGCAAAAATCCGAGGACCCAGTCATTTTCAACGGCGGTTTCACCAATTTTTCTGAAAATCCCCCTTATTCCGCCCATTCTGCGGCACTCAGGCAAACTGCATACACCGCTTACAACAATTGTATTAAGGAAGTTACCGCAGTAATTACTCTTGAAATCAAACATTTCAACGCCTGCAATAAGCTTGTTGTCCTGAAAAGCAGCCAAAACAGGTACCTTCACGCTGTCATCTTCTTCAGCATTAAATTTCCAGATAAAGGACGCCGCAGAAACCCGCTGAAAATCAATTGCTTCATCCTGTGTAATATATCTTACTTCCATAGTTTTCTCCTATATTTTACAGCTTACTTTTCGTTGATACCAATCTGGGCCTTTGCCGCAAGCTCAAGCATATTTTCATCATTACTTTCAACCGCATCTGACATGAGTTTTCGGCGGGCAAGAAGTTCGGCATACATCTTCTCTTTTTTGTCATTGTTCAAATCATAAAACAGCATGGGGATAATTCCAAGCGAGCCTGTTACCGCAGGAATGATTGTAAACATGGCAAAAAGGAAAAATTTAACCTTATCCGTCTGTTCCGTACCCATTCTGAATGCGTTTGCTTCATAACCTATCATTTTCTTGATCGCAGTTGTTACAACCGCACTTGTGTTGGACGAAACTTTAGCCGCAATACCCTTTGCAACAGATGCCATAGCTTCGGTGCGGTAACCGTTTTTCCATTCGCAATAATCCATTGCTTCGTTATACATTTCGGTGCCGATAACGGATTTAAGACCGAAGAACAGTGTCCAGATAATTTCCCATAGAGCCATTGCAAAACCCATGGGAACAACCTTCTGATACATACCGCCCGAATAATCCTTTTTCATGCCGATACATCCAAACAGGAACACCGGAATATAAAGAATATTGCCTATTTCTTTGGCAAGTATGTAAAGCAACCGGCTGGAGAAATGCCTTCTCATCCATGGTACCCATGCATAGCTCATGGGGCTTATAGGTGCCGCGGGAATTCCTGCAACAAGCGTCATTGATGAGAAATGGAGAACATCTGTGTAATAGTCATCCTCGCTGCCTTTTATCGCAAAGCCGCTGAGGAAATCGGAAAGCGTTATCAGCAGCAACGGCTTGTTGTTAATAACGGATTTTATTGACATCAAAACACTTGGAGTTTTTATGGATTGCATAACTCTTTCTCTGGAGTTATAGAAGAACCAGAACGATGAGGCACTCGATGCAACCGTTGTAAACACACCCATTCCTACAAACAGATTGGTATATGCTCTCGCAAGCTTGCCCGCATCCTGCAGATACATACTGCGCAGAACGTCAATAAGAATGGTTACTGCCTGCTCGGGAAGCTTTTCGCCGAAGAAACCCGAAGCAAAGTTTGCAAGAGTAATAAGGCGTGTACGGTCATTCGGGTGCGGGGTTATGGTGGACATAAGACCCGTTCTTGATATTGTTTGGAACGTCGTTACACCTTCTCTGATGATAGTCAGAATCAGATAAAACAAAAGCTTTGTGAAATCTGTTTGTGAAGTGCCCTCAAACAGATGAGGCATCAGCCAATAAAGGCAGGTAAAAACGCATCCCGGAATAGCAAGAAACATAAGATAGGGTCTGAATTTGCCCCAGCGTGTTCTTGTTTTATCAATAACGGCACCGAAAAAAATATCGTTGACGATATCCCATACGCTGTTGATGGTATTAACAAGTGTCTGCAAGCCGAGATCAACACCTACGATGCTTGTGATAAAACGGGATGAAAAAATGTTGATATTAAAGCTCTGTGCAGCATCCCAGATTATAAATCCAACCGATTCTTTTGTGCCTACATACCGGCGATCCTGCGTTTGTGCGGCAGAATTTTGTTTTTCCTGCTGTTGCTGCATTTGTCGGAGATGCTCAAACGCTTTTGCATTTGATTGAGAATCAGTGTTATTCGACATAATTCCTCTTCCTTTGTAAAAATCATTCTTTAAAGATGTGCTTAAAAATTTGTTTATTTAACTTCATTGACAAGTTCGTTCAGTGCACCCATAACGGTGGAGCCTGTCTTACTGCCGGTAGAAAGCATCTCCTCATAGTGCCTGTGCGGCTCGCCGAAAAGCTTTTCACCAAGCTCTGTATTCCAGAGAGAATCCGCAATAAAGGGCGCATAATCGTTATCGGGAACAATATAACCTATTGCATCATTGCAAAGACCCATTACAAGCACGGTTTTGTTTTCACCAACAAGGTCTGCCGTGTATTCAAGCTCCCAGTCCGTGCCGAGATATGATTCTGTTTTGTCAACCACATTACCGTAAACAAGCTGGGGAATAAGCTCTCCGGGAACGGTAAGCATAACGATATCGCTTCCGAATTCAAGATAACCCACTTCGGAAATAATTGAATATCCGGCGGGTGCGGATTCGTCACGAACGGTTGTCATTCCGAGAAGACCCGAAACAGCACCAAGCTCCAATAAGCCGTATTCGAGAGGTACGGTAATTTCGGACATTTTGACATTTATCACAGGCGCAACGGGCTTTGCATTTTTCTCTGCTTCGAGAATAAGTCTTGCAAATTCGTAACCGAGTTTTTTTGTTTGTGCGTAATCCCCTACTCTTTCATCAGCAGTTATTTCCGCATTTACCTCATCAACAATCTCTTGCGTTTTAACGCCGCCGGCGTTCACGGAAATCGGAGACTGCGCACCCTGGATGAACATAAAATTCATGCCGGCATCATTCATTTTTGTTTCGATATAATGAGGATAGTCAGCTGAAAGCAGCTCGGTATCTCTGCTGATTGTGGTAGGAT
>CAZJOH010000061.1:0-15115 GCA_964547575.1 uncultured Clostridium sp.
AACAGACGGAATATTCAACGAAGAATACTATAAATGGTGCTATGCCGACGGTGATTTCACTCTTGATTTCTGGAAACAGTATGCAGGACTCGGCGGTAAAGAAAAGTTTGAAGAATTCAAAAAACAGATTATTGATGAATTCAACAATCTTCTCCATATTGAAGGACTACCCAAGGTCGAAAGCCTGAATGTGCTTTCAGGAAGTTTTATTAACCTTGAATACCGACTTCCCAACGGAAATCTTGTTAAATTTCTTGATGATAAAGCAACATATCTCGGCAATCAGCTTGAATGTGAATTCGGCGGTGACAGATGCTTCGGAATTGCCGCCAACATGGATTTTCTGCTCGTTTGCACCTATGAAGAAAACGGTGCAAATCCTGAATTAATCATCTATAAAAAGAGATAGAAAAATTCCAATTTGTTGAACTATCCTGCAAAAAACACCAAACCACCTCTTATCGGTGCCTATGTATGCATCGATTGAGGTGGTTTTATAGGTTCGGCTCTTTCCTCGACCGATTGCGTGGAATTTATACCTTAATAGAGACCGGTTCACTTCCGATGTAGGTACAGAAGAGCTCGGACACCTCGAAATGATAGGTGCAATCGTCCACCAGCTCACAAGAAATCTTTCGGAGGATGAAATAAAGAAATCCGGATATGATGCATTTTTTGTTGATCACACAGCAGCTGTTTATCCTTCATCCGCAGCAGGAGTACCGTTTACTGCCGCATACATTCAGAGCAAAGGCGATGTTATAACCGACATGACCGAAAACCTCGCTGCAGAACAGAAAGCAAGAACTACCTACGACAACATTCTTCGTCTTGTTGATGACCCTGACGTAAGAGAACCGATTAAATTCCTTCGTGCAAGAGAAATTGTGCATTTTCAGCGGTTCGGCGAAGGACTCAGACTTGCAACCGATAAGCTTGACGAAAAGAATTTTTATGCGTTCAATCCATCTTTTGACAGAAACTGTCTCAAATAACATCAAAGCCCGCAGAAAATCTGCGGGCTTTAACATATTTTTATTAATTGAATCAAAGCTGTTATAAAGCTGCACTTTGGCTTTCGGATTTATTTAAGAAATCATTGTCAATTTTTCATTTGCAGATTTCCGAAAAAGGTTATTATCCTGTAGAACGGTTGCAGCAAATAATAAATCCATTCGCTTTTATCAAGCTCATCGAATCCGATATTTTCGATTATCAAATGCTCGGCATAATACATATCAACCGCCTGACTGTTATACGATTTAAACCTTGTACCGTTTTCGACTGAATAGAAGTTAAAGCACTGCTGTCCGTCAGAGGTTGAACGCATGGAGTTGAGAAAGGTAATTTCACCGCCCGACATTATAAGTGCAGGCTCGGTTTTTGATGAACCGTCATGACCTACATTAACGAACACTGCCTTACTGTCAACAGAATTCAAAAATGATTTTCCGCCGTAAATAAATGTATTGAAAACAATAACATTATTACAAGAATTAAGCTTAATATAGTCGGTACGAATTCTTGTTATGGGAATAAAAACATAATTAAAAATATTATCTTCGGTAAAACGGGGTAATCCGAGTTCTGAATAGCCGTTTCTGGGCAAGGTGTTTGCGTTTTGCAGGCAGGCCTCAACAAAAACATTGTTGCAATCGGTAAAATCAAACATAGACTCATAGCAACATCCGATAACTCTTTTCATAAAGGCTCCGTCGGAATTTTCAAGCTTTATTCCGCTGCTTGCAAGAGTTAAACAACAGTTGATAATATATACATCGTCATATTCGCTGTAGATAACAGGTGAAGTTTTCATATAATTTCCGCTGTCATCAACGGGATTGTTAAGAGGATAATCAACTCTTATTCCGCTGATACCCGCCGAATTTCCGCCGAGTGTTATAAGCGGACTGCTCGCAGTATCATAACCGTAATAAGAAAGGATCAGAGTTCCGCTGCTGTTACCTGACTGGCAACGGGTTGCAACCGACGATGAGCCTCTGAATTCAACGTTGGCAGGTACGGTTATAGGATTTTCAAAGCGGTAAACACCTGCAGGCAGGTAAACAATCCCGCCTGTTTGTGCCGCCTCATTCAGTTTATTCTGAACTGCAACAGATGCATCGATTTTACCTGTTTTATCAGCAGATACAACATATAAAACCTCGGCAGGCTTTGAGTGTTTGTGCTCATAATCGGGAGTGTACGCACTTGTATCCGCATTGTAAACACGGATATTTTTACCCTTTACCTTACCTTTGGTTTCAACATTGGTAAGAACCATTGCATTCTCTCCGGGATCATATATTGCATATTTACTGCCTTCAATAATGCCGTTGCTTATTCCCGTACCCCATGAATACCCCCTCTTAATTATGTTGCCTTCGGGAATATAAACTCCGTAATCGCAATCGGTTATGTATAAGTCGGTAAATTCGCCGCTGAATGTATATCTTATTCCTTCTTTGACGAACATTCCGTATAATCTGTCAGAAATTTTTACATCCGCAAACTGCGGCCATTCAAGGTCACCGATAATAAGACCGTAACCGTTTTTACGGGTATATTCATCAAGTTTCTGCCTTTCGGGTGCATTATATTCCACACCCGCTTCGCACCAATACTCGTTTGATATATAAAAAGTTTTGACTGTATCGACATCGGCTGAATTATGAGCATTTAAGCCCTGATACAGGCATGTACCCTTTACATTTTCAACCGTCAGCATCTCGTGGCATTCATAAATATCGTTTTCGCATTCAGCACTCGCACCTATTCCTCTGTAGGAATTGATAAGGGTGCAGTTTTTTATTGTCTGGAGCATATAATCGCCGTTTCCGACTACATAAAAAGTAAACGGATAAGGCTTGATGTCATCAATACTCTGTTCAGGATACCAGATAGTAAGACCGACTGCACCTGCGCTTGCACCAACGGTAAACAATGCCGGATTCATCGCATCGGTACTTTCAACATCGGCAATGATTATTGTTCCGTAGTCCGTACCCTTGTCAGGATCTTGATAATCACCCATCAGCGTTACAAACTGACGGATATAAATATTGCCCGTTACTCTGTATTTACCTGCAGGAAGCCACACCGTGCCGCCTCCGTTTGCTGCACATTCATCAATAGCCTGCTGAATAACGGCAGTAGCATCCGTTTCACCGCTTGAATCGGCATTGATAATAATATCGGCAATAACAACATCATCCGTCGGGTAAACGGTTTTGACTATTTCGGGAGCATGAGCCTCGTTTACGGCAAAGCACGGTGTTGTTATATTAATTACAAAAAATATACAAAGCAGAACGGAAAAAGCTTTTCTCATTATATCAGCTCCTGTTAATATTTTATTTCCTAATTTTATGTTATCACAAAGTAAATTTTTTATCAACATAATTTATTGCGGTTAATCTGACAATATCATTAATGACTGCATGCATTCAACCACTCTCGCAAAACAATAAACCGCTTCATTAAATGCCTCTGCAGGCAATAAAATAAAGCGGTTTTATTTTATTCAAGAGTTAATATGGCATTGTAGTCATCAATGTCATAATTTCCTGCGGTGTTTTTCAGCAAATCATAAAGGTCTGCTTTCTTGCCGTCCCAGCCTTTTGCATCTATCTTTTTAAATATGAAGCTTATTCTCTTGAGCAGGTTCAACCATAAGTCACCCTTCGGAGTTCCTTCAACAAAAGTCTGGTTGCCCTCGAAAACGCCTCGCACAAGTTCCGTTGCATAATCAAGTGCACGCATATTTTTTATGCTCTTATCACATTTGATAAACAGCAGTCTTGAAAGAGTGCCGACTTTGACCTTGCATATAATCTTTCCTGCCAGTTGCAGACCCTTCTTGGCAATGCCCTTATCCTTTATGCCCAGCTTCCTCATGGCACTTTCGGTGTTATCTCTCATATCCGTAATCAGATTCACGATCATTGCATCAAACCTGTCGGAAAGGTATTTTTTACAATCGTCGGTATCCCATTCAAAGTCGGGTGTGGGAATACTTCTTATATCAATCGTTTTTTCGTCAACAACGGTGACAAGCCGGATAAATGCGGGGTCAGCAATAACTGAACCCGTTGTAATATCATAAAGTTTATTACCTTGTTCCGTTACTAACTCATTGATACTCTGATTATGCATATGTCCTGTGAAAATAATATGTATACCGTTATCGGCAAGAAAGGTTGCAAATTTGTATGCATCTCTGATAAGAATCTTGGGAATCACCGAAAACAGAGGCTGACCGGGAAGAATTGGATAATGACACATTGCAACAATTGTCTGATTATCCGCCTTCGCCTTTTCAGCCTGCTCTTTAATCCACTCCGACTGTTCTTCAAAGAAATAATATTTGCCGTCTTTTTTAAGGTCACAGTTAAGAGCCATAAGCCGTACATTGTCGGAAAGCTGTGCAACATAAGAAAGATGCTCTCTGTCTTCGGCTATTGCATCGCCGAAGCCGAAATCTTTGTACATATCAAACAGTTCATGTCTTTCGGTATGTTCAGGCGAATATCTTCCGTTTTCACCAAAAGCAAACGTATCTTCTCTTTTTCGCTTAAAATCATGGTCAGCAGTAACAACATAGATTTTTTTGCCGCTGTTTTTAAGTTCGTAAAGAAGTTTAAGAAAACCTTCGTGACTCTTTCTTTCACCGTTAAAAGATAAATCTCCCGCAATTAGCACAATGTCTGCTTCATTGGCGTTTTTCAGAAATTCAAAAACGCTTTTATTTATATTTTCGGTTTCGGCAAAACATTTTTGCTCATAACGCATAAACGCTTCATACTCATTACCGCTGCAACCGAGTGCACTATCAAAAAAATGCGGATCAGCCATTACATAAAATTTTAACTGCTTCATATTTTATCTCCCATAATTTTATATTTTTATATTATCAAATAACATGTGAAAAAGCAAGATTTTACTAATTCATTATTTATTACGCCTTTAATGATTCATTGAAAAAATATATATTTGTGGTATAATTATATAAATTTTATTGCCGATCACGGAGAAACTCCCGAGGATTATCACGGAGGTTGTGAGCATTACAGCATTGAAATAATCGATAATATTTTTGACGGTCCTTCGGGAAGATGACCAAAGAGCAGAGGATATATAATTTTCAGACCTTCGGTTCACAACGTTAAGATTACGGGCAACACATTTCTTGCACCCGATGAAGCATACTCCCAAAATATTGGTATTGTATTTGAAAATCCCGATAAAACAGCTTTAAAGGCAGAGAACAATTTGTTTATGGGAAATATTATTAAAGAATTTACAAACGAAGCATAGGATAAGAATGCTTATGAAGCATTACGAATCTGTTATTATCGGAAATGTAATAAAGGAGCACGCAATATATTTTTGCAGCTCTCACGGCATTTTACAAAATAAATTTAAATTTTTCAGTATAAAAATTAACTTTTTTATTGATTTTTTTAATTTAACACTATACAATAAAAATAATTTAAATTAGGAGAATGCTTATGGAAACAATACTTAACTTTTTTACAGGCACACTCAACACAGTTGCATGGATGTATATTCTTTTACCCTGCGTTGCTGTCGGCGGTATATTTTTCACCGTTCGTAACCGTGGAATTCAGTTCACAAAATTCGGCTATGCAATGAAAAACACCGTCGGCAAGGTTTTCCAGAAACAAACAGCAAGCGAAGGTGCGGTTACTCCGTTTCAGGCGGTAACAACTGCTCTTGCAGCAACTGTCGGCACCGGTAATATAATCGGAACGAGTCAGGCTATCGCCATGGGAGGCTACGGTGCTCTTTTCTGGCTATGGGTTTCCGCACTGCTCGGAATGATAATAAAATATTCAGAAGTTACCCTCTCTATCAAGTACAGAGAGCGAAACAAGAACGGTGACTGGGTTGGCGGTCCGATGTATTATATCACCAACGGTATGGGGCAAAAATGGAAATGGCTTGCCGTTGTTTTTGCTGTTTTTGCAACTCTTGCTTCATTCGGAATCGGCAATCTTTCTCAGGCAAACAGTATTTCAGGTTCAATCAACAATGCAATCGTAGCATTTATCCCCTCTGCAGCCGAAAGCAAAAGCACAATCAGTCTGATTATCGGAATTATCCTTGCTGTAATCTGTGCATTTGCTTTATTCGGCGGAATAAAGAGAATCGGTAAAATAACAGAGCTTTTAGTTCCGTTTATGAGCATCTTTTATATTATTTTCACCGTAATTGTAATTGTCAAAAACTTTGGCAATATCGGCGAAGCTCTCAGAAATGTCTTCGTCAGCGCCTTCACCCCTAAAGCAGTTTTCGGTGCGGCAAGCGGCATCGTATTGAAAGAAACTATTGTATGGGGACTTCGTCGCAGTGCCTTTTCAAATGAAGCCGGTCTGGGTTCGGCAGGTATCGCCCATGCTGCCGCCGATACAAAAGGTCCCGTTCAACAAGGTCTTTACGGTATCTTTGAAGTGTTTGCGGACACGATTGTTATTTGCACACTTACCGGTCTTACAATCATCATAAGCGGAATTGAAATTCCCTTCGGCGTTAAGCCCGGCTCAGAACTGATTACCAGCGCATTTGCCACTGTATTCGGCGATAAATTTGCATCTCTTTTTGTGGCAATCGCTCTCATGCTTTTTGCATTCTCAACCATTCTCGGATGGGCTCTTTACGGAACTCGCTGCGTTGAATATCTCTTTGGCGTAAAAATATCCAAAGTTTATCAGGTTATCTTCGCTGTTATGATAGTTGTAGGTGCAACAACATCTCTTGATATTGTATGGGATCTTGCCGACACATTCAACGGACTTATGTCCATACCCAACTTCATTGCTCTGTTTGCTCTTTCGGGCGTTGTTGCGAAGCTTACCAAAGAACATTTCGCCAAAGATTCACACAAGCTTAAATAATCAGATTAATCTACTCAAAAGATTAAACCACTTCATATCGTTGCTGCACAGCTCCGAATGAAGTGGTTTTGTTATTTCCCCTGCCGACACGGGAAAACCAAAAATTTTTAAAAAAGAGGGGCTATTTTTTCACCTTACCGTACAAGCACCTCGTCGGCTCCTTCTCGATTACCAATCCGCAATAATTGCACATAATACATTTTGCCTCCGGCTGACCATTTTTAAGCTTTAAGGCAAGGTCAGGTTCGCAGATGAAGGGTCTGCACATTGAAATAAAATCAGCCTTTCCTTCAGAGAGGATACTCTCCATATCGCTGACTTTATGTATTCCGCCTACAACAATGACAGGTATTGAAATTATACGCTTAATTTCAGCGGCACTTTCAACGTTGAAGTTTTCCAAAGGTTTTGGCTGTCTGATAAGCGGATTTATAAGATTGGCAACGGGTAACGCAATTTTAGTTAACAGCTTCGGAAACGATGCACAAGGCTCTCTGTATCTGAATACTGCATCCATAGGCATTAACCCGCTTCGCATAGTGTTCATTCCGTCCTGAACAGTGCCGCAGGAAACCTCTATTGCATCGCAGCCGACCGCCTCAAGCCTTTTACAGATTTCAACGGATGACTCAATATTCATTCCGCCTCTTCTTTTATCCTCTGCGCTTAATTTGATCCATACGGGAAGATTTGTTTTTTCTTTAATTCCTTCTATTATCAGTTCAACAATTCTGCATCGGTTTTCAAGACTTCCGCCCCAACCGTCTGTTCTTCTGTTACCGTAAGGAGAAAGAAAATCATGGAGCAGATAACCATGACCGCCATGAAGCTGAACAGCATCAAAGCCTGCTTTTTCAGCTCTGACTGCCGCCGAAATAAAATCATCAATAATACCGTATATTTCATTATCGGTCAGTTCTTTTGCCTTGTCAGGATAAAAAGCATGAAAAACGTCTGACGGAGCAACTTTCTGTTCACCGATTACTTTTGACGAAGTCTGTCTGCCGCAATGAGCTATCTGAAGAACTATAGGCGTACCGTGACAGTGAACTGCATCCGTCAGTTCTTTATATTTTTCAATCAGGCAATCATCATAAAATTTCAACATTCTCGGATATGGCGAAACACCGTTTCTGCTGACGGCAGCATATCCCGTGATAATGCATCCGGTTTCATTTTTGGCAAGGCGCTCATATCCGGCAATCAGCTTATCGCCGGGAGCACCGTTTTCATCGGCAAGACCGTCGTGAGTTGCACTCCTGATTATTCTGTTTCGCACACGGATACCTGATACTGTTGTGTTATCAAAAAGCATACTGAACTCCTACAATAAATTATATATACTTTATTTAACAGCAACGCATAAGTCTTAAATGCAATAATATCACGTACATTCGGACATTTTTCTCTTTGCCATACGCACGTATGCCTTCATCGAAGAAATGCCCGACTGCACGCAATCTATTGCATTTCAGATGCAAAGCAGTTTTGAAAGAGTAGATTTTTGACTCGGCAAGGCAAAAATCTGCAGGAATACGAGGCTATTTCAAGGATTTTTAACGAAGCCGTGGCGGAAAGATACCTTTCAAAACCTTATGGCTTGCTGTTAAATAAAGTATAGATTATTATAATATTTTCGGTTTATATTTACAATTGTTTCAGTAGATTTTTTTTGAAATATATGTTATATTTTGAATAGTGTTATACTAATCCGATTGTTAAGTGAAAACGAAACAGATTAATCAAAATAACTATTGAACGGATGTGATTTTATGAGAATTATCGGCAGCGATTATGACGGAACACTGAACCACAACGGAATTGATGATAAAAAGAAAAAAGCACTTGAGAGATGGCGTAAAGAAGGTAATATTTTTGCTCTGATAAGCGGCAGAGGTCCTAAAAATGTTTTGGAAATATATAACGAAAAGCAGTTCCCGTGTGACTATCTTATCGCCGATAACGGTGCGGTAATAATGAAAACCGACGGTACCGTTATTTCAGACATAAGATGCGACAGCAGTCTGGCCGTTCCTCTTCTGAAACTTCTGTTTGAAAAAGGTTGTCCTTGGGGACATATTCAAGCGGACTTTTCATGCAGAGTTTATGCTGATTCAGAGGAATGCAGGGAAGAGCATGAATACACTTTGCAAAACATGCCCGAAATACCGTATTTTAATCAGATCAACACCTTGCTTCCCGATTTTGAAACAGCTGCAGAAGTAACAGCCTGCATCAGAGAGCACTTCGGCGATAAGCTCAACCCCCTGCAGAACGGTGTTTGCATCGATATTGTAAGAGCAGATATGAACAAAGCCAAGGGTTTATATATACTTATGGACTACCTCGGAGCAAAATATGATGATATTATCGCCGTTGGTGACAACATAAATGATAGTGATATGATAAAAGAATTCAGATCCTATGCAATGGAAAACGGTGTTGATGTTATTAAAGAACTTGCAGATCATGTCACTCCGGGAATTACAGAACTAATAGAAAAAGAATTGAACAATTGACACAGCCTTCTGTAATGTAGGAGCAAATAAAACACGAGGATACTGCGATGAATATGATATTTTTTAAACTGACGCTTATACTGCTTACTGTTTTCAGAACACTATTTCCCTTTTGCGATAATATGAATATAGCTTATGATATACTACCGATTACGTTTGAAACAGAAACTGTAAGTGATATATTTGTCCCTGCCGATAACAACTCAAATGTTTGCGAATATCCGACTGTTATCAGACTTACTCATCAAAAAAACAGCGGGGATAACGGTAAGCTTCTTGCAACTTTTGAAAAATGGGGCAGCACTTATCCTGTATACGAAAGTACCGATGATGCCAAAACATGGAAACATATAAGTACAGTAAAAGATAATCTGAACGACGGTTACTATAATGAATGGATGCCGTTTTTATATGAACTTCCTGCAGATATAGGTGATTTTGAAAAAGGAACAGTAATACTTGCCGCAACATCGGTATACGGTGAAGGAGTTACCGACAGCACCATAACGCTCTATTCAAGCACGGATCTCGGTAGAACATTCAATGCCTTCTGTAATGTCGATAAAGCCGGAGGAACCGAGTGGGGCGTATGGGAGCCTTACCTTATTTACGAAGAAGAAACAGGCAGACTTTTTTGTTTCTATTCAGATGACTCGGATCCTGAGCATTCGCAGAAACTCGTTTATAAATACACAACCGATCTCCTAAACTGGAGCGAAAAATTTGAATGCGTTGCCTGCAAAGACCCCTCCCTCAGACCCGGAATGGCATCTGTAACAAAAATGGGCAACGGCGAATATTTTATGGTATATGAAATGGTAGGCATAAACGGGAATCCGATTTATTATAAAAAATCCGCTTCGCTTGATAACTGGGGAGATGTGTCGGATTACGGCAATATCGTATCTGCCGCAGGAAAAACCTTCGGTTCTTCTCCTTATACAGCATGGACTCCCGCAGGCGGAGAATGCGGAACTCTTATTGTGGTCGGAAAGCATCCGATTAACGGCAGAAGCAATACAGGAACCGATATGTTTATTAGTTTTGATTACGGAAAAACATTCGCTCCTGTTTATAACCCTATACCGTATACATTAGACCCTTATGACAGATGCGGATACAGTCCGTCTCTGTTTTTCTCACCTGACGGCACATCGCTTTATTATGTAAACAACCCACCTTGTTTTGAATCCGCCTACAAGATAACAGTTGTAAAGATAAATATATCAGATTAAAATTGCCGAACAACAAACCACTTCATATCTTTGCTTTCTCCTGCATTGAATGAAGTGGTTTCTGACTTTCTGTTTATAATTAACCGTTGCTTATTCTTGCAACAATCTGAACCTGTTTTTATCAAACTCCAAAAGTCCCTCGTCACGCATTTTGCACAGCTCATTTGACATTGCACTGCGGTCTACAGACAAAAAATCGGCAAGCTGCTGACGGTTAAACGGAATTAAGAATTCGGCGTTGTTTTGCCGCTTGGATTCTTCCGACAAATAAGATATCAGTTTATCCCTTGTGGAGCGTTTGGACATATGCCCGAGTTTCTGAACGAGTTTTCTGTTTTTCTCAGAGATTGCAAAAAACAAATTCTGAACAACCAAAGCATGAAAACGGCAGGCAGAGGAGCAAGTTGTTATTATTCGATTGACATTGAAAAAAATAACCGCACTCTCCTCCATTGCAACAACATCATTCACAATCACTCCGCTTTCAGGTGCAACGTAAGCTTCTCCGAACATTTCTCCGACGGAAATCTGTCCGAGGATACTGCGGTTTCCCCAATAATCATCACTTTGAATATGCAGATTTCCTTCCACCAGAACGGTAATATCGCTTAAACGCTCACCTTGCCTGAAAATATACTCCCCTTTTTTGTATGCGTAAAGCCTTGCACCGAGACAAGACAGCATGGATGCGATTTCAGTGTCCCCGATGCCGGCAAACATCTGCGTTCTTTTTAGAATTGGAATATATTTTTTCATAAGGTATCTCTTTCTGTTGTAAAAACAACCGATTTGTTTTAAATATTGTAATATAATAAAGTCATAAATTCAAGAGAGGAGCAAAATTATGATCAGAAAAATAATAAAAATAAATGAAGAAAAGTGCAACGGATGCGGCGCTTGCGCAGCCGCCTGCCACGAAGGAGCCATTGAAATGATAAACGGCAAAGCAGTACTTACCCGTGAAGACTACTGTGACGGACTCGGTGACTGCCTTCCCGCATGCCCTGTGGATGCCATCACCTTTGAAGAAAGAGAAGCACCTGCCTACAACGAGGCAGCTGTGCTCGCTTCCAAGATGAAAAAGCAAGGGCCGTTACCCTGCGGCTGCCCCGGTACTGCATCAAAAGCCATTAAACGAGATTCTTTTGCCGCACCTTTATCCGCATCAACCTCCAGCCGGCTTTCTCAATGGCCTGTACAGATTAAGCTTGTCCCCATTAATGCACCTTATTTTGAAAATGCCAACCTTTTGGTAGCGGCAGATTGCACAGCTTTTGCCTACGGCAATTTTCACAATGAATTCATCCGTAATCATATCACGTTGATCGGCTGCCCTAAACTTGACGAGGGCGATTATGCGGAGAAATTAACAGCAATTATCGCAAGTAACAATATCAAAAGCATAACCGTTGTTCGCATGGAAGTGCCCTGCTGCGGCGGAATTGAAAATGCGGTTAAAAGAGCCTTGCAGGCAAGCAGCAAAATTATTCCCCTGAGAGTTGTCACCATCTCCACCGACGGAAGAATAATCGACTGAATCCGCTTCAGGAATTAATACTCTGACAAATAAAAAACCACTTCATTTTGCTGCCTTATCGGCATCTGATGAGGTGGTTTTATGATTTGCGTTTTTCAGACTTTTATATAAAAATTTTATCGACTGTATAAAAAATATAAGGTACGGTTTTTTATAATTTAAACAGAATTTCCGATCAGGCTTTCAGCTTTTATAAGCTCAAAATCCGAATCGTTACCGTCTGTAAAAAGAGGTTTGTCTTCTTTCTCTGCAACAATCGGTGCAATATCAAAACCAAATTCATAAATTGCATCTGCTCTCAGAAATGCTGCGTTAATAACCTTCCGCCTTCAAGCGGCATCGTTTCACAACCGATAATATTCCTGAGCTTGAAAAGAGCCGAATTGATATCAACTTCATCTTTTTCTGTCCGGTCCGCCTCAGGGTTCATATTCCGAAAGGTCGGGATATCATCCGCCGGTGAAGTGCCCGTCACGGTAACTTTAAAACAGTCCCCGTTTATCATTTATGATTCTTTAAATAATGTTTGTAGAACTTAACGCAGTAAGCCGTTTCTTTAACACCGATGCTTTCGTTTGCAGCATGCATTGCGGCAAGCTGTTCATTGCTCATTTTAATGGGGCAGAAACGAAGGCAGTTATCAGCAATTTCTTCATAATGACGGCAATCGGTGCCGCCTGTCATAAGGTAAGGAATAACACCTGCTTCGGGATAGCATTCGTTAAGACACTTTTTAAGATATCCGAATTCCTCACCGGTGTAATCAACGCAATTTGATGCACTTCTTGCATGAATTATTTCAAATTCAAGGTCATATTTATCTGCATATTTCTTGAGCACGGCAAGTGACTGCTCTGCATTCTGATGAGGTGAAGTACGAAGATTGCAAACTATGTATGCTTCCGAAGGTATAACATTGGGTGTATGCGAACCCTCGGCCATCGTACAGCAGAATGTAGTTTTAACAAATGCATTACACATGGGTGAAACCATAGGTAAAACCTTTGTAAGAAGTCCTTTGAAAAGCCACATATTGCCAAGCACCATTCTGAGCGGGAAACCGAGAAGAGGTGCTGCCTGATCAAGCATGGCATAAACGGGGCCAGATATTTCAGCCTTGAAAGGCTTATCTTTTTCAATATCAGCAACAAACTTTGAAAGCCTTGCAAGCGGAGTGTTGCTTCGGGGCGTTGAGGAATGACCGCCCTTACCCTTTGCAATAACCTTAAGGTCAATATATCCTTTTTCAAGCACACCGATTGCTGCGCACCAACCTGCCATGGTCGGAAGAGCATCCTTAAGAATTGCACCGCCCTCGTCCATGGCAACATCAAGATGTACACCCTTTGATTTAAGATAATTTACAAGCTTCGGTGCACCGTCGCCGGAAATTTCTTCATCAACGGCGGTTGCGAGATAAACATCACAGGGAGGCTCAAAGCCCTCGGCAAGAAGCTCTTCAACAGCCTGAAATTCCGAAAAAACGGTTGATTTGCAGTCCATTGAGCCTCTGCCGTGAATGTTCCCTCCCGAAATTTCGCCTGAGAACGGATTTCTTTCCCAATTAGGTTCATCAGCCGTAACTACATCCTGATGACCCATAAGGAGTATGCCGTTTCTTTCCGAATTCTTACCCTGCCAACGGAAAAGAAGGTTTCCGTCAATTTCCGTGCACTCAAGCTTTGAAAATATAAGCGGAAAATTATTTTTCATAACCTCATGCAGCTTATAAAACTGTGTAAGGTCAGTGTTTCCTCTGAGAGAAACTGTCGGCACCTGAATCATTGCGGATAGCTTTTCGGCATAGTCTGCCGCTTCTTTTTCCGTGGGATTAATTGCAGCTACACTTGTGTTGGGCTTCGCTTTTATAACTACAGCTCTTATTGCCGCAATTACAAGAAGCAGTAAGATAACCGCCAAAACAACGAGTAACGCAATACCAATATACTTCATTTAATCATATCCTTTCTTTTTTACCGATATATTATATCACTTATTTTAAGATAAGTAAACTTATAATTTTATTTTAGATTTCAATAAATACAAAATCATAAAAAACGCTCCGAGCGGTTTATTGTTTCTTATTGTCGGTTCTACAGGAATTCCTTCTAATATTATATTGATTTTACAATTGTTGCGTGATAAGATAAAAGCAGAAAAACAAGCTGCATGCTGTCATTACACTCGGCAACCGGATTAAGAATAAACAATACTTGAATTTGAAGGTGAAAAACATGGAATTTAATATAAGCTGTTTTAAAAAGAAAATTATTTGCGAAGGTAACTGCACAGACACAATTGTTGAAACTGTTATCAACGGCGACACTCTTGCTTTATATGTAACCGCAACCGAAGACCGTTTAAAATTCATTGAACTTGAATGGAGCTTTGAAAGCAATGAAAACCTTTATGTTCTCGGCGATGCGTGGGAGCGCAGTTACGGTGAGCTTGAATTCAAAAAGCTCGCTGATAATGACCGTTTTATGCCTTGGTATTTCATTGCGACAGATAAAACAAGCTGCTTTTGCTTCGGTGTAAAAACTCAGCCGAATGCGTTTATCAGTTTCAGCTACACAACAAAAGGTGTTAAGGCTGTTATTGATTGCAGAAACGGCGGCTGCGGTGTAGAATTAAACGGCAGAAAGCTTCACCTTGCAACCTTTATTTATAAAAAATATAACTCTGCCGATGTCTATGCATGCCTTCACGATTACTGCAAAGCTCTTTGCGATAACCCTATTCTTCCCAAAGAAAGAGTATACGGCGGCAACAACTGGTATTACGCTTACGGTAAAAGCAGTTACGGCGAAATAATCTCCGATGCAAGGATTCAGTCTGAGCTTGCGTCGGGCATTGAAAACAGACCGTTTGAGGTTATTGATGACTGTTGGCAGATTAACTCCTGCG
>CAZJOH010000062.1:0-15105 GCA_964547575.1 uncultured Clostridium sp.
GTTCGGGCGTTCCCAACAAGACCAAGGTTGCAACCATCACTCAGGAACAGGTTCGCAAAATCGCAGAGCAGAAGATGCCTGACCTCAACGCAGCTTCCGTTGAAGCAGCTATGAGCATGGTAGCAGGCACAGCTCGCAGCATGGGCGTTACCGTAGCTGACTGATTTGCAAACTGTGGGAGGAAAAATCCGATTAACCACATGATTGGGAGGAATTAATTAACATGAAACACGGAAAGAAATATAATGAGAGTGCAAAGCTCGTTGAAAGAGCAACACTCTATGATACCGACGCTGCACTTGAGCTCGCTGTTAAGACTGCAAGTGCAAAGTTCGATGAAACAGTAGAAGTACATGTTCGTCTTGGTGTTGACTCACGTCATGCTGACCAGCAGGTTCGTGGCGCTGTAGTTCTCCCCAACGGAACAGGCCGTACTGTAAGAGTAGCAGTTTTTGCTAAGGGCGCAGATGCCGATGCAGCAGCTGCAGCAGGCGCAGAAGTAGTTGGCGCTGAAGACCTTGTTGCAAGAATCCAGGGCGAAGGCTTCATGGATTTCGACGTATGCATCGCAGCACCCAACATGATGGGTCTCGTTGGTCGTCTCGGTAAGGTTCTCGGTCCCCGTGGTCTTATGCCCAGCCCCAAGGCAGGCACAGTTACACCTGATGTAGCTAAGGCTGTTACAGAAGCTAAGGCAGGTAAGATTGAATACCGTCTTGACAAAACAAACATCATCCACTGCCCCATCGGCAAGGTTTCCTTCGGTGCTGAAAAGCTCGGCGAGAACTTCAACACTCTCCTCGATGCTATCATCAAGGCAAAGCCCGCTGCAGCAAAGGGTCAGTACATCCGTTCCTGCGTTCTTGCTACCACAATGGGCCCCGGAATCAAGGTTAACCCCAACAAGGTTGGCACCGCAGTAACAGAAGCATAAAAAATGCTTGACAAGCGCAATTTATTGTGCTATTATATTTAAGCTGTTCTTTTTAAGACAGCAGGTGCTTTTCGCATAAAGGTTATTAAACCGCCTGCCGAGAGAGGATGCATACCAAAAGCAAATAGCTTTATTATGTATGTTTATGCCCTTTCCGGTAATGCGGAAAGGGCTATTTTATTAGTAATCATTTTCCTACGGAGGTGAAAATACATGCCCAGCGCAAAGGTTTTGGAACAGAAAAAGCAAATCGTTGCTGACCTCACCGAGCAGATTCAGAATTCAGTAGCAGGTGTTATCGTTGACTATAAGGGTATCAACGTTGCTGACGATACAAAGCTTCGTAAGGAGCTTCGTGAAGCAGGCATCAAATATTCAGTAGTTAAGAACACACTTCTCGGACTCGCTGCAAAGAACGTTGGTCTTGACGATCTCTGTGATGTTCTCGAAGGCACAACAGCTATCGCTATCAGCCCCGAAGATCACACAGCAGCAGCAAGAATCCTTTCAAAGTTTGCTGATACACACAAGAACTTCTCCGTAAAGAGCGGTTATCTTGACGGTAAGGTTGTTGACACAGCAACTATCGACTCGCTTGCAAAGCTTCCCACAAGAGATATCCTTCTTGCTACAGTTTGCAACGCATTCAACGCACCCATCGCATCTTTCGCTCGTGCTATCCAGGCTATTGTTGACAAGAGCGGCGAAGCTCCTGCAGCAGCTGAAGAAGCACCCGCAGAAGCATAATTTTAATTAACTAAAAATTCTATTTAATTGGAGGAAAATAAAATGGCATCAGAAAAGATTGCAGCAATGATTGAAACAATCAAAGAACTTACAGTACTTGAACTCTCAGAACTCGTTCACGCAGTAGAAGAAGAATTCGGCGTATCCGCAGCTGCTGCTGTAGCTGTTGCAGCTCCCGCAGATGCAGGCGCTGCTGCTGCTGAAGAAAAGACAGAATTCGACGTTATCCTCGCTGAGGTTGGCGCAGAAAAGATCAAGGTTATCAAGGTTGTTCGTGAGCTCACAGGTCTCGGCCTTGCAGAAGCTAAGGCTGCTGTTGACAGCGCTCCCAAGGCTCTCAAGGAAGGCGTTTCCAAGGAAGACGCTGAAGCTGCTAAGGCTAAGCTTGAAGAAGTTGGCGCAAAGGTTGAAATTAAATAATTTAGTTTTAACTTACATGACCGCTGTGCAGAAATGCACGGCGGTTTTTGCTTTATGTAATTCTATGATTTCGAGAATTTTTCTCCTGTTCGGAGAGTTTATTTCAACAAACAAGTTATTGTTTATTTGCGAAAAAGCGATTATCATTAGGTTGTAAACAGCGCTGTTAATATTTAAAAAGGATGGTTAATATGACAGTTTATTTCGGCGAAAACCTCAAAAGACTCCGCAAATCAAAGGAACTTACTCAGGAAACACTTGCGGATTTTCTCGGCGTATCCTTCCAGGCAGTCAGCAAATGGGAACGGAGCGAAACCTATCCTGACATCACCATGCTCCCTGCAATATCATCATTTTTCGGCGTTACCGTTGACAGCCTTCTCGGCACGGATTTAATCGAAAAAGAAAGCCAAGTAAAAGAATACTGCGAAAAATATGCTCTTCTTTGGAACGAAAGAAAAATTGACGAAGCAAGAGATATGCTCAAAAAGGCAATCAGCGAATTCCCCGGCAACTACGACCTTCTTGCAAAATACCTCAATGCACTTATCCATGCTCACCACGATGATGACTATCTCATTTCAACAAAGGCAGAGGTTCAGAGAATTTATGATACAATACAAAATTACTGCACGGTTGACAGCATAAGAATATGGACACAGAAGATTATGTGCCGTTATCTTCGTGACCTGAGCCTTATAGAAAAGAGCGGTGTTGATATTTCCGAGGCTGAAAAAATCCTTGCGGAAATGCCGATTATGCAGAACACAAGGGATTACGAAGCGATGTATATGTATCCCTTCGACGATGAAAAACGTGCGAAGGCATGTGCAAACGGCACATCAGAAATGCTCCGTCTTTTCGGCGAAATAATAAACAGAAAGCACAAAAGCTTCCTTGACGCCGATGACAACATTTCCGAAGCCTACATCAAGCTTGTCGAAGCGGTTATGCCTGACGGCGATTACGGCAAGAGCCATTATCTTATGGTCATCTTCCACCAAAGACTCGGCGTTAAGAAATTTCTGAAAGGCGATGAAAAGGGGGCTCTTGAATATTTTGAAAAAGCCCTTTCTCTTGCCAAGAAATATGATGAGCTGCCCGAAATTTCCGTTCATACTTCAGACGCCGTAAAAGGACTTGAGTTTAACAAAACAAAAGCATATAAGTTCTGGGACAGCTCTTTCTATGAAGATGTTAAGGAAGGTCTTATAAACAGACCCCAGCTCTCCGATGAATTCAAAAACAGCGAAGAGTTTAAGAGAATAGTCGGATAAGCATTACACCCCCGAAACTGCGCACAATTTCGGGGGTGTGATATATTATTATTTTTGTTTCTTTTGTTCTTCGCTTCGTAAGGCAGTCGACTTTTTCCTGTCCATGCCCCAGAGGTGAATTATTCCCTCGTCATTGAGTGCTTTTACAAGCACAAAGGTTACGGGAAGTATGAAAATTCCGATAAAGCCGAAAACCTGAACGCCGATATACATTCCGAAAAGAGTTATTACGGGGTGCATGCCGACATTCATTGCAACAAGCCTCGGTTCAAGCACCTGACGGATAACGGTTATAATCGCATAAAGAACGATAAGACCGATTCCCAGACCGATGTTGCCCGTAAACAGATTGAAAACTGCCCACGGTATGAGGATTGTGCCCGTTCCGAGAACGGGAAGAATATCAACTATAGCCGTGATAATCGAAAGAACAAGGATATATCCCCCGCTGTAAACTCCGATAAGCTTAAGTATATTCAAACCTATCGAAACCTCGCAGAAGGTGATAAAAATCAGCGTTGCATAGGATTTGAGCATCTTGCCGAGAATATCGCCGAGAAGCTTTCTTGTTTTAACTATCGCAATCTCATGTTCACGGGAAATATTCTCCCTGATAAGCATTGTGAATTTATCGTAGTCACAAGTTATGAAGAAACACGCTATAATACCCATGAAGACTGCCGCAAAAACCACAGGTATATGCTTTGCGGTTGAAAGCAGTCCGCCGATGGGAGTTGCAAGAAATGATAAGTCAAAGGTGCTTTCCGACGGGTCGGGCAGGTTTGAAACCTCCTCCTGAGAAGCAAGCAAAAATCTGTCAACAATACCCGTTACGGAATCGCTGACGGTTTTTTCAAGCGTATCGGGCAGAACGGTGATTCGTGCAAGAATCCAGCTTTCCGCAGAACGGATAAGATTCGGCAAATCCGAAATTTTAGACATAACATATTCGCCGAAGCCTTTGAATTCAATAAAAAGCCTGTAGCCCACAAGCACAACCGCCGAAATGATTATCGAAATTATCAGCAGTACCGCCACGGCACCGAGAATATTCTTTTTTATTTTTGTTTTTTCGGAAATAATCCTGAGCGGCTTTTGAAGAATTATTGCAATCGCAAAGGCTGTTAAGAACGGTGCCACAAGCCAGAAAGCATACTTCATGAACAGATAAAACAGCGCAACAATAACGGAGTAATACGCAATATTTATCAGCGCCGCTTTTCTTTTTTCCGTAAGCTCCATTTAAATTCCCCCTTTAAAATGAAGTTCCTTATTTATTTTACACCATTTTAACTCAAAAGGCAATTATTGTTGCAAAAAAGACATGAAAATTTAATAAAAGTTCAAATTAGCTCTTTATTATTTTGAAAAAGTATGTTAAAATCATTTTAATTAGTTATTTTTTAAAGGAGCGATTCGGATGTATGTTGCCATAATGGGTTACGGTGTGGTCGGCTCGGGTGTTGCAACCCTTCTTAATAAAAACCACGAACACATCGTTAAAAAGAGTCTGCAGAGCGATATGCAGCTCAAATATATTCTTGACCGCCGTACATTCCCCGGTGACCCTTATGAACATCTTATCATCTCCGATTTCTCAAAGATAGTTGAGGATGACGAGGTAAAGATAGTTGTTGAAACCATGGGCGGACTTCACCCCGCTTATGAATATGTTCTTGCATGCCTCAAGGCAGGCAAAAACGTTGTAACCTCAAATAAAGAGCTTGTTGCCGCAAAGGGCTGTGAGCTTCTCAAGGTTGCAGACGAAAACAATGTTAACTTTCTGTTTGAAGCAAGCGTAGGCGGCGGTATCCCCATCATCAGACCCATCAGCCAGTGCCTTGCTGCAAACGATATTGATGAAATTGCAGGTATTCTCAACGGCACCACCAATTTCATCCTCACAAGAATGATAGTTGACGGAATGACCTTTGACGAGGCACTCCTTCTTGCCCAGAAAAACGGCTACGCAGAGCGTGACCCCTCCGCAGACGTTGACGGTCATGACGCTTGCAGAAAAATCTGCATTCTTGCCGCTCTCTGCTTCGGCAAGCACGTTTATCCCGACTCTGTTTATACCGAGGGCATCCGCAAGATTGACCTTGCAGACGTTGACTATGCACGCTCATGGGGCGGCGTAATCAAGCTTATCGCAAGAGCAAAAATGCTTGAAAGCGGCAAGGTTTCGGTTATGGTATCCCCCGCTTTTGTTCAGAATCACAGCCAGCTTGCCACCGTTGATGATGTGTTCAACGCAATCCTCGTAAGAGGCGATGCTATCGGCGATGTTGTATTCTACGGCAAGGGTGCAGGCAAGATGCCCACAGCCAGCGCAGTTGTTGCCGACGTTATCGACTGTGCAAGACATATGCAGCGCAAAAAGTTCTTCGGCTGGGCTGACAGCGAGGAAGGCTATGTTGCAGACCACGGCGAAAGCGCATCAGCTTTCTATATCAGAGCTGCAACCGAAAATGCAGCCGCAGCACTCGCTCAGGTAAATTCTCTCTTCGGCGCAGTAAAGATGCTCACAAGAGAAAATGCTCCCGACGGCGAATTCGCATTCGTTACCGATATCCTCACCGAAAAGGATATGGCGGAAAAGCTTGCGCTTGTTAAAGAATCAAAAATCGAATCGGTTATCCGTATTACCGATTATTAATCCCTTTTGGAGGTTCAGTTATGGGTTTAATTGTTCAGAAATTCGGCGGCAGCTCCGTTGCCAATGCCGAAAGAGTTATGAATGTTGCAAGAATCGTTACCGATACTTACAAAGAAGGCAATGACGTTGTAGTTGTTGTTTCCGCTCAGGGCGACACAACCGACGACCTTATTGCAAAGGCTAACGAAATCAATCCCAAGGCATCAAAAAGAGAGATGGATATGCTCCTTGCCTCGGGCGAGCAGATTTCAATCTCACTTCTCGCCATGGCTATCGAAAGCCTCGGCTTCCCCGTTTGCTCGCTTCTCGGCTGGCAGGCAGGCTTCTCAACAAATTCCGTTTACGGCTCGGCAAGAATCAAGAAGGTTAAGGCTGACCGCATCAAAATGGAAATTGCAAAGAAAAACATCGTAATCGTTGCAGGCTTCCAGGGTCTTAACAAATACGATGATATAACAACACTCGGCAGAGGCGGCTCGGACACAAGCGCAGTTGCAATCGCAGCTTCAATGCACGCAGACCGCTGCCAGATTTTCACCGATGTTGAGGGTGTTTACACCGCAGACCCCAGAAAAATCAAGGGCGCAATCAAGCTTAACGAAATCACCTATGATGAAATGCTTGAGCTTGCAACTCTCGGCGCACAGGTTCTCAACAACCGTTCGGTAGAAATGGCAAAGAAATATAATGTTAAGCTTGAGGTGCTTTCAAGCCTTGTAAGAAAACCCGGCACAATTGTCAAGGAGGTAGCAGACATGGAAAAAATGCTCGTTAGAGGTGTTACAAAGGATACAGACGTTGCCCGTGTATCAATCATCGGTGTTCCCAACGTTCCCGGTATCGCATATAAAATTTTCGGAAAGCTCGCTGCAAAGGACGTTAACGTTGATATCATCCTTCAGTCAGTCGGCAGAGGCGACACAAAGGATATCGCTTTCACTACAACAAAGGCAAAGCTTGACGATACAGTTGAAACTCTCAAGTCACTCGACCTTCTCGAGGGTCTTGAAATCGTTTGCGATACAGACGTTGCAAAGGTTTCCGTTGTTGGCGCAGGCATGGAATCACATCCCGGCATCGCTGCAAAGATGTTCGAAGCACTCTTTGAGTCCGATGTTAACATCCAGATGATTGCAACAAGTGAAATCAAGATTTCCGTTCTCATCGACGTTAAGGATGCAGACAAGGCTGTTGAAGCAGTTCACAACGCATTCATTCCCGTAATCAACGAATAATAAAAGCAATAATCCCACGGTATTTCAGAACGAAGTACCGTGGGATTTTTTATTGTGCTTTTTCTGTGTTTTCTTTTATTTCATGTATCTCTTCAAGGATTTCAACTTCGCCGTCAACAATTCTGTATTTCATCTTTACGAATTCAGTTTCCCTTTTATAGCCGTCAATGGGCCCGTATTCAATCCAATAATTGTAGTAATCTTCGTTGCTTTCAAAATCATCGCCTGCATGAACAATTGTGACTGTTCTTGTGGGTGAAAATTCTGCTTTATAGAATTCTGTACGATGCTCGCTGTCCTGATTATACCAGCCGTATTCGCCTTCGAGGGGCTGCTGTGCGGTTACTGTGTAGTCAAAGGCAAAATATTCATCGGGCGCATAAAACACCGCTTTATCAAAATAAATCGATTCGGAATTCGTCTCGGTTTCGGCATAATATTTTTGCTCATTGCCGTTTTCATCCGTAAATGTGACCCTGTAATATTCACCGTAGCTGTATTCCGTGTCTGAATACTCTTTAGTAATAAGGTCTTTGGCTATATCCGCAAAATATCTGACCATATCCATACTGAAATTGCTTTTGAAATGAAAAATCTGCTTTTCTCCGTCAATTTCGGTTTCAACAAGCTCAATGGGAGTATCATCCTGAATATCGCATTCCCACACAACGCCTTTTTCGGGTTCATAGGGCAGAATAACCTGTGTTCTGTCTCCGCCTGTTATTGCACCGATAAGAGATGAAGCGAGGAAAAGAATAAGGAAAAGAGGAATTATGACTATTATTGTTACAGAACCCATGTTTTATCTCCTTTGCTTTTTATGTTCGTTAACTGTTATTTTACACTATTTTATTAATTATTTCCAGCAACTCGAGTTTACATTTGCATATTTTCAAAAGAAATTTCTGCGCCAATGGAACAAATACTGCTGTGCAATGCCTCTTACGCCGTTTGTGCATTCGGGGAGTCCGTCGGGATAAAGCTCGCTCATAATCCGTTTTACCCACACATCAACGGGAAAGGCATCAATCTTGCCGAAGCCATAGAGAAGTGAGCACTGTGCAACCTTCTCGCCCACTCCCTTGATTTTTATAAGCTCATCCCTGCCCTCATCAATGGTGAGGGTATAAATTTTATCAATATCGATTTCACCGTTTGCAACCTTTTCGGCTGCATCAATTATATATTTAGCCCTGAAGCCTGCCCTTATGGGCGCAAGAGCCTCAACGCCTGCCTCTGCAATCTTTGCGGCAGAGGGAAAGGAATAGTCGTCATTGCCCAGAGGCTCGCCCAGAAGTCGGCAAAGGCGGTCTATGATGCCCTTTATGCGTGGAATATTGTTATTCTGCGAAATGATAAATGAGCAAATCGCCTCCCACGGCTCCTGACGCAGCAGCCTTATTCCGTAGCAGGTATCAACCGCCTCGGCAAGATAGCGGTCTGCCATGAATTTACGGCAGAGTGCGCCGTAATCACGCTCAAGGTCGAAATAGGGAATCCAGATATTTTCAAAATCCTCTTTGTTTGTTCCGATAAACTCGATTCCCCGCTCGGTTTTCTTAAGGGTAAGAGGTTTTGAAAATGCAACACCGTGCCATTCGTCATCACCCATCTGCACCCATCGGAATGCCTGACCGCAATCGAGAGTCAAAGCCAAATCGAAGCAATCGGCAGAGAGAATGATTTTTCCGTTTTCAATTTTATATGTATTTTTTACAGCCATTTTCATTTTCTCCAAACTGTAATATTATGATAATTTTGCGAAAAATATTGCTATAATTTCATCGACAATTTGCAACATTTTGTAAAGTTTGTACAACCTTTTGTATATTCTTTTTTAGAATTATAAAGTTTTCCACACCCGTTTTTGGTGATAAATAAGGGTTTTTACACTTGGTTATTCAACTTTTCCACACAGTTATCCACATTTTTGGCGGAAAAGTCAGTTATACAGATTGTATATTAAACATTACAAATTGCAATGAATATACACCCGTTCATCTGCCAAAAATAACATAGAAATCCATCGGAGTGAAGGGAGAAATCAAGTTGATAAAAGGGGTCAACAGACAGGTTGTTGAAATCACACAGACTCAGTGCGAATATTTTGAAAGGGTGCTGTTTTTCATAAAGCCCGAATACTCGGCAGTCAGCGAAGGCGATTTGAGAGAGAGGGCAAGCGAAATCGCCCAGAGTGCAGGTATGCCGCCTGCAGCAAGGCTGCGTAAAAGCAGAATCCGTCTTGCGCTGAGCATGAGTGCCGCCGCCTGCGCAGGGGCATCAATCAGCGGTATTGTGTTTTTATTGGTATCATTTTTCTGAATAATGCGAACAAAAGCCGTTCATTACGCAGCTTTCGCACTTCGGTCTGCCCGAAATGCAGGTTTCTCTGCCGTGAAGGACGCAGCGGTGACAGAAATCGTTGCTTTCTTCGGGCGGAAGAATTTCACGAAGCTGCATTTCTACCTTGAACGGGTCTTTCGACGAGGCAAGACCGAGAAGGTTGGAAATTCTTATCAGATGCGTATCGGCAACAACAGCCGGCTGACCGTAAACATCACCCATGATAAGATTTGCGGTTTTTCTGCCCACACCGGGAAGAGAAGTGAGTTTTTCAAGAGTATCGGGCACTTCGCCTCCGAATTCCGCAATCATTTTGCGGCACATTTCAACAATATCCTTTGCTTTCGCCCTGAAAAATCCGCAGGAACGGATAAGCTCCTCAATATCGGATATTTCCGCATTTGCAAAATCCTCAACGGTTTTGTATTTCTCAAAAAGAGCAGGGGTAACGAGATTAACCCTCGCATCGGTGCACTGAGCGGAAAGGCGTGTTGCAATTATAAGCTGCAAGGGGTTCTCGGCATTGAGCGAGCAAATTGAATCGGGATACTTTTCCTTGAGCGCATTCACTGCGAGCAGGGCTTTTTCTTTTTTATCCATAAAATTCTCCGTAAAATTAAAAATCAGGTATGATTAGATTATATATCAACATCGGATATTTTTGAAGATTAAATTTAAAATTAATATTAATTTTTATTTTTACCATATAAAAACAGTTGATTTTAAGCTTGTTTTATGTTAGCATAATAGTAACTATAAAATGGGAGGATACCCTTATGAAGAATAAATTTACAGCAAGGCTTTGTGTGTTCATGTGCTTTGTTCTCATTCTCTCAACATTTGCGGCATGCAGTGTTAAGCAGGATGAAAACTTCACAACCACTACGCCTGTTATACCCAATGACGAATGGGTTCCCGGAATTGATACATACGTTCCCGTTACCATAACAAACGTTGAGCTTGTTGAGCTTGTTTCCGAGGCTCTCGGAGAAGAAGCAAGCGGCTTTAACGGCGATCTGAACACTCTTACTCCCGAGCAGCTCGAAAAGGTTGAAAACCTTGCTGCAGATAAAGGTCTTGTTGTTGAAAAGGATGAAAATAACAACACGGTTATTAAGAAGGAAGAGGTTCCCGCAACAAACGTTACTCCCGAGGAATATACTCAGATCATGAATCAGGTATCCGTTAAGGACCCGAACAACATCAGCCCCAGCGAATACGCTGAAATTTCAAAGGTTGCCGCAACAAACAACATGGTTGTTGTTTCAAAACCCGGCTCAAGCGAGGTTGCAATCGTTAAACCCGTAAGCACCACAAAAAGTGCCTCAACTCCTGCGGTTAACACCACCAGAAATGCAACCACTACTGCAAAGCCCATAATTCTCGACACCACAAAGAAAACAACATCGGTTTATGTTCCCGCAACTCCTGCTTATGTTGCTTCAAAAGGAACAACAAAAACGGCAATTTCCGCTCTCTCAACAGACTGGATTAACACAGCAGGCAACGCTGCAGGCAGTGTTTACTGGGATAACGCAACAACCGCTGACGGCGGCATCGTATCTGTAGGCTACACATATGAATTTACCGACGGCTCAATCATGGACTATACTTCAGGTCTTATCGCAAAGTATTCCGAAAAGGGCAAGCTTGAATGGACAAAGATTATCGGCGGAACAGCAACAAGAGATAATTCCACCATAAAGGCAAAAACCTCATTTGAAAAAGTAGCTGTTCTTAACGACGGCAGCATTCTCGTTGTAGGCGAAACAAGAGCCGAAGATATCACATCTCCTTCTGAATATAAATGCAGCGGCACCGTTGAAGGTATTGTTGTTAAGCTCAACAGCAAGGGTGATGTTGTATGGACAAAGCTCTACGGCGGCAGCAGAGGCGATATGGTTCACTCCGTACATCCCACATCAGACGGCGGCTTCATTATCGGCGGTAAATCGGAATCAACAGATGCCGACCTTAAGGATCTTGGCTCGGAGTCAATAAAAGCATTCATCTTCAAATGCGATGCAAACGGCAACATCCAGTGGCGTCAGGCACTTTCAGGCTCGAAGCACAGCACGGTTGAAGATATAGCAATCGACTCTGCCGGCAACATTTATGCAGATATCGCATGCTACAGCGGCGACGGCGAATATGCCGATATCGAAGGCACTGAAACAACCAAGAGAACAACAGTTATTGTTAAACTCAGTTCCACAGGCAGCATTCTCTGGAAGAAAGCATTCTACGACACAGGCGTAACAAACCTCTATGCAATGGATCTCGCTCATGACGGCGGCGTTGTTATCGCAGGTAACTATTCCGTTACTGTTAGCGGAACAGGCAAGGGCACCACTTTTGAGGGCTTCTACAACGGCGGTACAGCCGGAACAATGGACGGCGCAATTATTAAGGTTAATGCAGACGGCTCAACAGGCTGGATCAAAACGATTGTAGGCTTTGAACACGATTTCATTACCGGCATCGCTGCAATTCCCGGCGGATATGCGGTTTCAGGCTATACCAAATCCACAAACAGAGATTTCAGTGTTACAAATGTCGGCGACTTTGACAGCTTTGTTTATACCGTAAGCACCGGCGGAAAGCTTGAAAGCATCTACGGCTTCGGCGGCTCGATGACCGATAATCCGAGAGGACTTTGCTCCGACGGCGAATCGCTTTATATCTGCGGTTCAACCAATTCGAGCGACGGTATCTTCTCAAACGGCAGCGTAAAGAGCAACGGTCAGTTGCCCGTTTGCTTCATCAGCCGTTATCAAATTGCATAATTAAAAGTATATATTAAAATAACTGCTTCACAGAAAAGTGAGGCAGTTATTTTTGTTATATGATTTTATGTTGCAGATGAAGCTGCCGCAGCAGCAGCCAAAACACAGTCAATAGTCAGAACAACGGCAAGAGCAACAATTTCGTCCCCCGGGTCAGAAATATCAAGCTCATAACTGTCGCCCCAGGTCATCCACTCCTTCTTTATGGAAACAATATGCCTGCCTCCCCGAGTGATTTCATAATCATGTGCCCAGAAGCTGCCGTTTATATCCCAGTCAAGCCCTTCAATTCTGTATCCGGGTCTGAAAAAGGTGAATTTCTTGACTATCTCAGCAACCTGCTCACCGTTAACAAAAACATAATATTTCGGCATAAAGCTTAACACCTTCTGCTGAATGAACGCTACTTCGTTTCCGTCAGCATCGTTCACACGGAGCTTTTTACCCCATGAGAAAAGCTCGCCCCGGATACAATATTTATCCCGACCGCTTTCATCCTTGACGGTGAATTTATCAGCCCATGAAAAAACCTTTTGCTTAATATATAATTTCATAAAATCACCCCGTTTTTCTTTATAATAACATATATCCGCAAAAAATAACAGAGGCAGTTTCACAAAACGAAACTGCCTCTTTATTACATTATATTATTTATAGTATTCAACAGCGGATTCGAAGAGCTTGAGATCAAACTCGCCGGGAACATTCTTATAAAGACCTGCGCCGGTTCTTTCGGAGTGACCCATCTTGCCGAGAACTCGTCCGTCGGGTGAAACGATACCTTCGATTGCGAAATCGGAGTTATTGGGGTTGAAGGCGATATCGTTTGTTGCGTTACCGTCAAAGTCAACATACTGGGTGATAATCTGACCGTTTGCGGCAAGCTTTCTGATAAGAGCCTCATCGGCGATGAATCTGCCCTCACCGTGAGAAATGGGAACGGTGTAAATCTCGCCCTGCTTTGCCTTTGAAAGCCAGGGAGAATTATTGGAAACAAGCTTTGTTCTTACAAGCTTTGACTGGTGTCTGCCGATTGTGTTGTAGGTAAGAGTGGGGCAGGTTTCGTCAGTATCGATAATCTTGCCGTAAGGAACAAGACCGAGCTTGATAAGAGCCTGGAAGCCGTTGCATATACCGAGCATAAGACCGTCACGCTTTTCAAGAAGCTCTGTTACAGCCTGCTTGATTTCTGCGTTGCGGAAGAATGCGGTGATGAATTTGCCCGAGCCGTCGGGTTCGTCGCCGCCCGAGAAGCCGCCGGGAACAAAGATAATCTGGCTCTCGCCTACCTTCTTTGCGAAATCCTCAACCGACTTTGCAATGCTTGAAGCGGAAAGATTGTTGATAACAAAGATTTCTGCCTCTGCGCCTGCTCTTTCGGCATATTTTGCGGAGTCAAATTCGCAGTTTGTGCCGGGGAATACAGGGATAAGAACCTTAGGCTTTGCAGTTCTGATTGCAGGCTTTGCAAAGGTTGTTGCCTTATAATCAAAGGTTTCAATCTTCTTTTCGGGCATAGCAATGTTGCAGGAATAAATATCCTCAAGCTTATCCTCATAAACGGGAAGAAGCTTTGCAAAATCAACTGTTTCTGCGCCGTATACAATTGCAGCCTTGTCGGTTGTGTAACCGAGGAGAGTGCCGCAGTCGGTATCGTCGGTAAGTTCAACGATAAATGAGCCGTAGGAATAGCCGAAGATGTCAGCAAGAGCAACATCTGCAAAGTCGAAGCCGATGCCGTTACCCATAGCCATCTTAAGAACTGCTTCTGCTGCGCCGCCCATACCGGGAGTATAGATTGCAGCCGCCTTGCCTGCAGTTACAAGAGAATAAACCTCGTCATAAACCTTAAGGAGAGATGCTGTATCGGGAAGATTATCTGCTGTATATTCGGGCTTGAGGATAATAACCTTATGACCTGCAGCCTTGAATTCGGGAGAAACGATATTCTTGAGGTTTTCGGTTGTAACAGCGAAGGAAACAAGAGTGGGAGGAACGTCGATATCCTCGAACGAACCGCTCATTGAGTCCTTGCCGCCGATAGCAGCAATTTTGAGATCCATCTGTGCCTTGAATGCACCGAGGAGAGCTGCAAGAGGCTTGCCCCAACGCTTGCCGTCCTTCATGGGCTTCTCAAAATATTCCTGGAAGGTGAGGTAAACTTCATTGAAGTCCGCACCTGCTGCGATAAGCTTTGAAACGGATTCGATAACTGCGAGATATGCGCCGTGGTAGGGGCTCTTCTCGGTTATGAACGGGTTATAACCCCATGCCATGAGTGAGCAGGTGTCTGTATCCTGCTTTTCAACGGAAATCTTGTGTACCATTGCCTGAATGGGAGTAAGCTGATTCTTTCCGCCGAAGGGCATAAGAACGGTGTTTGCACCGATTGTTGAGTCAAATCTTTCGGAAAGACCTCTCTTTGAGCAGATGTTGAGGTCGCCTGCAAGAGCGGTATACATATCGGTGAATGAGCCGTCAATCTTCTTTGAATAATCTTCAAGCTTTGCGGGAGCGATGTCAATATGCTTTTCTGCACCGTTTGAATTGAGGAATTCACGGCTGATGTTACAGATTGCCTTACCGTTCCAGTTCATTACAAGATAGGGCTTTTCCTTAACGGTTGCAACGATTGTTGCTTCGAGGTTGTCGCTTGTTGCAAGCTCGATGACGCTGTCTGCGTCCTTTGCTTCAACAACGACTG
>CAZJOH010000063.1:0-15100 GCA_964547575.1 uncultured Clostridium sp.
AGGAAGAAGGCGGCCGTCATACTCCCTTCTTCAACAACTATCGTCCTCAGTTCTATTTCAGAACAACTGACGTTACAGGCGTAATCAGCCTTCCCGAAGGCACAGAAATGTGCATGCCCGGCGATAACGTTGACATGGATGTTGAACTCATCACTCCCATCGCTATCGAAAAGGGTCTCCGCTTCGCTATCCGTGAAGGCGGCAGAACTGTTGGTTCAGGCGTTGTTATCGAAATCAACGAATAATTAAAAATCATTTTTGGGAGCAACCTTCGGGTTGCTCCTTTTTTGTTTGAAAAATAAATGATTGTATGATATAATATTGTTAAGTTTCTGAAAGAGAGAATGATAAATGATTGGATTTGTAGATGTTGGCGGAGGTATGAGGGGGATATATACAAGCGGTGTATATGATTACCTTATGGATAACGGTATAGAGCCTGAATATTGCATTGGTGTTTCTGCCGGAAGTGCAAATCTTATAACATTTATTGCCAAACAAAAAGGTAGGACATACCGATTTTACCATGATTATTCTTTTGAAAAAGAATATATGAGCATAAATTCTTTTTTAAAAAACAAGTCGTATATTGATCTGAATTATATTTACTCGGTTATTTCAAACAGTTCGGGAAAAGATCCTCTTGATTTTGAAAAAATTGAATTGTCAAACTGTTTATTTAAAGCAGTTGCTACTGATGCATCTACGGGAAAACCGCATTATTTTGACAAGTCCGATTTTAAAGCGGATGACTATTCTGTTTTAAAAGCTTCATGTGCAATACCCATCGTTTGCAAACCGATAAAGTTAAACGGCAGTCTGTATTTTGACGGCGGAATATCCGACCCTATTCCGTATAAAAAAGCTTTTGATGATGGCTGCGAAAAGGTGGTTGTATGTCTTACAAGACCGGTTAAAACGGTAAAGAAACAGACAAACTCTGCAGTAAGGTTGTTTTTAAGAAAGTATCCTGAAACCTTGAAGTCGATTATTGCAATGAACGGAAAGTATAATCAGTTAATAACTGAACTTAAAACGCTTGAAAAGCAAGGAAAAGCTTTGATTATAGCACCTGATAATATCCACAGGATTAATACACTTACAAGAAACAGAGATAAGTTGAAACAGCTTTACAACATGGGATATAATGATGCTGAAAAAATTGAAAAATTTATAAAATAAGGGTCAGCCAAAGCTGACCCTTTAATCATTGAACAGTCATTATCAAATTAAAAAATAAATTGCCTATAACTCCCGGTAAGCCAAGAATAACAAATGCTACAATGCTGTACCAATTCACGGCAATAGTGACGCCTGTTACCATGCCTAAAAGATTAACCGCAAACATCCCGGCAAGACCTTGAAACGCCGATTTTATAAAGCTTATGCCGCCTTTTTCGCTTTTTATCATCCACCACAGCACGCAAATGGTGCAAATGACCGCAGCTGTAATAAAAGCGAAATTCATCAGATAACCTCCTTGCTGAAAACAGAGATTTCTGCACACTCAAGTCCGCTTTCCTTTGCTCTTTTTAATAAGTATCTGTAAAGAGCCTTTAACGACTGTATTTCATATATAATTGAATCGAGTAAATCCTCATTCAGCTCATTCTCAAATCGGCTATATGCGCTTTCCAATTTTTGAGAAGTATCTCTGATTTGCATAACAAGGCTGTCCGAAGCAGGTCGGACGGGTTTTCTTATCACTTCATAGTAAAAAATCTTCGCATTTTTAAAATATTTTTCCATATTTTCAGTCCTCCCGTAAATATCCTATGGAAATTGTTGGACAAATATGATAAAATAATACAGATAATATGATTTTTTTATTCGGAGGCCCAAATATGAACTTATATCCTATAAAACTTACTCCCTATGTTTCGGAAACAATCTGGGGCGGCAGAAAGCTTATTGAAGAATATAACGTTAAAACCGAAAAAAATAATGCTGCCGAGGGCTGGATGCTGTCCTGTCATGAAGCCGGCTCAAGCACGGTTGCAAACGGAGAATATGCGGGAATGTCATTTGCTGATGTTGTAAAGAATAATCCCGAGCTTTGCGGCAAGAATGCAAGGAATTTTGCCGATTTCCCCATTCTTATAAAGTTTATTGATGCTATGGATAATCTTTCCGTGCAGGTTCATCCCACAAAGGAATATTGCGAGAAAACCGGAAGGGGACAGAGCAAAACAGAGTGCTGGTATATCATTGATGCCGAAGAAGATGCATACCTTATTCTTGGTTTTGAAGATAAAATTACTCCTGAAGAATTCAAGGCTGCTATCGAGAATAATACCCTCACCGATTATGTTAGCAAAGTGCCTGTAAAGAAAGGAGATTTCTTCTTTATTGAATCTGGAACTCTTCATGCTATCTGTAAAGGTATATTACTTGCCGAGGTGCAGGAAAGCTCCAATACAACCTACCGTATTTATGACTATAACAGAGTCGGAAACGACGGAAAACCAAGGGAACTTCACGTTGAGGACGGCGCAGCGGTTACAAAGCTTGAAAAATACTCGCAGCCCGATTTCTGTAAAGTTGATATCCTTGACATGCCCGAACGCAAGCTTCTTGCAGATTGCCCTCTTTTCAAGGTCTGGAAGCTTGATATAAACGGAGAAATCAGCGGCATTTCCGATGAAAATTCCTTTGTTTCGCTTCTTATAATGGACGGCAAAGGTTCTCTTGAAGTATGCGGTGAAGTTCTTTCACTTACAAAGGGTGACAGTTTCTTTATTCCCGCAAACGCCGGTCAATATAAAATCAGCGGTGAGCTTGAAATAATAGAAACAAGAATTTAAAGGATATAAAATGGCAATTGTTAGTGTACAAAACTTAAAAGTTGATTTCGGCGGCAAGGTGCTGTTTGAGAATGTTTCGTTTGATGTGAATCAGGGTGATTTTGTTGGTCTTATCGGTGCAAACGGAACGGGTAAAACCACCCTTTTCAAGGTTATCAGAGGTGAAATTGAGCCTACGGAAGGCGGTGCCTTTGTTTCCCGAACAACTAAAATCGGTTATCTCGAGCAGCATGCATGCCAGGGCTCTGTGAGAACGGTTTATGATGAGGCATTGAGTATTTTTGAGCCTCTTATGGGAATTGAGCGTGAGCTTGAAGAGATAGCGGTTTCAATTGATGCACATCTCGGAGATACCGATGAACTGATTGAAAAGCAGAACATACTCCATGAGCGGTTTCAGGAGCAGGAGGGTCTGACATATAAAAGCAGAACCCGTGCGGCGCTTCTCGGACTCGGATTTTCGGAGAACGATTTCACTCTTACCTGCGATAAGCTCAGCGGAGGTCAGCGGTCAAAGCTGAGCATGTGCAAGCTGCTTTTAAGCGGCTCTGACATTCTTTTGCTTGATGAACCTACAAACCACCTTGATATTGCAGGCACGGAATGGCTTGAGGATTTTCTTTCAACCTTCAGAGGAACGGTTATTGTTATCTCCCATGATCGTTATTTCCTTGACAGAGTAACGAATAAAACCGTTGAGCTTTCCCACGGCAAATGCCATTATTCAAAGGGAAATTATTCTGCTTATCTTAAGCTTAAAGAAGAACGCCTTGAAAGCGAAAGACGCCAATACGAAAATCAGATTGAAGAAATAAAACGTATTGAGGGAATAATTGAGCAGCAGCGTTCTTTTGCAAGGGAACGCAACTTCATTACGGCGGAAAGCAAAAGAAAAATGCTTGAAAAGAAGAAAGCTGAGCTTGTTGTTCCCGATCCGCCTCTTTCGAAAATGCGTATGAAATTTACTCCTGCCTGTGAAACGGGTAACGATGTTTTAACGGTCAGCTGTCTGTCAAAATCCTTCGGTGCAAAACGCCTTTTTGCAGATGCGAATATGCAGGTGTTCAAAAATGAGCGTGTTTTTATGCTCGGTACAAACGGCTGCGGCAAAACAACCCTTTTAAGAATACTTACCCGTCAGCAATCGGCAGATGCAGGCAGCTTTATGTTCGGTGCAAACGTTAAAACGGGCTATTTTGACCAGAGCCTTGAAACCTTGCATAACGAAAAAACAGTTATTGATGAAATCTGGGATGAGCACCGTTCCTTTAATGAAACCACGGTTCGCAGCTATCTTGCGCTCTTCCTTTTCAAAGGCGATGATGTTTTCAAGAATGTCGGCACTTTGAGTGGCGGTGAAAAAGCAAAGCTCTGCCTTTTAAAGCTTATGCTTTCAGGCTCAAATGTATTGCTTCTTGACGAACCTACAAATCATCTCGACATTCCTTCGAGGGAAGTGCTTGAAGCGGCTCTTTCCGATTTTGACGGCACGATAATCTGCATATCGCACGACAGATATTTTATTAACAAGCTGTCAACAAAGATTTACCGTATGACCGAAAACGGCTTTGATAAATTTGACGGTGACTATAACGATTACGCTGAGGCTGTTCTTGCACAGGCGAAGGAAAAACCGAAAAAAGCAGAGGTCAAGGTTAATCTTTATAAGCTTCGTAAAGAGCGGGACAGTGAAATGAATAGGCTTAAGGGAAAAATCAAGCGTCTTGAAGCGGATATAGACCGCCTTGACGAAGAAATTTCCGAGTTTAACGCAATTCTTTCGTCACCAGAAACGGCGGCGAATTATGAAAAAATCATTGAATACACAAACAAACTTGACGAAGCAACCGAAAATCAGCTTGTTCTAATGGATGAATGGGAAGCCTGCAATTCAAGGTATAATGAGCTGGCAGAAATGGAGGTATAAAAATGACAAGCAACGAGCTTTTTAAAGGCGCAAAATGGATTGAATGCACTGGCAACGATGCACCTCTTTTCAGAAAGGAATTTAATGCCGTAAAGGGTGAAAAAGCAGAAATAATCATCTGCGGACTCGGATTTTTCCATCTTTATATCAACGGCAAAAAAGTGAGCGAGGATTTACTGACTCCCAACGCCTCAAACTACAGCTACAGAAATCTTGATTGGTTTGAATATCCTCTTAAGGATGACCTTTCATACAGAATCTATGCCGTAAAATATGATATTTCCGAATATCTTATTGACGGAGAAAATACCCTTGCTGTCATGCTTGGCAACGGCTACTATAATCAGAACAAGCGTGATGCCGAAGGCAGGGTCGACTACGGTATGCCGAAGCTTTGCTATATTATCGAAAAGGAAAGCGGAAATGTTCTTTCAGATGAAACAACTCTTTCCCGCAAGGGTTATATCATCGATAACAACCTTTATAACGGTGAATATCATGATTATACGCAGTACCCCGTAGGTTTTGACTGCAACGGCTACAGTATCGGTGATTTTGCAGAAAGCACGGTTATTCCTGCTCCGGAAAGCGAATTTTATATTCAGTTTTCACCCTCCGACAAGGTTATCCGTTCGCTCGAACCGAAGCTTATCAAGGATGAGGGGAAAACAAAGCTTTATGAGGTGAGTGAAAACACAGTTGGTTATGCCGTTTTCAAGTGTCCCGAAAAAGGCAAGAAAATTGTTATAAGCTATGCCGAAGAAATCTATGATGAAAGACCCTATTACGGCATAAAATTCGTTGAAAACTATCAGACCGATACATTTATTACCGACGGCACCGACCGTGAATATATCCCCGAATTTACATGGCACGGTTTCCGTTATTTCAGAGTTGAAGGCGATGTTGAGCCGATAAGAGTTGATGTTGTTCACTCCGACTGTCCCGTAACCTCATCCTTTGAAAGTGATAACGAAAATATCAACTGGCTTTATGACGCTTATATCAGAACACAGCTTTGTAATATGCACTGCGGCGTTCCCTCCGACTGCCCCCACAGAGAAAGACTCGGTTATACGGGCGACGGTCAGCTTTGCTGCGAGGCAGGAATGATGTTGCTTGACAGCCGTGAATTCTACAGAAAATGGCTCTATGATGTTGCTGACTGTCAGTGCAATAAAACGGGTCATGTTCTTCATACAGCTCCCGCAATGGGCGGCGGCGGCGGACCTGCAGGGTGGGGCGGCGCAATTGTTGAAGTGCCGTACAGATTCTATAAAATCTTTGGCGACAAGGAAATCCTTGATGAATTCTTTCCCAGAATGCTTCGTTTCTTTGATTATCTTGAAAGCAGAAGTGAAAACGGACTTGTTTACCGTGAGGAAGAAGGAGGCTGGTGCCTCGGTGATTGGTGCACACCCGATAAAATCAGAATTCCGGAAACTTATGTCAACACCTGCCTTTATGTAAAATTCATGCAGCAGGCTCTTGAGGCTGCCGAAATTCTCGGCAGGCAGGAAGAAGCTGCTCATCTCCCCGAAAGAATAGAGAAAGTAAAGAGAGCGCTTTATGTTGCTTATTACAGCCCTCAGCAGGGTACTTACTGCGGCGATATTCAGGGCGCATCTTGCCTTGCACTCCAGATAGGTCTGGGCAATGATAACGTTGCAAACGTTATGTATGATAAGTATAAAAAGCTCGGTATGTTTGATACAGGGATTATCGCAACCGAAGCCCTTCCGAGATATCTTTTTGAAAACGGTCAGGCACAGCTCGCTTTCGACCTTCTTTCAAGTGACAAAGAAGTTTCCTTTGCTTACATGGCAAGAAACGGTGCAACTACAATTTGGGAAAACTGGAGCGGTGCCGATTCACGCAATCATCCCATGTTCGGTTCGGTAACAAAATATTTGTTTACATATCTTCTCGGTATCCGTCAGCCCGAAAACGGTGCTGCTTATAAGGATGTTGTTATTACTCCTTGTTTTGTTGAGGGTATGAACAGAGCAAAGGGTCACCTTACAACTGTCAGCGGCGTTGTTTCAGTTGAGTATGTAAAGAACGGCGATAAGGCAACCGTGAAGGTTTATGCTGACCCGAGTATAAATGCAGTTTTTGCTTACGGCGGAAAATCAACTGCATTCAGCGGTGAAGCAACATTTGAGGTTGAAATTTAAGATGAAACGCAGCGAATTCTTTGTGGATTTGCGAGTATTTTAATGATGGATGAACGGAAATCAGCCTGTAAAAATCACAGCTCGGATTATTCCGTTCACATTAAGGGTGGTAAATATGATAGTTATTAAGAAATATGAACCGAAATATTTTGAAGATGTCCGTCAGGTGTGCATAAATACGGGTCCGGAGGAAGCTTCAACAGACCCGAATATGCGTGATTTTATCCTTTTCACCTTCTGTGATTATTATCTTGAGCAGGAGCCCGAAAATGTCTTTATCCTTGTTGATGAGGAAACGGATACAGCTCAGGGCTATGTTTTCGGTGCAAGAGATTTTAAAACCTATATAAAAAACATGAAGCCCTATCTTAAAAAGGTGAAGAAAACCGGCAAGGAGAATTACCGTGATGCAATCGGTGAAATTCTCGGCCATGCGATTTATTCCTTAAAATATCCCGCTCATCTTCATATCGATATCAATGAACCTTTCAGAGGCAACGGCAACGGAAGCCGAATGATATCAACGCTTACAGAGCATATGAAGAAGAACAAAGGTGTAAAGTCGATTATGCTTATCGTTGGCACAAGCAACAAAAGGGGCATTAATTTCTATGAGAAAAACGGCTTTAAAACAATTCGTGTTCTCAAAGGCGGAACGGTTATGGCAAAGGAGCTTTGATTTATGCGTTACGGAGTAATCGGTACGGGCTGGATTGCAAAATCCTTTATTGACGGCGCAAGAATGCTCTGCAATTCCGATTTTGCGGCGGTTTATTCCAGAACCGAAGAAAGCGGCGGCAAATTTGCAAAGGAAAATAATATTCCGACGGTTTTTACCGATATAAACGAGTTTGCAAAGGGCGATTTTGATGCTGTTTATATCGCAAGTCCCAACCGCCTGCACTATGAGCAGACAAAGCTTATGCTCGAAAACGGCAAGCATGTTATCTGCGAAAAGCCGATAACTGTTGAGCCCGAAGAACTCATGGAATTGCAGGCTCTTGCGAAGAAAAACGACCTGATTTATATTGAAGCGATAATGTATATGTTTAATCCTGCAAGAGAATTGCTGAAAGAGGCAATCTCAAAAATCGGCAGAATAACAAGCGTGCATTTCGATTTCTCTCAGCTTTCTTCAAAATATCCCGCATATCTTGAAGGCAAGCTTCCGAATATCTTTAACCCCGCTCTTGCAACGGGCTGCCTTATGGATTTGGGCATTTATTGTGTATATCCCACTCTTGACCTTTTCGGTTTGCCCGAAAAAATAACCGCTTGCGCCTGCTTTATGGATAGCGGCGCTGACGGCAGCGGAAATGCGGCGTTTCTTTACTCCGATAAGCTTGTGAATTTAACCTGTTCAAAGCTCGGTCAGGACAGGCTCGGCTCACAGATTTTCGGCGATAAGGGTACGGTAACAATCGAGTCAATTTCAAAGCTCATAAACATAAATCTTTTTGATAACAACGGCAACAAAACCGAAATAATCGGCGATGTTCCGAAAGAAAAAATCATGGGCTATGAAGCAAAGGCTTTTGAAGGCTTTATTGCAAATCCCGAGGATGAATATTACGCTGTGACAAGTGAAAGAGCTTTACAGGTGAGCAGAGTAATGAAAGAAATCCGAGAAATATCGGGTATTATATTTCAGTAATCGGGAGAATAATATGGCAACGAGAGCAGAAATATATAACAGCCTTCCTGAAGAAGCTCACATTATCAGAGATAATGTTTTTATTAAAGAGCAGGGCTTTGAAAAGGAATTTGACAGTACAGACAGTCGGGCGACACATATTCTTTTATATGAAAATGATATTCCCGTTGCAACCTGCAGAGTGTTTTGGAGCGATGAAATGAATTCGTATGTACTCGGCAGACTTGCTGTTCTTCATGAACATCGGGGCAAGGGATTCGGTGTTGCAACCGTTAAAGAAGCATTGGATTATGTACAGAGAACGGGCGGCAAAGAATTGATGCTGCATTCGCAATGCAGAGCGGCAGGCTTTTATGAAAAACTCGGATTTTCCGCTTTCGGTGAAATCGGTTATGACGAGGGCTGTCCTCATATCTGGATGAAAAAAGATTTATAAATTAAAAAATGGCTTGCATTTTTGCAAGCCATTTTTATATATAAAATCAATATAATGTTTTTGAAAGATAATAGCAAACCCAGAGTGCAATAACAAATGCCGATTCAGCAGGGATTGCAAGCTTTGTATAGGGGCATTTCCAGCCCTTGTCAACGAAAAGGAAAATTGTTCTTGTAACAAGCACCGTTGTTGCAAAGAAAAGACCTCCGATGAGCGAATAAACGGGAGTTTCGAGCGCAATGGTGAGGTAAAGCAAAAATGCGCCGAGTGCAAAGGAAATGCCGCCGTAATAAACACGGATTTCCGTCTTGCCTGCATTATCAACGGGCTTGACCGCAAAGCTTTCTGCATTTTTTATCGGGTTTGTGATAAAAACAACCGCCATTCCGAAAAAGTAAAGAACAAGACCGATTACTGCAATACCTGCAGGGATATTGGAAAAAAGTATTTCTTTAAGATTCATATTCATGTTCCTTTCTTAAATAAATTTCAAAATATCTTCAACGGTTTCGGCAATATAATCCGCACCTGCATTTTCGAGTTCTTCTCTGTCACCGTAGCCGAAAAGCACTCCGATTGAGTCAAGTCCGTTTTCCTTAGCACCGAGAATATCGTGCAGTCTGTCGCCGACCATAACCGCATTTTCCGCATTGCAGCCGCTTTCTTTGAGTGCATAGGCTATAACATCGCCTTTTCTGCTTCTTGATGAATCCATGGTTGCACCTGCCATGCAGTCAAAATATTTATCAAGTCCGAAATGAACGAGAATTCTTACTGCGAATTCCTCAGGCTTTGAGGTGGCAAGAATTATTTTTCTGCCGGAAGCCTTGATTTTCTCAAGCAGGTTTTCAATTCCGACGTAAACCTCGTTTTCAAAAATTCCGGTATCACGGAAATATTCACGGTAATAAACAATTGCCGTTTCCGCTTCTTTGTCGGAAAAACCGTAATATTTGCGGAAGGAATCATGCAGGGGAGGACCGATGAATTTATAAAGCTCCCTTTTATCCTCAACATCTGTTCCGAATTTTTTCAGAGCATAGGCAACGGAGTTTGTTATTCCCTGACCCGGGTCGGTGAGAGTCCCGTCAAGGTCAAAAAGCACGGTGTTATACATAAAATCTCCTTGAGTTTTCAGTAGCTGATTTTAAGCGTTTTGATTTCAAACGGACCGAAGGTGAGTGAATTGCCCGAAAGTTCATTTTCAACCTCTTCGAGCATATTGGTGATTTCAATTTTCTTTGCTCCGTCAAAGAATTTAACGGGGCAGCTTGTATATGTACCCTCAGCCTCATAAAGTCTTGCAATGAATGCCTTTTCGTTATCCTCGCAGGGCTTTATTGCTTCAACAATAATGTTTTCTGCCTCGGGAACAACAAGTGCAACAGCCTCAAAATCACCCTTGCCTGCAACAACGGGAACATTCAGCTCGTATGCAGGCTTTATAACTGCCTCTGCGCCGAATCCGCAGTTATGAGGCAGCAGGGAATAAACAGTTTTGTGAATTCCTCTGTCGCCCTCAATGTCAGGTCTTGTGCCGCCCTTGTGGAGAGAAAGGCGCATGTTGCCGCCCTCAACGCTTATGCCGTACTTGCTGTCGTTTAGAATGCTTACGCCGAAACGGGTTTCCGAAAGGTCGGTGTATTTGTGGTTAACAACCTCAAACTTTGCTTTTTCAACGGAGTCGTTTCTTGTTGTGGGGCGCATAACATTGCCGTACTGAATTTCAAAGCGTGCAAAGTTATTCTGAACATTGGTATCGAATGCCGCTTTAAGGAAACGGTGGTTATCCTGCCAATCCATAACGGTATCAAACCTGATTTCAGCGGTATCGGCAAAATAGAATGCATCCTGAATAACCGTTGATTTCTTTGTGATCTGATATTTGCTTCTTATTACAGCGGCAACAGCACCGTGAGAAATAATTTCTCTGCTTAAAAGCACGGAATTATCCGCAAATTTGCAGTCAAGGTCTGCATCGATATCCCAGTTATCCCATGCAGAGGGCAAATCCTCTGCGGTAATCAGAGCGTTGAGAGGATAGCCGTTCCCTCTGATTTCTCTTTTCGCACGCTTATCAACAAGTGAATCGATATAACCTTTGGCATCGAATTTGATATCTGCAAAGGGTGTTGAAATACTGTTTTCGGAAACAGTGATTTCGCTTGAATTATCTGCAGTTCCCTTGATAAGCTTGATTTTTACGGTTGAGAATGCAGGAACGGTAAGACCGCTGATGATAAGAATGTTTTTACCGTCAAGGTTTTTGTATGCCTGCTGCTTGCAGTTGCAATCTGCGATATACCCTTCTTCGCATTCAATGAAAATCGGGTCGCATCTGTCAAATGAGAGTGTGTTTGTAACCGTAACATAATCGCCTTCGCCCGTAACCGCTTCGGAAATGAGGCTTTCTGCCGTTTCAAGGAGCTTGTCTGTCTGCTCGAGCGAAAGCTTGTGAGCGGAGTTTATGCATGTGCCGGGAAGAATATCGTGGAACTGATTAAGAAGCAGGTCTTTATAGAGGGGCTGTGTTTTTTCGTCTGTTGCGATTTCACCGTTTTTAACAGCCTTGCTTACAGTCAGATATTCAAGGTCATGAAGAGCGATTTCAGCCTTTCTGTTATTGTGCTTTATGTTGTGCTGATTTGTGAGAGTACCTCTGTGAAGCTCAAGATAAAGCTCGCCCGTGTATGTGTTGGGATGCTTGATTTCGCCTTCCAATTCCTTCATGAAATCGCCGACCTTCATATATTCAGCCTTTGCACAGCCGTTGAGGTCCTTGATTCTGCGTGCGGTTTCGATCATTTCAAACTGCGGTCCGCCGCCTCCGTCACCGTGTCCGAAGGCTTCAAGGCGCATTCTTGTAACATTTCTTTCGTTAAGAGTGTGATGCTTTTTAACATCACCCGTTACTGCATCATGGAAATCACGTGGTGAGGGCCATGCTGCGGTGGTGTTAAAGTGAGTGAGCACCTTTGTGCCGTCAATGCCTTGCCAATAAAATGTATCATAGGGGAAGTGATTAACATCATTCCAGTCGATTTTGGTGGTGAGGAAATAATCGACGCAGCATCCCTTCATAATCTGGGGAATCGCAGCGCTGTAGCCGAATGTATCGGGCAGCCAGAAGCAGTTGGAGGTATAGTTGAAATGCTTTCTTGTAAATCTCTGACCCCATAAAAACTGCCTTATCATTGATTCGCCCGAGGTGATGTTGCAGTCGCATTCAACCCATACGCCGCCGTTGGGCTCATATCTGCCTTCGAGAACTTTTTCCTTGACTCTTTCAAAAAGCTCGGGATAATATTCAAGCAGCATATTTGAATGGCAGGCAGAGCTCTGAACAAACAGATGCTCGGGATACTGCTCCATGAGCGCAAGCTGATTTGAATATGTCCTTGCACATTTCTTTATTGTTTCGGTTGCTTTCCAAAGCCATGCAGTATCAAGGTGAGAATGTCCTACAATTCCGACCTTTGCCGCCTCGGGTCCGTTCTTTACTGCAAGAACCTCTTTAAGGAAAGGATGAGCAGATTTTATCGCTTCTCTGAAGCTTTCTTCGTCAATGTCATCCGGTGAGTAATAAACTCTTTTGTGTACCTCATAAAGAGCATTTATAAGGTCTCCCTTTCTGAAAGAGGTTTCTGGAAGAGTATCAACAAGTTCATTGATAACCTTGAGGTCAAAATAAAATTCCTGAATAAGGGGGTCTTTAACGCAGATGTCAAGACCGTCAAAATGATATCTGTATTCTTTGAGCAGTCTGCTTGTCTGCAGAGGCATATTGCCGTAATGAGAATGACCCGCATAAACTTCAAGCGCAATCTCGATTTTTTCGCCTGCTTTTACATCCATTTTAACAAGGTCGCAATAATGATTTCCGTGACCCGTAAAAACAATCTTTGTTGCAAAAGTGCCGAAGGGCTTGCCGTTTATCCAGAGAAGGGATTCATAGCCCTCTGTATGAGGCATAACAAAGAGGTTTTCTCCTTCAAGCTCCTCGGGAACGGTAAATTCTGTCTTGAACCAGCAAAATGATTCCTCATTTCCCCAGATCCAACCGCTTTCAACGGGTTCAAAAAACGAATCATCGGGAATTTCGTAATATCTTTCCTGCGTTTCAAACGCAAGCACCTTATCTATTTTAATAACCTTTCTGAACAGCATGGGATTAAGAATTTCTTCAAATCTCCTGAGCTTTGAAAGCATACGTTCAGTCTGTTTTTCTGCAAGCATAACATCATTCCTTTCGGTTTGCGATATCGACAATTATAACCCTTATATTTTAAAATTACAATGATAAAATTAAAATAAGACAAAAAATATGCAGTTGAAAGCCTCGCTTTACGGTTGAGTTGCATTCAAGAACGCCGTTATTGTTTTTCTTTGCGGATTGAGTTATTATAAAGCCAAGCTGATCAGCCAAATAAATTTGAGGTGATAATATGATGATTTATATTGGTGAAAACATTAAAAGATTAAGACGGGAGAGAGAGCTCACGCAGGAAACACTTGCGGATTTTTTAGGCGTAACATTTCAGAGTGTAAGCAAATGGGAGAGAAGTGAAAGCTATCCCGATATAACACTTTTGCCTGCGATTGCTTCATTTTTTAATGTGAGCTATGACGAGCTTCTGGGATCTGATGAAACCTTCAAGGAAAAGAAAATTCAGCAGTATATCGATGAATACAGCGATATGCGAGTTAAGGATTCACCTTATGTTTACGAACAGATGAGCAAGGCTGTCAAGGAATTTCCGGGTGATTTCCGTCTTATCGTGCGTTACCTTGAAATGCTTATTTCAACAAAATCGAATATCAACAGTGACAGCGAGCTTATTCTTGAAGAGGTTGAAAAGATTTACGGTAATATTATCCGTTACTGCACAAACGACACAATAAGAATGTGGGCAAAAAGGCTTGTTTGCATGTATTACAACACTCTTTGCTATAAAACAGAGAAAGAAGAATATACCGAAAAAACACGTGAAATGGCAAAAGAAATGCCGAAGATGACAGACAGCGGAGATTATGTTATGACAATTATAAATCTCCCTGACAATGAGCACTATGCCGCTTGTGATGAAGCACTCGAAAATGAAATATTGCTTCTTATGGGTACTGTGAATAATAAAATTCATTACAAAAAGCATTTTTCCACGGAATATGAAATTGAAGCCAAGGAAAGACTTATTAAAATGGTTGATATGTTCTATGATGACGGAAATTACGGAAAATGCTATCGTTTGATGATTTATGCGTGGGGCGAGCTCGGCAGATTGTATTTTGAAATCGGTGACGAAGAAACGGCATTACAATATTTTGAAAAATGTGCGATTGAGTCGAAAAAACACGATGAGATGAACGAAGAAACCGTGCTTGATTCTCTGTTGATGAAGGGTCACGTTTATAAAAAGACAAAGTACGGCAAAACCATGTGTGAAAGAATGAAAAACCATTTTGAAAATAATTATGAGCTCTCCGAAGAATTCAAGGCAAGCGAAGATTTCAAAAGAATTATTGATTTTCTAAAATAATTTCAGGGGGCTGTCTTACATGAACAAGTCAGCCCTAAAAAATTATGGATTTTTTTCACTTTTTATATTGACTTTTTTAAAAGCATATGTTAAAATAGCTGACGTTCCGAATATGCGGGTGTAGTTCAATGGTAGAATCCCAGCCTTCCAAGCTGGTCGTGTGGGTTCGATTCCCATCACCCGCTCCATCATGCGCTTGTAGCTCAGCTGGATAGAGCAACTGCCTTCTAAGCAGTGGGTCAGGGGTTCGAGTCCCTTCAAGCGCGCCATAACTGCGGCTTTAAGCCGCAGTTTCCAAATGGTGGCTGTAGCTCAGTTGGTTAGAGTGCCAGGTTGTGGCCCTGGAGGTCGTGGGTTCGAATCCCATCAGCCACCCCATTTAGCTTCTAAACGCAAAGCATTTCGCTTTGCGTATTTTAATATAATTTAATATTGGGGCGTCGCCAAGCGGTAAGGCACGGGACTTTGACTCCCGCACTCGCTGGTTCAAATCCAGCCGTCCCAGCCACGAAAAAGGGGCTGTAAAAAAACAGCCTAAAAAAATCCGAGATTCACGAATTATGTG
>CAZJOH010000064.1:0-14321 GCA_964547575.1 uncultured Clostridium sp.
GAAAGCCCGTTTGGGTTATTCTTATTGAGCAGATCAAGAGAATGGATAAGCTTCCGTTTACAATGTATCCGGGCGGCGGCACAGCAATGCTTACCGTTCGTCAGGTTGGTGAGGTTATCGTTGGTGCAGCTGAAAAGTCAAAGGGTGCAAAGGCATGGCCTATCTCCATGTATAACCAGACATGGAAGGAATTCCTTAAGATTGTTTACGCTGCAAGAGGCATGGGTGATAACAGAAAGATTATCAGCGTTGCTCCCTGGATGATGAGAATGGGTCTTGGCGGTGTTAAAAAGGAATATGCCGAAAAGGGTATTGAAAGCGGTATTGATGTTGACGGACTTGCAGATATCATGGATATCAACCTTTTCATCGACAGAAAGTATTCCGTTGAGCTCGGCGCAACAGAGGACGATATCAAGGCAGCTATCACAGATTCAATCAAGGTAAGCCAGGCTGTTTATGACGGCACAGCAAAGCTCCTTGAAATGAAAGGCGAATAAAACTGACTGCCAATAACGGCGACGGAACATAAACATATTTTTGCAGGGTCGATTCACGAATCGTCTGCGATAATATGATATTTATTTAACGTTTTTTTGCCTTTGACGTATACCCGATACGCCGGCAGGCAAAGGAAACGCCATCCGTCATCCGTTCTTAACAGTCATTTAGATAATTTTTACATTAAATCAAAGGGGTTGTTTTTAACAGCCCCTTTTTTGAGCAAAGACTAAAAAGGGTGATTATTATGGAACAGCTTAAAATGTACTGGCTCAAGGGAACTCCCGTTGCGGATTTGACCTTGCCCGAGGGCTATTCAATTTCAAATTATAAAGATGCTTCCGACAAAATGCCGTGGGTTGAGTGCTGCAAAAACGGTCTTGAGGCAGACGATGCCGATGAAAGCCGTTTTGACAGCCGCATAACCTTCCACGATGATATCAATATGGAAACCGATGTTTTCTTCATTGACTATGAAGGTGAGCATATCGGTACGGCAACTGCAGTTTATCATCCCCAAGATAACTGCGGCGAGCTTCACATGGTCGGAATTAAAACGGAATTCAGAGGCAAGGGTCTGGGTAAATATCTCAATAATGTTTGTGTCAAAAAGCTTGCGGCACAGGATGTTGACTATATTTATCTTACCACCGATGAATGGCGCATGGGTGCGGTGAAGAGTTATCTTACCGCAGGCTTTGTTCCCGTTGAATATGACGAGGGCATGAAGCAGCGCTGGGAGTGGATGCTTGCAGAGCTTGATGTTGACGATGAATTTGATATGGTCAACGAGGACTGCACGTTTTTTGCAAAAATCAAAAGAGCTCCCACAATCAAGGTGGGTGTTCTCGGCGTAGGCAGAGGCAGAAGCATGGTTGAATACTGCCGCAGCGTAAAGGGTGCAAAAACCGTTGCAATCTGCGATAATTATATCCCCATGCTTGAGCTTGCAAAGAAGGATTACGCCGGCGAGGGTATCGCATTTTATGATAACTACGATGAGTTCCTGACTCACACGGATATGGATGTTGTTGTGCTTGCAAACTACGCAACAGAGCATGCACCCTTTGCAGTCAAGGCTCTCAATAAGGGCTTCAATGTTATCAGCGAGGTGCTTCCGGTTCAGACAATGAAGGAAGCGGTTGAGCTTGTTGAAGCTGTTGAAAGAAGCGGCAAGAAATATTTCTTTGCGGAAAATTGCTGTTATATGCCTGCTCCCAAAAAGATGAAGGAGCTTTATGAAGAAGGCGTTCTCGGTAAGTTTGAATACGGCGAGGGCGAATATATGCACAATCTCGAAGCAGATTGGCATATGCATACCCAGGGCAGACCCGACCATTGGAGAACCCTTATGCATGCTTTCTATTACTGCACTCATTCTATCGGTCCTCTTATTCATATCACAGGCTTAAGACCCGTAAAGGTCAGCGGTTTTGAGGTTGCTTATAATGACAGAATGTACCGCATGGGTGCAAAGGCTGCTCCCATCGGTCTTGAAATCATAACTCTTGAAAACGGCGCACTCCTTAAGAGTGTTCACGGTATCGGATGCGCAGGCCATTCTATCTGGTTCTCCGTTAACGGCTCAAAGGGAAGAATGGAAACTGCCCGTGAAGATGCCGAAATGGATGATGTTCAGACCCTCTATGTCAACTGCGATGAAAACGAGGGCGACAACAATTCAAAGCCCCGTGTGAAGTCAACGGGCGACAGCCTTTCAAGGCTTGCGGAAACCTCAGGTCACGGCGGTGCAGACTATTATTTCATGCACAATGTTATTGAAGCACTCCGAGGCAACGAAGCGGATACAATTGATGTTTACGAGGGACTTGATATGTTCCTTCCCGGCATGTTTGCATATTTCTCGGCGCTTGAGGGCGGTATTCCCATGGATATCCCCAATCTCCGTAATCCCGAAGAAAGAGATAAGTGGAGAAACGATACCCGCTGCACCGATCCGAAGGTTGCAGGAGATATGTTTATTCCCGGTTATTCCAAGGGCAATCCCGATATCCCCGAAGAAACATACTTAAGACATCAGGCTAAGTTCCGTGAAGAGATGGCTAAAAAATAAGCTCTGATTGCGATAAATGCGACGATATTTCGGCTCCCCCGGGAGGGAGCTGTCACGGAGTGACTGAGGGCGTTTGGATTTTGAGTAAAACATAAATTTGTAATGGCTTTGCGAAAATAAATCCCTCCGTCTTTTGCTTCGCAAAATCCACCTCCCTTAAAAGGGAGGCAAGTTATCAGGCAACAAGCTTAAAATCATATAGCATTTCAATAAAATGTCGGCGACCTTTGGTTACCCGAAAAACAAATCAAGAAAGGAAAGTATCTATGGAAGATAAAAAATATGTCAGCAAAAAAGAATTGTGGATGTTTGCACTCGGTGCAGGCGGTCAGGGCATGATTTATGCCATGATGTCCAGCTATATCAGCGACTATTACGTTAATGTTCTCCAGCTTCCCCTTATGTTTGTTCTTGTTCTTATGCTCGCTGCAAGAGTATGGGACGCAATCAATGACCCCATGATGGGCATGATTGTTGACAGAAGAACCATGAAGAAGGGCAGAATGAAGCCCTATATCATCATGGCAACACCCATTATTGCCGTGCTTACTCTTCTTATGTATCTCAGCCCCGATATGAACCAGACTTCTCTTATGATATACTCGGCTGTTGTTTATGTTCTCTGGGGTATGGCTTACACAATGGCGGACGTTCCCTTCTGGACTCTCCCCAATGTTCTTACTCCCAACTCAAAAGAGAGAAGCGACGTTATTTCATTTACAAAGATTATCAACAGCATCGGTTCGGCTCTTCCCGAGGTGCTTTTCCTTGCAATTCCCCTTATTCTCAATGCGATTTATGCAAAGTTCGGCAACGAACCCAATCCGCTTGACTTTGAGAAGAAAAAATATTTCCTTATCGCTCTTTTTGCCGTTGTTATCGGCGGAATAATGTATGTCAACTGCTATTTCCATATCAAGGAAAGAGTTGTTCTTCCCAACAAGAAGAAAATCCCCGGTCAGCCCGGAAGCCTTTCAAGAATTTTCCGCTGCAAGCCTCTCATGCTTGTTGTTATCATGGGTATTCTTTCAAGCGGAAGATATCTTGTTCAGGCTGCTGCGATTCATGTTGCCCGTTATTCCTTCTATATCGGACCCGAAAACCCCACACAGGCAGATATTCTCAACAGCATCAGCCTTGTTAAAACTATTTTCCAGGTTTGCACAATCGTCGGCATGTTCGGCACAACCCTTATCATGCCCATGCTCATGAAGAAGTTTGACTATAAGAAAATTGTTATCACAACCTGCCTTGCAGGCTTTGCAGCCAGCGTTATTACAACGGTTATCGGCTATGCAACAAATCTTTCAAGCATCTATGTGCTTGCACCGTTCATTGTTGTTCAGTCAATTCCTCTCGGAGTTATCAACGTTATCTCCTATGCCATGATTTGCGACAGCCTCGATTATATGGAGCTTACAACAGGCGTAAGAGAAAACGGTCTCGGCTCGGCATGCCAGGGCTTTATCAACAAAATCGGCAACGCATTCTCAACCTGCGGCATCATCATTCTCTATATGGTTATTGATATGGACCCCGCCGCAATGCTTTCAAAGGAAGCCATCATGGCGGCAACCGATGTTGCCTTCGGTCAGAGATTTGCAATGTTTACCCTTGTATCGCTTCTTCCCGGTATCAGCATGCTCCTTTGCTCCATTCCCATGTTCTTCTATAAGATTGCAGGAAAGAACAAAGAGAAGATGCTTGCAGACCTTAAGGCAAAGAGAGAAGCTGAAGGCTTTGAAATTGCTGAATAAATTCTGCAATTTCAGTGATATACGCCGTTGGCGTGTGATATATTGCTTTGCAATGTGATATTTTCGGCTTTGCCGAAAGTGATATATCCCTTCGGGATGTTTCGGATAGGCTCCGCCTATGACCCCAATTTGAATATTGCTCCGCAAAAACTGATTAAATCCCTCCGTCTTTTGACTTTGTCAAAATCCACCTCCCTTGAAAGGGAGGCTGACAAACGACTCCGTTTTCTGCAATAATATTGTTTTCTCCTTAGCTCCCTCTTGAGGGAGCTGGGTCATAGACCCTGAGGGAGTTAATATGAATTGTGTCGCAGACCCCGAAAATAAAACGGGCGATTCGTGAATCGCCTCTACAAGAAAAGAAACAGGTGACCCCATTTGTCCAATAAAAAAGATTTAAGAAATATTGCTATCATTGCTCACGTTGACCACGGTAAAACAACCCTTGTTGATGAAATGCTCAAGCAGAGCGGTACCTTCCGTGAAAACGAGCAGGTTGCAGACAGAGTCATGGACTCCAACGACCTTGAGCGTGAAAGAGGAATAACAATCCTTTCAAAGAACACCGCAGTTCACTACAGAGGAACAAAAATCAACGTTGTCGATACTCCGGGTCATGCCGATTTCGGCGGCGAGGTTGAGCGTATCCTTATGATGGTTGACGGCGTTCTTCTGCTTGTTGATGCCTTTGAGGGCTGCATGCCCCAGACAAGATTCGTTCTCAAAAAGGCACTCAATCTCAAGAAAAAGGTTCTTGTTGTCATCAACAAGATTGACCGTCCCAACGCACGCCCCTACGAGGTTGTTGACGAGGTGCTTGATCTCTTTATCGACCTCGGTGCAGACGAGGATCAGCTTGAATTCCCCGTTGTTTATGCCAGCGGCAGAGACGGCTATTCGAGCCTTGACCCCAACTGCAGAAGCGGCGATATGCAGCCTCTTTTTGATGCGATTCTTGAAAATATAGATGCACCCGAGGGTGATGCTGAAAAGCCTCTTCAGGTATTATTCTCCAGCCTTGACTATGATGATTATGTCGGCAGAATCGGAGTAGGCAGAGTTGAGAGGGGCAGAATAAAGAAGAATCAGCAGATTACCCTCTGCAAGGCTGACGGCACAACACAGAACGTTAAGGTTTCAAGGCTTTATCAGTTTGAAGGTCTTGCAAGAGTTGAATGCGACGAAGCCGAAGCGGGCGATATAATCTGTGTTTCGGGAATCGAGGGTATCAATATCGGTGAAACAGCCTGTGACCCCGAGCATGTTGAGGCACTTCCTTTCATAAAGATAGACGAGCCTACAATTTCGATGAACTTTATCGTTAATGACAGCCCGTTTGCAGGCAAGGAAGGTAAGTTCGTAACCTCCAGAAACATTCGTGACCGCCTTTTCAAAGAGGTTGAAACGAATGTGAGCATGAGAGTTGAAGAAACCGAAACAACCGATACCTTCAAGGTTTCGGGCAGAGGTGAGCTTCATCTTTCAATTCTTATCGAAACAATGCGCCGTCAGGGCTATGAATTCCAGGTTTCAAGACCCAAGGTTATCTTCAAGGAAATTGACGGTCAGCTCATGGAGCCCATGGAACTGCTTATTGTTGAAGTGCCCGAGCAGTATGTGGGCGCAGTTATAGAAAAGCTCGGCTCCCGTAAGGGTGAGCTTGAAAATATGGGTGCCCGTGAAGGCGGCTCAACCCACCTTGAATTCAAAATTCCGTCAAGAGGACTCATCGGCTACCGTGCCGAATTCCTGACCGATACCAACGGCAACGGAATCATGAATCAGCTTTTTGACGGCTATGCACCCTATAAGGGCGATATCCAGACCCGTGAGAGAGGCTCAATTGTTGTTCACGAAACGGGCATGAGTACCGCTTACGGACTTTTCAACACTCAGGACAGAGGCAGACTTTTTATTCCTGCAGGTGTTGAGGTTTATGAAGGTATGATAGTCGGCGAATGCGCCAAGAATGAAGATATAGTATGCAACGTTTGCAAAACGAAGCATCTTACAAACACCCGTGCATCAGGCTCCGATGATGCTCTGCGCCTTGTGCCTCACAGTGTTCTGAGCCTTGAGCAGTGCATGGAATTTATAAAGGATGATGAGCTTTTAGAGGTAACTCCCGATTCGCTCCGCCTTCGCAAGAGAATCCTTTCAAAGGAACTCAGAATGAAACAACAGTTTAAGAAGAAGTAATACGAATGATGAGAAAAACCGCCGTAGCCCTCGGAAGCTTTGACGGGCTTCACAAGGGACATATGTCAGTTATCGCCTGCACCGCCGAGCTTGAACGGGAGTGCGGGCTTTCTCCTCATGTGCTTTTGTTTGACAGCCACCCCATGCTGAGCATTAAAGGTAAAGCACCCGACAGAATTCTTCAGGATGCGCTTCGTGATGAAATCCTTGCGGAAACGGGGCTTGAAACGGTTACTGTACCTTTTAAGGATATAAAGGATATGTCATGCCGTGAGTTTTTTGAAAAAATTCTTATCGGCAAGCTCAATGCAGGTGCGGTGTGCTGCGGCTGGAATTATCGATTCGGCAGGGGCGGTGAGGGCAACTGCGAAACGCTTGCGGCTCTCTGCGAGGAATACGGTGTTCAGCTTAAAACGGTCCCTCATGTTGATTATAACGGTGAGCCAATCAGCTCAACGAGGATAAGAAAAGCGATTGAAAACGGCGATATTCCGCTTGCGAATGCCATGCTTGGCAGAGAATTCCGCTATAAATCAATTGTTGTCAGCGGTTATCACAGAGGCAGACTCATAGGCGCACCAACGATAAATCAGCATTTTGAAAAGAATTTTGTTTTTCCGAAAAAAGGTGTTTATGCCTCAATCACGGTAGTTGACGGCATAGAATATCCGTCGGTATCAAATATCGGTCTGCGCCCGTCGTTTGAAAATGAGGATTTCCGAAGCGAAACCTGCATTCTCAATTTCAGCGGAAATCTTTACGGGCAGAATATTGAAGTAAGGCTTTTCGAGTATCTGCGTGACGAAATCAAGTTTGAAAATATGCAGGCATTGAGTGCGCAGATAGAAAAAGACGCACAGAAATCCATGGAAATTTTTGAGAAAAGAGGCGGAAACGGCGATGTATGAGAATTGGGAGCAGCTTAAGGCTGAATGCATGGAGTGCAGAAAATGCTCTCTTTGTGAAACAAGAACAAACCTTGTTTTCGGCGTAGGCAACGAAAGCGCCGAGGTAATGTTTATCGGTGAGGGACCCGGCGAAAACGAGGATTTGCAGGGTGAGCCGTTTGTCGGCAGAGGCGGAAAGCTGCTTGATAAATATCTTGAAGCGATTGATCTTGACCGAAAAAAGAATATCTATATTGCCAATATGGTAAAATGCCGCCCCCCGAAAAACCGTGACCCCCTTCCCGAGGAGCAGGAGCAGTGCATAGGCTGGCTGCGTGAGCAGACAAGACTCATGCGCCCGAAAATTATAGTATGCCTCGGCAGAATTTCGGCGCAGCGACTCATTTCAAAAAATTTTAAAGTAACTAAGCAGCACGGCGATTTCATTGAAAAAGGCGGAATTCTTTTTATGGGAACATTCCATCCTGCCGCACTTCTCCGCAATCCCAATCAGAAACCCGATGCGCTCGAGGATTTTCTTGCACTTCAGAAAAAAATCAGAGAAATCTGTGAACATACATATTAATCGATAATTTTTATCGTTTTTAGTTACATTTTACCAATTTATTTTTCAATGTGCGAAAAAAGCTGTTGACAAAATTTAAAAATTGGCTTATTATATAGCATACAAGGATTTTGAGAGGTAGTTTATAGTGCGAAAACAGAAAAAAGCTTTGAGCGATGAGCAGCTTGCGGTTCTTGCTGCTAACGGCGATGATGAGTCCATGGCTCTTTTGATTTCTGCCTTAACGCCCATTGCAAAAGCAAAGGGTTACGCACTTGCGGATGCCCGTGTGGCAGGTGAGGACCTGACTCAGGAGGGCATGCTTGGTTTCCTTGAAGCGGTCAAGGGCTTTGATCCCGAAAAGGGTTCATCCTTTAAAGCTTATGCCGAAGCCTGTATTAACAACAGAATCCTTTCTGCCGTTCGTGCAAGCTATAACAATAAAAATGCCGCTCTTTCAAAGGCAGTCCCTCTTGAGGATGGTGCAGCTGAAATAGTCGGCGATGAATTCGACCCTGCGAAGATTGTTTCTTCACAGTACGAATTTGAATATATCACGGGTCTTATCAAAAGTAATCTTTCGGAGTTTGAGAGGCAGGTTATTCTCCTGCGTTTTCTCAACTTAAGCTATTCGGAAATTTCCGCACAGCTCGGTTGCAGCGAAAAAGCGGTTGACAATGCATTGCAGAGAATACGGAAGAAGATGCGTGCGAAACTCAATAAATAACACTCATTCGTGAGTGTTAAAATATGCCCCCGTAGCTTAAAGCAGAGCGTTGTTCAACAAAGGTGGCGGTGCAATTCCGTCCAAGGGCGAAAAAATATATTTTTCAAGCGAGGTTAAAAACAATGTACGAAGACAAAACTCTCATCTGTAAGGAATGCGGCAATGAATTCACTTTCACAGCCGGCGAACAGGAATTCTATGCTGAAAAAGGCTTTGTAAACGAGCCCCAGCGCTGCAAGACTTGCCGTGACGCACGCAAGAACGCAGCTCGTGGTGAGCGTGAATGGTTTGAAGCAACATGTGATTCCTGCGGTGGAGTTGCAAAAGTTCCCTTTAAGCCGCGTGAGGACAGACCTGTTTTCTGCAGCGAATGCTTTGCAAAGAAGCAGGAACAGGCATAATTTAATTAAACTTAATTAAATGCCAAAGCCCCCTCTTTTTGAGGGGGCTTAAAATTTTGTTTTTTTATTTACAAAGTTCTTCTGCAAGAGCTTCGATTTCGGCGATGTTTGCATCGTTTATTGCGGATTTGATATGAACGCCTGCTTCGGTATAGGTGAGGTTTTTGCAGCCTTCAAGCGCTCTTCTCATGAACTTTTCGGCCATGAGTGCCCATGTGCCGTTTTCGATAAATCCGACGGTCTTATTTTGGAAAAATCTCTCGGAAAGATTCTTTAAGAATTCATGCATGAAGGGGAACATCTCGCCGTTATAAGTGGTGGTTGCAAGAACGATTTTGCCGTAACGGAAGGCATCCTCAACTGCTTCTGCCATATCGCAGCGTGCAAGGTCGTTAACAACAACCTTCGGGCAGCCCTTTTCACGGAGCTTTTCTGCAAGAAGCTCGACAGCTTTCTTTGTGTTGCCGTAAACAGAGGTGTAAGCGATAACAACGCCCTCTGTTTCAACTCCGTAGGATGACCAGATATCGTAAAGGTTAATATAGTAGCCGAGATTTTCGGTCAGAACAGGTCCGTGAAGGGGGCAAATTTTTTCGATGTCAAGCGTTGCAGCTTTTTTGAGAAGAGCCTGAACCTGTGCGCCGTATTTGCCTACTATTCCGAAATAATAGCGGCGTGCCTCGCAAGCCCAGTCCTCATCGGTATCCCATGCGCCGAATTTTCCGAAGCCGTCAGCCGAGAAAAGAACTTTGTCCGTGCTGTCATAGGTAACGATTACCTCGGGCCAATGCACCATCGGTGCTGTTACAAATGTAAGCTCACGGCTGCCGAGAGAAAGAGTTGAGCCTTCGCCGACTACAATCTGTCTGTCTGCATAGTCGGAGCCGTAAAACTGCTTCATCATAACAAAAGCCTTTGCAGAAGCAACTATCTGAGCCTCGGGATAAGTCTGCATGAAGAGGTTGATATTAGCGGAATGGTCAGGCTCCATATGCTGAACGATGAGATAATCGGGTTTTCTTTCGCCGAGAACAGATTTGATATTTCCGAGCCATTCCTCGCCGAATGCAGCATCAACCGTATCCATAATTGCGATTTTATCGCCCATTACGGCATATGAGTTATAAGCCATGCCGTTTTCAACAATATACTGACCCTCGAACAAATCAATGCTGCGGTCATTAACGCCTATATATTTAATGGTATTTGTAATAATCATATTAATTCTCCTATTTCAAAAAGCCTTGAATGATAACCTCTTCGGCTTCTTCCTCGTTCATGCCGAAGGTCATGAGCTTTATAAGCTGGTCGTTATTGATTCTGCCGATTGCCGCTTCGTGAACTATCTGCGCATCGGCGGAATTTGCGGTGATTGCGGGGATTGAGCTTACTGTTGCGTTATCCATGATAATAGAGTCACACTGAACATGAGCTCTGCACTTTGCGTTGCCGATTGCATTGGGGTGGAAAATCTGCTTTGAATTATCTTTTGCAACTGAACGTGAAATAATCTGTGAGGATGCGTTCTCACCGTCAAGATAAACATCCATATCCGAGCGTGCATACTGATTTCCGTGAGTAAGAAGGCGCTCCGTCATAATGAGCTTTGCGCCTGCGGCAAGATGTGCCTTTGTGTCACGCACGGTGGAGTCAACACCCTTTATCTGCACCATTTCCATTTCGCAAACAGAGTTTTCGTCCTGCTCAACAACGGTAACAGGATTGAGAATTCTCTCTCCCTTGCCGTCGCCCTCGCCGTAATGCTTTTCAACATACTTAACCTTTGCATTTTTGCCGATGTGGAATGTATGGATTCCGTCGTGCTGTGATTTTTCGTCGCCGCTGTTATGGATTCCGCAGCCTGCAACGATAAGGATATCAGCATCGTCGCCAATGTAAAAATCGTTGTAAACAAGGTCGTCAACACCCGTTTCGGTAATGATAACGGGAATATGAACGCTCTCGTTCTTTGTTCCGGGAGCAACGATTATATCAATGCCCGGTTTGTCCGTTTTTGTAACAATTTCAATGTTTGCGGTTGAACGTCTTGAAAGACCCTCGCCGTTTTTTCTTATATTATATGCGCCTGCAGGAATATCGTGGAGGCCGGCAATGGATTCAAGCAATCCGATGTCTGTTTTTTCCATTGTTAATTCTCCTTTCCTCTGAAGCCGCAGTTTTCGCTGAATTCGCCCATAAGCTGCGGGAAAATTTCGTCCTTTGTGCCTGTGTTTCTCACCTTGCCGTCGGCGATAACAATCATCTTATCAGCAAGCTGCATGATTCTTTCCTGATGAGAAATGATTATAACGCTTCTGTGGCTGCCCTTGCTCATTGCCTTGAAGGATTCAACAAGCATCGAGAAGCTCCAGAGGTCAATACCTGCCTCGGGTTCATCAAAGATTGCGAGGTCGAGCTTGCGTGCCATGAGGGTTGCAATTTCGATTCTCTTTGCCTCACCGCCGGAAAGGGAATAGTCCATTTCACGGTTGAGATAATCCTTTGAGCAAAGACCCACGCTTGTGAGATATCCGCAGCATTCGTCAACGGGCAATTCACAGCCTGCCGCAAGAGAGAGAAGGCGACGCACCGTAAGACCCTTGAATCTCGGAGGCTGCTGAAATGCATAGCCTATGCCGAGCTTCGCTCTTTCGGTAACGGTCATATCGGTTATATCAATGTCGTTATAGTAGATTTTACCGCTTGTGGGCTTTTCGATGCCCATGATAAGACGGGCGAGGGTTGATTTACCGCCGCCGTTTGGTCCCGTTATAACGGTAAATGCACCGTCGGGAATTTCTATATTGATGTTATCTATAATTTCAAGGTTTTTGCCGTCAACATCCACCTTGAAGGAAACATTTTCAAGCTTTAACATACATCTTTCTCCGTTTAACATTTTATCAACTTATTATATAACAAATTCTTTGCTTTATCAATATACAGGAAGAATTTTATCTGTGGCGGAATATTCTGTCAAGGCTTCTGAACTGAACCGCCTGGGCAATGTGAGGAATTTCTATTGTTTTGCTTCCCTCAAGGTCTGCGGCTGTTCTTGCAACACGCAGAATTTTATCGTATGCTCTTGCGGAAAAGTCAAGCTTTTCAAACACGTTTTCAAGGAATGCCATTGCCGAGGGTTCGGGTCTGCAGAATTTCTTTGTCTGCTCCGGAGTCATTTTTGCGTTGCAGGTAATTCCCGAACCTTCAAGCCGCTCCTGCTGGATTTTTCTTGCGGCATTGACCCTTTTCTTTATATCCGCCGAGCATTCTGAGGGAGCTTTGCTTGAAAGACTGTCAAAATCAACGGGCGGAACTTCAATATGGATATCCATTCTGTCAAGAAGCGGACCCGAAACCTTTGAAAGATAACGCTTTGCGGCGATATCGCTGCAGGTGCAGTCCTTTTTCGGATGCCCCTTGAAGCCGCAGGGGCACGGATTCATTGCGCACACAACCATTGTTGAGCAAGGATAGGTGAGTGAAGCGTTTGCTCTTGAAATTGTAACCTTGCCGTCCTCAATAGGCTGACGGAGAACCTCCATTGCGATTCTCGAAAATTCGGGAAGCTCGTCAAGGAAAAGAACGCCGTTGTGCGAAAGAGAGATTTCGCCGGGCCTCGGAATTATTCCGCCGCCCGAAAGACCTGCGGGAGATACCGTGTGGTGAGGTGACCTGAACGGTCTTTCACGGATTAGCGAAACGCCCTCGGGCATTGCGCCTGCTATGGAATAAAGCTCCGTTGTTTCAAGGCTTTCTTCAAATGTCATATCGGGGAGAATTGAAGGAAGTCTTTTTGCCAGCATGCTTTTACCCGACCCCGGAGGACCTACCATAAGGATATTATGTCCGCCTGCGGCAGCAATTTCCATGGCATACTTTGCTTCCTGCTGACCCTTGACATCCCTGAAATCGGGAGCAAAAAGCCCGAATGCATTTTCATTTTTGGAAAGCTCTTCATATTTAACTGTGGTGAGAATTTCTTCGCCTTTAAGGTGTTTTACAACCTGATTTACATTCTCAACCGCATAGATTTCAATTTCGTTTACAACCGAGCATTCAAGAGCGTTTTCCATAGGAACAAAAACACGCTTTATTCCGCTCTTTTTGGCTCTTATCACCATGGAAAGCGCACCGTTGACACGGCGTACAATACCGTCGAGGGATAATTCTCCGATAAAAGCACAGTCATCAATTTTACAGTTGAGCTGATTGCCTGCAATGAGAATGGCAACGAATATCGGCAAATCGTAAACGGGACCCTCTTTTCTTATATCGGCAGGGGAAAGATTGATTGTGACTCTGCTCTGCGGAAAGGAAAAACCGCAGTTTTTGATGGCAGAGCGCACTCTGTTGCGTGATTCGCTTACGGAAGCATCGGGCAGACCTACAATGTCAATTCTCGGCAAGCCCTGACCGAAATCCACTTCAACTCCGACCATGTAGCTATCAATGCCGAAAAGCCCCATGCTGTTTATTCTTGCAAACATCAAATCACCCCATTCAGTTAAATAAAGTAAACTCTATTTAACAACGATATATATTAAAGTATAACACACTATGTCTTAATTGACAAGAAAAAAAGCTGCCACTTGTGTGACAGCTTTGCTTTTTTATTTACCGAACATCATAAGCAGGAAACCTGCCGCAACGGCTGAACCGATAACGCCTGCAACATTCGGACCCATGGCATGCATGAGAAGGAAGTTGGTGGGGTTATACTTTCTGCCTTCAACCTGTGAAACACGGGCAGCCATGGGAACTGCGGAAACGCCTGCAGAACCGATGAGAGGATTGATTTTGCCGCCTGTGATAACATAGAGCAGTTTTCCGAAAAGAAGGCCGCCGATTGTTGAGAAGCAGAATGCAATAAGCCCGAGAACAACAATCTTGATGGTGTCTAATTTAAGGAATTCCGTGCCGTTTGTTGTTGCACCGACGGTAACACCGAGCATGATTGTAACAATGTTGGTGAGTGCATTCTGTGCTGTTTCGCTCAGTCTTTCGGTAACACCGCATTCCTTGAGAAGGTTGCCGAACATGAGCATACCTACGAGGGGAGCGGCATCGGGAATAAGAAGAGAAACTACAACGAAAACAACAACGGGGAAGATAATCTTCTCTGTTTTGCTTACCTTACGGAGCTGTTTCATTTCAACCTTTCTTTCCTTCTCTGTTGTGAGAAGCTTCATGAGAGGAGGCTGAATGAG
>CAZJOH010000065.1:0-14152 GCA_964547575.1 uncultured Clostridium sp.
CATAAAGACCGTAGCCCGGTCTGCCCGTTTCGCCCCAGATCATTCTGCCGTGGTCGGGTCTTACATAGCCGTCAAAGCCTGTTTCAACAAGAGCCTTTGTGATATCATACATATCAAGGCTGCCGCATTCGGAAAGATGTCCGCTTTCCTCAAAGCTGCCGTCAGGCATGATAAGAATATTTCTCATATGCATGAATGCGATTCTGTCCATTGCGCTGTATTTGCGTACCATGGCAACAACATCGTTTGAAGAAGCGCAGCCGAGTGAACCCGTGCAAAGGCAGAGGCTGTTGGCAGGGCTGTCAACGATAGCGAGCATTCTGTCAAGATTCTCTTCGTTTGTGATGATTCTGGGAAGACCGAAAATGGGATACGGGGGGTCATCGGGATGAATAGCCATTCTTACTCCGCATTCTTCGGCAACGGGAATTACCTTTTTGAGGAAGCGTTCAAGATTTGCCCAGAGTCCCTCTGCGCCGATTTCGCCGTAAGCGGAAATAAGCTCTCTCACTTCGCTCTGTGTATAACTCGAATCCCATCCGGGAAGGTGGATATCGTCCTTAAGAGGGTCAAGACCCTTCATCTGCTCCCAGTACATAACAAGGCTTGTTGAGCCGTCGGGAGCTTCTTTATCAAGCTGGGTGCGTGTCCAGTCGAAAACGGGCATGAAGTTATAGGTTACGCACTTAATACCGTACTTTGCGCAGCGGCGGATATTTTCGCAATAAACTTCAATGAGCTTATCAACCTCTCCCCTGCCGAGCTTTATATCCTCATGCACGGGAATGGATTCAACAACATCAAAAACAAGTCCGTTATCATCACACTGCTTTTTCATTTTAGCAAGGCTTTCTTCGGGCCATACCTCGCCGGGCTTAACATCATAAACTGCGCTTACGATGCTCTTCATATTGGGAATCTGGCGGATATACTGAAGCGAAACGGGGTCTGACTCGCCGTACCAGCGGAACGACATTTTCATAGGGATTCCTCCTGATTTTTTATGTATTATTTCTTATTAATTCTTCCGATATAGCTGAATGCTTCAAGAACCGCAACAACGGAAATGAATCCGCAGGCAACGATCAGCGACCACTTGAGCTCAACAACGCCGTTAAATGCATTGTCCAGGGTTGCTTCAAGGCATACAAGATAAATTGCGCACTCAATAGAAAGAAGCGAAAGAATATGAAGTCCTTTTATTCTCTTTGAACCTATGAGCGAAACGTCGGCAGCAATAAACGCAGCCGTAAGTATGAACATCGGCAGTATGAATCCCGAAAGCCACTCAAAATGCCCTGATTTATATGCTATATACATAGTATAACCGACTATCGAACCAAAGCAGATGAAAGCTGTAACGAACGGGGGTGTGATTTTGAGAACGGGAAGCACTGCGATAACCCATGTAACTATGAGTGCGCCTACAACGTAGCCGAACCAATAATCGTATCTGTCAAAAGCAAGGTCGATTGCCGTGCAGATTGTTGCAGGGAAAACGAGAAGAGCCGTAAAAAGAGCCGCATAACTCTTTGAGCCTTTACCTGCAGGTTTAAAAAAAGACTCCTTCCGGGGCTGAACCTGAGGCTCGGGATTAACAACTATGGGGTCACAATCCGGGCAGTTAACCGTACCTTCGGGAAGCTGCCTTCCGCATTTTGAACAATACATTAAATATTCCTCCTTTTTTGTCATTATATATTATACTATCAGGAAAATCAAAAATCAATATTGAAACAATAATTTGACAAACTATTCATAGTGATGTAATATAATTTAGATAAATAAAAATATATAAAGGTGATATATATGGCAGTTTTCAGACCCTTTAAGGCAATAAGACCCGTTCCTGAATACGCAGAAAAGGTTGCGGCGCTTCCCTATGACGTTATGAACAGCGCAGAAGCCGCCGAAATGGTAAAGGGAAATCCATATTCATTCCTGCATGTTGACAAGGCGGAAATTGATTTACCCGACGGCACAGACCTTTATTCGGAAGCCGTTTATCTCAAAGCAAAAGAAAATCTTGATAAGCTTGTCAGCGACGGAATCTGCAAACAAGACGAAGAAAACAGATTTTATATTTACCGCCAGATTATGAACGGCAGAAGCCAGACAGGTCTTGTCGGCTGTGTTTCGATTGACGACTATATAAATTCAATCATCAAAAAACACGAGCTTACGAGAGCCGATAAGGAAGCCGACAGAATAAATCATGTTGACTATTGCGATGCTAACACAGGCCCGATTTTCCTTACCTACCGTCCTCATACTGAAATTGCAAAAACAGTTTCCGAATGGAAGGAAAGCCATGCTCCCGTTTATGACTTTGTTACCGATGACGGCATCGCAAACACGGTTTGGGTTATCGACTGCCCCGAAACAAACGCAAAAATCTCAAAGCTTTTTGCAGGCGTTGACTATCTTTACATTGCAGACGGTCATCACAGAGCTGCATCCGCAGTAAAGGTCGGTCTTAAGCGCAGAGAGCAGTATCCCGATTATAACGGCAGCGAGGAATTCAATTTCTTCCTTGCAGTTCTTTTCGACTGCGACGAGCTTGAAATCATGGATTATAACCGTGTTATCAAGGACTTGAACGACAATACCCAAGAAGAATTCATTGAAAAAATCAGCGATAAATTCACCGTTGAGCTTATCGGTGAAAATGCTTATAAGCCCGAATCTGCACACACCTTCGGAATGCTTCTCAGCGGCAAATGGTATAAGCTGACCGCAAAGGAAGGCTCCTTTAATTCCGCAGACCCCGTTGAAGCTCTTGATGTTTCCATTCTTCAGAGCAATCTTATCTCCCCCGTTCTCGGCATTGACGACCCGAGAACCGATAAACGCATTGATTTTGTAGGCGGAATCAGAGGTCTCGGCGAGCTTGAACGCAGGGTGAACGAGGATATGTGCCTTGCATTTTCAATGTATCCCACAACTCTTAAGGAGCTTATGGATATCGCAGATGCAGGTCAGATTATGCCGCCCAAATCAACATGGTTTGAGCCGAAGCTCTTAAGCGGTCTGTTCATTCATAAATTAAAATAATAAATCATTCCTTTCAGGGGTAAACTACCCCTGAAAGGATATCTTTATGTTGAAGGATGATTTTATGTTAAGAATTGCTTTTTTTGATACAAAACCCTATGATAAGATTTATTTTGATGCCCTGAAAGCGGAATACGGCATTGAAATCGAATATTTCGAGTCCAAATTAAGCCCCCGCACCGCCGTTATGGCAAAGGGATTCAAGGCAGTCTGCGCCTTCGTAAATGACGATATCGGCAAGGAAACTATTGATGTTCTCAAAGAAAACGGCATTGAGATTATCGCCATGCGCTGTGCAGGCTATAACAACGTTGACCTCTCTGCCGCAAAGGATGTTATGCCCGTTGTGCGTGTGCCCGAATATTCGCCCCATGCCGTTGCGGAGCATACACTTGCACTTCTGCTCACTCTTGTTCGCAAAACCCACAAGGCATATATCCGCACAAGGGATTTCAACTTCAGCCTCAATGGCTTTGTCGGCTTTGACCTTCACGGCAAAACTCTCGGCGCAATCGGTACGGGTAAAATCGGCATGGCGTTCATTGATATCTGCAGAGGCATCGGCATGAACGTTATCGCATACGACCCCTATCCCTCGCAGGGATATCTTGAATATGTTCCTCTCGAGGAGCTTTTTGCAAGAGCTGACGTTATTTCGCTCCATTGCCCACTCACAAGCGAAACCTATCATATGATAAATGATTACTCAATAAAAATGATGAAAGATAAAGTTTTTATTCTGAACACTTCAAGAGGCGCACTCATTGATACCGAATCTCTCATCAACGGCATAAAGAGCGGCAAAATCGGCGGTGCAGGTCTTGATGTTTATGAGGAAGAAAGCGAATTTTTCTACGAGGATTTATCCGAAAGCATTTTAAAAGACGATGTTCTTTCAAGGCTTATTATGATGCCGAATGTGCTTGTAACCTCACATCAGGCATTCCTTACCCACGAAGCACTCAAACGGATTGCGGAGATCACTCTCGGCAACATTAAAAGCTATTTTGACGGCGAAACTCTCGAAAATGAAATAGTTGCAAAGAAAAAGATTATCGTATAATATATCATATTGCACAAACAGAAACAGCACACGGCAATTTATTGTATAATATTCGCCAACAATATGCAGATATACAGAATTCGCTTGACTTTATGCAATAATTTCTGTATAATTATGCGTATATTATTTCCAGAGGTATATAATCATGAATAAAACAAAAATTTTTATAGACGGAAAAGAAGGAACAACGGGTCTGCGCATTTTTCAGCGTCTTTCCACCCGTGATGATATTGAGCTTATAACCTTAAGCGAGGATAAGCGCAAGGATACCGAAGCAAGAAAGCAGGCTCTCAATTCCTGCAATATCGCCTTTCTCTGCCTCCCCGATGCGGCGGCAAGAGAAGCGGTTTCTCTGATTGATAACCCCGATGTCAAGGTTATCGACGCTTCAACTGCTCACCGTACTCTTTCCGAATGGGCTTACGGTTTTCCCGAGCTTTCTCCCGCACATCTTGAAAAAATAAAGAATTCAAAGCGTGTTGCAGTCCCCGGCTGCCATGCAAGCGGCTTTATCGCTCTTGTTTATCCTCTTATTGCAGCAGGAATTCTTCCTGCCGATGCACTTTTAACCTGCACCTCGGTAACAGGCTACAGCGGCGGCGGCAAAAAGATGATTGCCCAATACGAAAGCGGCTCAAGAGAAGCCTTCCTCAATTCTCCCCGTCAGTACGGTCTGACTCAGGAGCATAAGCATCTCAAAGAGATGAAAGCAATAACAGGAATTGAAAATGCACCCATGTTCAGCCCCATTGTTGCCGATTTCTACAGCGGAATGGCAGTTTCCGTTCCTGTTTTTGCAAAAAACCTTTGCAACGGCAAGGGTATTCGTGATATAATAGATGTTTACAAGGCTGCATATAACTCAGATTTCGTCAAGTATACCGAAAGCCTCGGCGAGGATGCAATGTTCTGCGCAGAGAGCATGAGCGGCAACGACGGAATGCAGATTTTCGTTCAGGGCAATGAAGAACGTATTCTTCTGCTTGCACGCTACGATAACCTCGGCAAGGGCGCATCGGGCGCAGCAATCGAATGCATGAACATACTTATGGGAATTGACCCGAAAACAGGTCTTTCTCTCTGATGAAAGGATACATAAAATGAAACAGATTTCAGGCGGCATCTGTGCCGCAAAGGGCTTTACCGCAAGCGGTGTTCACTGCGGTATAAGAAAAAATAAAACAAAAAAGGATCTCGCTCTTATTTTCAGCGAGAAAAAGGCTAACGCCGCTTGTGTTTACACAACAAACCTCGTTAAGGGCGCACCCATCACCGTTACAAAGAATAATGTTGCTGACGGCTATGCTCAGGCAGCTATCTGCAACAGCGGAAATGCCAACACCTGCAACGCAAACGGCATTGAAATCGCAGAAGAAATGTGCGCTCTTATTTCCAAGGAACTCAATATCGCTGCAAACGACATTATCGTTGCATCAACGGGCGTTATCGGTCAGACACTTGATATTACTCCCATCGCAGACGGCATTCCCGCTCTTGTTAAAGAGCTTAAAGCAGAAAGCGACGATGCCGCAGCAGCTATCATGACTACCGATACGGTTGAAAAAATCGTTTCCTATTCATTTGAAATAGGCGGCGTTGAATGCAAAATCGGCGGCATTGCAAAGGGCTCGGGCATGATTCACCCCAACATGGCAACAATGCTCGTTTTCGTAACAACCGACTGCGCAATTTCAAGCGAAATGCTTCAGAAGGCTCTGAGCGAGGATGTTAAAGATTCGTTCAACATGGTAAGCGTTGACGGCGACACCTCAACAAACGATATGGTTTCCGTTATGGCGAACGGCATGGCAGGCAATGCCGAAATCACTGCAGAGGGTGCTGATTTTGACGAATTCTGCAAGGCTCTGAATGCAGTCACAACTCACCTTTGCCGCATGATAGCAGGCGACGGCGAGGGTGCAACAAAGCTTCTCGAATGCATCGTAACGGGTGCAAACTCAAAGGAAACAGCAGTTACGGTTTCAAAATCCGTTATCTGTTCATCGCTTTTCAAGGCCGCAATGTTCGGCGCCGATGCAAACTGGGGCAGAGTGCTCTGCGCTATCGGCTACAGCGGTGCAGATGTTGATGTTAACAAGGTTAACGTTGCATTCAAATCGGCAGCAGGCGAAGTAAAGGTATGCAAAAACGGTGCAGGCATTGATTTTTCGGAAGAAATTGCAAAAGAGGTTCTCACCGAAAAGGAAATTCAGGTGCTTATTGAGCTTAACAGCGGCGATGCTTCGGCAACCGCATGGGGCTGCGACCTTACATATGACTACGTTAAAATAAACGGCGACTACAGAACATAATATTAATATAAAACAGAGGTACGAAACGATGGAACTTTCAAATGCAATGAGGGGTCAGGTGCTTGTTGAGGCACTTCCCTACATACAGAAATATTCAAACAAAATAGTTGTTATAAAGTACGGCGGCAATGCCATGATTAACGAGGAACTCAAGGATGCTGTTATGGGCGATATCGCTCTGCTTTCACTTATCGGCATCAAGGTTGTTCTTGTTCACGGCGGCGGCCCCGAAATCACAGATATGCTCGGCAAAATCGGCAAGAAGAGCGAATTTGTTGACGGCTTGCGTGTTACCGATAAGGAAACCGCAGATGTTGTACAGATGGTGCTTGCAGGCAAGGTTAACAAGAGCCTTGTTGCGCTTCTGGGCAGACTCGGCTGCAAGGCAATCGGTCTTTGCGGCGCAGATAATCACCTTATCACCGCAGAAGTAAAAGACGAAAGACTCGGCTTTGTAGGCGAAATCACCGATATCAACCCCGAACCGATTCTCGATTTGCTTAATATGGGCTATATTCCCGTTATTTCAACAACAGGCTGCGATAACGACGGCAATGTTTATAACATCAACGCCGATACCGCTGCCGCAAAAATTGCAGGCATTCTCGGTGCGGAAAGCTTTATCTCCATGACAGATATTGCAGGTCTGCTGCGTGACATGAACGACCCCTCAACCCTTATTCCCAAGGTTCTTGTAAGCGAAATTCCCGAGCTTATAAATGACGGAATTATCTCGGGCGGCATGATTCCCAAAATCGAATGCTGCCGTGAGGCAATCCGCAGAGGAGTTAACAAAGTATTTATCATCGACGGCAGAGTGCCCCATTCCCTTCTTATCGAAATTCTTACGGATGAAGGTCTCGGCACAATGTTTGTTCAGAGTTAAGAGGAATTATTATGTCAGTTTTTGAAAAAGATAAACAGTATATCGCAGGCACTTACGCACGTTTCCCCGTTGAGCTTTCAGAGGGCAACGGTGCATTGCTTTACGATAACAACGAAAAGGAATATATTGACCTGGGAAGCGGTATTGCCGTTAACACCTTCGGCACTGCCGATGACGAATGGCTTGAAGCAATAACCGTTCAGGCTTCGCTTCTCGGTCATACTTCAAATCTCTACTACACAAAGCCCTGCGCAGACCTTGCTGAAATGCTCTGCGAAAGAACGGGAATGAAGAAGGTTTTCTTCTCAAACTCGGGTGCGGAAGCAAACGAATGCGCCATAAAGGCAGCAAGACTCTGGGCACTTAAAAACAAGGGCGAGGGCAATTCAACAATAATCACCCTCAAAAACAGCTTCCACGGCAGAACAATAACAACCCTTGCCGCAACGGGTCAGGATAATTTTCACACCGATTTCGGACCCTTTACCGAGGGATTTGTTTATGCCGAAGCAAATAATCTCGACTCCGTTAAGGAGCTTGCAGAAAATCATAACTGCGCCGCAATTATGATGGAAACCATTCAGGGCGAGGGCGGCGTTCTTCCCCTGACAGAAGAATTCGTAAAGGGCGTTTGCAAAATCGCAGAAGAAAAGAATATGCTTGTTATTATTGACGAGGTTCAGACCGGTAACGGCAGAACAGGCAAGCTTTACGGCTACATGAATTACGGCATCACACCCGATATCGTATCAACCGCAAAGGGTCTTGCAGGCGGTCTGCCACTTGGCTGCACAATGCTCGGCGAAAAGGTTCAGGATATTCTCACACCCGGTTCGCACGGCTCAACCTTCGGCGGCAACCCCATCTGCTGCGCAGGCGCAATCAGCATTCTTTCAAGAATTACCGACGAGCTTCTTGATGAAGTTAACGAAAAGAGCGAATACATAATTTCAAGGCTTTCACAGTGCAAAAACGTCAAGAGCGTAACAGGCAAAGGACTTATGCTCGGCATTGAATGCGATAAGCCTGCAAAGGCAGTTATTGCCTCTGCAATGGAAAAGGGCGTTCTCGTTTTAAGTGCAAAAACAAAGATTCGCCTTCTTCCTCCCCTCAACATCCCCTTCTGTCTGCTTGAAATGGCTATTGATAAGCTCATTGAAGCTATCGAAGAATAAATTTTTTTGGGAGGTATCTTTTATGCAATCAATCAAAAAGTACATCGCAGAATTCATCGGAACCTTCGTTCTTGTTCTCTTCGCATGCGGCACTGCTGCAGTAGTAGGCTGCTCGGCTGAAAACGGAACAGGCTATCTTCTCACCGCTCTTGCCTTCGGTCTTGTTATCGTTGCAATGGCTTACTCAATCGGCAACATTTCGGGCTGCCACATCAACCCCGCAGTTTCAATTGCAATGCTTGTAAGCGGCAAGCTTTCGGTTGCCGACTTCATCGGCTACATCATCGCTCAGTTTGCCGGCGCAACAGCAGGTGCTGCAGTTCTTATGGCACTCGTAGGCAAAGAAAGCGGACTCGGTGCAAATGCTCTTTATAACGACAGCATCGGTCTTTCAATTCTCATTGAAATCATTCTCACCTTCGTTTTCGTTATCGCAATTCTCGGCGTTACATCAAAGATTGAAAATTCCTCGGTTGCAGGCATCGTAATCGGTCTTACACTTACTCTTGTACATATTCTCGGAATTTCCTTTACAGGCACTTCCGTTAACCCTGCAAGAAGCTTCGGACCTGCTCTCCTCGTTGGCGGCGATGCACTCTCAAGCGTTTGGGTATTCATCGTTGCTCCCCTTATCGGCGGCGTTCTTGCAGCACTTGTTTACAAGTTCCTTGCAGCAGAGAAGAAATAAGAAAAGCATAAAAATAACAGTCTTTCCGCATAGGAAAGGCTGTTATTTTTTATCTGATCAATAAATCGACTTCCGAAATGGTCGGGTTCGGTTTTTTCACGGTAACAGGGCAGATTGTTTTCAACGCACCATTTTCCGGCATCCTCAAGCAAAATTTTCATGATTTTACCTCATTTTATCAAAGGTATCTCCGTCATGCGAAGCCTTGCGCAGCCGTAGGGATATAGGAGAATTTCTTCTGCATCGCTTATCGGCTCTCTTGATTCGGGAATTTTTGCACAGACGGTTTCGTAGCCATCCTCACAGCCCCAGTCAATCTTTTTAACGGTTGCTTTTACCGTAACAGGCGGATTTTCCGAGGAGAACGGAATTTCGCTCACTTCGCCTCGCTGAATTTCAAGTGCATCAGCGCAATACGCATAATTCCAGTCGGAAACGGGAATTAATTCATAATCACAATAAGGGAATTTTCTCTCAACTCCGTCACGCTCAAATTCAAGCATCTTCTTTTCAAACTTAACAGGAACGGAGAAAACAAGCGAACCGCATTTAACCGTATTCAGGTCATAGGGTCGCTTTTCAAAATAAGGAACGGTATCAAATGAAATAACGATTTCCTTCTCTTCGCCTGCACCGATATCAAACGAGAGCATATCTCCCTGCACCTTTTTGCCGTTCGCATTGAGATTTTCTGCAAAAGAAGGAATGCGGATTTTGAAGGTGAAGGATTTTTCGGCTTTTACGGTATATTTAAAGCTGTTTTTAAAGGGATATTCTGTTTCGATTTTTATGTATTTATCCTCGGTTTTAAGCTCCGCAGGAACGGGTACTGCGTTGATAACCGTATCGCCGTCATGCATAAATACAGACAGAGCAAATTTAGGCCACGCCTGATTAAAATTTGCCGTGCAGCAGCCGTAATTCGGTTCAAGACCGAAAAGGTGAGCTTCTTCTCCGTTTGTTCTGAAAATCGGCTTGCCGGGGAACTTTATGCAGGCAATCTGGTTGCTGAGCTGGTCATACTGGTGAGTCCACATATCGTCGCTTATCGTTGCGGGAAGTGCATTAAATGCGAGCATTTCAAGCCTTTCAGCCCATTTTTTATCACCCGTGTAAGCATAAAGAATCTCATAGGAATACATCTGCTCGGCAACGGAACAAAGCTCCGTGCCCTGAATAGGGCTTAAGCCCGAGAGACATTCGTCGCCCGTGAAAAGACCCACGGGAGTGCCGTTATATTTCTTAAGGATTTCATGGAGCTTTTCGGCGTTATCGGTATATTCTCCTCCGAGAATTCCGCAGGAAACTGCCTCGCTCTTTAGCATCATTGCGATATTGACGATATGGGTATCAAATCTCCAGCGGTTGAGGGGTCTTTCCCATAAATTAACCGCCTTATTATAGTCCATGCCCTGCTCTTTGAGGATTTTTGCAAGGTCAACGAGCCACCCCTCGCCGCAGCGTTCATAGAGGAAATTTATGGCAATGAAGCATTCAAACCACCTTGCGTTACCCCAGTCAAAAAGGCGGATTTCACCGTTTTTGAGCATTTCATAATAGTTTTTCAGCACTTTATATATAACTTCGGGGATTCTTTCGTCCTTTGAGCATTGATAATATACCGTCAGGGTTTTTGAAATGAGCTGAACAGCCCATGTATCATAGGTTTTTCTGTCCTCATCCTTGCAGGGGCAAATCCAGCCGTCGTGATTCTGAAACGAAATAATCGCATCGATATATTTCTTTGCTCTTGCAATCATATCCTCGTTTTCAAGAAGATAAGCAAGAGGAATGAAGCCGTCAAGCCAATAAGGAACTCTTTCCCAGCCCTCTTTGTCACCGCCTATCCATGCGCTGTTTCTGATATCGTTCCACATTTTATCGAGATTTCCGCTTAAACCCTCTGCCTGAATTTCAAGCTGCTTTTTAAGCCATCCGAGGGGTTTTATTTCATTTGATGTATAAAAACTCCACTTATTCATAGTTATTCCTTACTTTGTTTTGAATTTCATAGGCATTTCTATGGTTGACAATGCAAAATCCAGACCTTTTGCAATAAAGGGAAGCTTATCGCTTGTTTTTCTGTAAAAAGAGCTTTGCTCTGCGTTGTTTCTTATAAAATCCTTGAAATCAGGTGTGCCCTTCATTGTCATTTTCATCGTATCGCCCGAGAATTCAAAAGTAATTCTCTGCGTCGCAAGAGTGTTGAGGGGCTTTACCACGGCATGAACAACGTTTTTTCTTGCATAGGCATAAGCCCACACCGTATATCGATATCCCTTGATTTCGCACTCGGTGATGCGTGGCTTTCCGTCAAGTCCGCAGTCGATAATAACCTTGTCCTCTTCCTCAAACCAGCTTATGTGAAGAATATTTTCATCGAGTTCAAATGAAATGCAGTCAAGGTTTTTCTTCGGTCTTTTCGCAAAGCTTGAAGTAATCGAACGGGGAATAAGGCTTGCAGGGAACATGAATTTTGCAATCGCATCGGAAACGGGAGTTATGTAAAAATTTTTACCCGTAGGAATCGGAGGCAGAACACCGCACGGAGCAATCTTTTCGCCTCTGTCTGCAAGATATTCCTTAAGCTTTTCATCCCAATCACCCGTTGATTCTTCCTCAAAAGCCATCGGGAGAAAGGTTTTTATCAGCTTATTATGCATATCATCGGCAACAACGCTGTTGAGGCTTGCGATAACGGCATCATACTTCGGAATATAAGAAATCTGCTGACCGAACATTCCGTTCATGCTGAAAACATCGCCCTCAAGCCAGAAAAGATAACCGTAGCCGTCCTCGTTTTCTCTGCCCGGCAAATCAACCTGCTTTTTTGTTGCTTCTTTTGTCCACCATTCGGGAATGATTTGCTTTCCGTTATACACACCTCCGTCGGCATAGCAACGGCAGATCTTCGCAAGGTCACGAAGGGTAAGATATGCACCCGTGCCGCCTATGCATTCGCCGACCCCGTTTGTTTCCCACAACGGCGGATTAATTCCGAGCGGCTCAAAAAGACGGGGCGTAAGATAGTCAACAAGAGTCATGCCCGAGGTTTTCTGAATAATTGCCGCAACCATATGTGCATCATTATTGCTGTAAAGAAATCCTTTTTCTTTTCTGAACGGTGCTTTCATGAACATTTCGGCATAATTGCCCGTCATATCCTGCAAAAAGCTGAATTCCTTGTTGCTCTGCATGGTGAGTATACTGTGAACGGTTACATTTTCCCATTCGGAGCTTTCGCAATGCTCATATTCGGGGAAAAGAGGCAGGATTTTAGTATCAAGAGAGAAAAGTCCCTCGTCAATTGCAAAACCTGCTGCCGTTGCAACGATTGATTTTGTTACCGAAAAAAGAGTATGCGGCATATCGGCGCAGTAAGGATATGCATATTCTTCAAAGAGGATTTCGCCTCCCTGCTCAATAAGCAGACCGTGATTCTCAATACCGTATTTTTCAAGCTCCTTGTAGAATTTATAAATCCATTCGGATGAAAGCTTGGTTTTGGTTTTCATTTTACCTTCCCCTTTCCTTGATGTGCAAAAGCCTTCCCCTTGAGGGGAAGGTGGCGGCGAAGCCGTCGGATGAGGTGTAACAGCAACCAACTTTCCACCTCATCACCGCCCATGGCGAAGCTTCTCCTCAAGGAGAAGCCAAAACAGCAAATCGCTTTTTCGCCGAATAATTTATTTAAATAATTCTTATTATATAGTCATTATATCATTTTAAATATAAGTTACAAGTATGTTTTAAACAAAAAGATTCTTCGTTTCGCTCAGAATGACAACACCGACCTGTATTTGATATCTTGTCACCCTGAACGAAGTGACGGATCTTAAAAGGAAAAACCTTGCTCTCAATCAAGAGAACAAGGCTTGTCAAATTTAAAAATATTCATTTAAGTCGGTTGACTTAAGCAATGATATGAAATGTGTTTCCAGTTCATTTGGAAGAATTGCTAACTCGTCTGTACCTGATGACATATTTGAATACCTATACAGATATAAGTGTCCATCGTATATAGTAAACTTTGAAGTATGAGTTGTAAATAATCCGTCATTACTATCTTTATAGAAACGAATATAAACAATCGAGCTATTGGGAACAGTAATTGTTTCTGCTTTATTATTGCTTGTCGAGCCATACTCGTTATCAACTGAAAACTGAATTATTTCATCAAACTTTTTGATGTCAGCATTCTGAACATCATATTTTGTGAAATCTCCGTATTCAATCTGAACTTCATAATGATAGTTGTAGTTGTTTCCGTCTTCATAATATGAGTGCAGACTCTCCCATTCATCAACAGGGCAAAACAGTTCTTCCTTTATATCAACGCCCCAACCGGTATCTTCACCCCTGTAAATCCAGTTATCTTCAATTTGATAATAATTATCCCAATAACCCAAAGCAAGGGTAAATACATACTTGCTATATACAGGTTTTTCTTTATACAGGTTATAGTCGTTATTCAGATGCATATTATCTGCAACAAAACCGTTTTTATAAGTTACCCCGTCGATTTTTATCGTTTCAAATTCCGTCGTTTCTCCGAAAGGAAAAACCAGAGCAACAAATGACATAACGATTGAAACTATAAAGCTTATTATTTTCTCCACATTTTATCCTCCGTTTCATATTAATTTGACTTTACTGTATGATAATTATACCATATTTGCAGAAATAAACAAGCAACTTAAGTTTACATTTGAAAAAACATTAAGAAAAATCCCTGCTCTCATTGAGAACAGGGATAGAGAAGATTTGATTATTTCATTGCCTCTTCAACAGCAACTGCGCAAGCAACGGTCATACCAACCATGGGGTTGTTACCTGCACCGATAAGACCCATCATTTCAACGTGAGCGGGAACTGATGAAGAACCTGCAAACTGTGCGTCTGAGTGCATACGACCCATTGTATCTGTCATACCGTAGGAAGCGGGGCCTGCTGCCATGTTGTCGGGATGAAGTG
>CAZJOH010000066.1:0-14096 GCA_964547575.1 uncultured Clostridium sp.
AACGGCAACAGGGTTTTCCTTGCGGAATTTGATAAGTGCCTTATAGTGGTTATAAATCGAATCGGGATTTTCCATTTCAGCCTTGGCATTGATACCATGCTGATAACTCGGGTTAACAGGCATCCAGGGAGTACCTGTTGTGAATCCTGCGTTTGCAGAATCGTCCCACTGAACGGGAGTTCTTGCATTGCCTCTGCTTGAAGTCTTAAGGCGCTTAATTGTATTTTCCTCCGAGAAACCTAAAAGACGGAGTGTTTTATAGTTGTTAACTGCAAAAATATCCTGATAATCTTCAACATTGGGGAGATCGATATTAATCATACCGATTTCCTGACCCTGATAAATAAAGGGAGTTCCGCACTGAAGCATATAGGAGTTAGCAATTGACTTTGCGCTTTCGGTTCTGTATTCTACGCTGCCGAAACGGTTAATGATTCTTGGATGGTCATGGTTTTCCATATAGAGAGCGTTCCAGCTCTTGCCGTAAAGACCCGTCTGCCATTTGGAGAATGCCTTTTTAAGTCTTTTAAGGCTGAATCCGATACAAAGGCAATCCATGAATATGCAGTCTGCTTCCATATGCTGGAAATGGAACATCATATCAAGCTCCTGATCGGGGCCTTCTTTTATATATTTAAGAGCCTTGTTGACAGTCATCATCGGAGCTTCGCCGACTACAAAGCAGTCATACTTATTAAGTACCTGACGGAATTCGGTAAGATACTCATGAATATGAGGACCGTCTGCATAATGCTCCATGCCGCAAGCCTGAGGAATGGGGAAGCCTGCAGGCAGACCTTTTCTCTTTGATACAAAGGTAATAACGTCCTCACGGAAGCCGTCAACACCCATATCGAGCCAGAATTTCATGATATCCTTGACTTCGTTACGCACTTCGGGGTTATCCATGTTGAGATCGGGCTGCTTCTTTGAGAAAAGGTGGAGATAATACTGACCGTTTTCCTCATTATATTCCCATGCCTTGCCCTCAAAAAGAGATGACCAGTTATTGGGGAGCTTCTTGCCCTTACCGTCACGCCAGAAATAATAATCATGGTATTTGCTGTTTTTATCAATTCCCTTTTTGAACCATTCGTGTTCATCGGAGGAATGGTTAACAACAAGGTCCATGATAACTTTCATTCCCCTTGCATGAGCTTCGTCGAGAACCTTTTTGAAAAGCTCATTGCTGCCGTAATCGGGAGAAATATTCTTATAATCGGAAATGTCGTAGCCGAAATCGGCATTGGGTGAGCAATAGAGAGGAGAAAACCAGATGCAGGTGATACCGAGGTCCTTAAGATAATCAAGCTTCGAAAGCACACCCTCAAGGTCGCCTATTCCGTCACCGTTACCGTCGCAGAATGAACGGGGCCAGATCTGATAGCATACCGCATCCTTATACCATTGTGTTTTTTTCATAGCAAAGCTCCTTTCGGCTTTTTCTTCCAAAATATTATATCAAACTATTTTAAATTAGACAACAGTTTTTTTAAACGCAATATAAATTCATATCCCAGCAGGGAATATAAGGATGCCGACGGATATGGAATTTATAGCCGGGATTTATTTTTGCAATTTGCAAAGGAATTGAGAATATATCTATACTTCGGTGATATAGAGCGATATTCAGCTTCGGCTTCTGATTTTTAAGAGTGTTTTTTGCACCTTCAATCGCTTCTTTTTCCGCACCCTCAACATCCATTTTGATATAGGTAACGGTTTTGTCCGAATAAAGGCTGTCCACACAGACAGCTTCAACCTCCTCTCCTTTTTCGGAAAAAGTTGACTGTCTGCCCGCCTTACTGCTGAAAATAAGGGTTTTATTCTCGCTGTAAACTGCTTTTTGATAAGCAGTTGAATCGGGGATATTTTCGAGATAAACGCCAAGCTTCTTAAAGGTTCTTCTGTCAGGTTCAAGGGCAACGATATCAGAATATTTTCTGCCGCAATAGTGCAGGAATTCCTCTACGGTATCGCCACGGTATGCCCCCAGATCAAGATAGCTTTCATCGCTTCCGAGTCTGATTATGCTTTCAAAAACTTCATCTTTACTGCTTGTAATGCTTTTCAGAGCTTCAAGCTCACCGCCGAACATAAAATCTAAACAGCCTGCAAAGATATTCTTTGATTCTTCTTCAAAAAGACTATACGCTTCGTTAAGCTCCGTTTCATGTTTTTCAATAAATTCACGGTTAAATATTTCATCTCCGAAAACAGGAACGCAGGGCACAAGAACTCTGTATTTATCGCAGAGAGAATATATGTGATTCATTACATCGGGCAGACTGCTTGCGAATGCAACGGCAATTATAAATTCGCCGTCAAAATCCGAAAGCTTTTTAACGGTAAATCCACGGAATTGCTGCCCTCTTACAAAATCATCGCTTGCCGTAACTCCCTTAACAGGAATGCCGAGCCGGTCAAACTCATCAATGACCTTATCCGCACCGTTGCCCATGCCGTAAACAACAACGGATTTTTCGCTTTCCTTTATTTTCTCCCATGAGGAGATTTTCTCGTTCATAAATCCAAGCATTTTATCACCGAAAACGATTTTACTACAAGATAAAATATATGTCAAATATATTGAAATTTGTTTATGCATATGATAATATTTCGATATATTGCGTCGAAAGGAGCAAAGTAAATGATATATGAAAACAATTGGGAATCACTCAATAAAAGAGAGGTTCCTTCATGGTTCGAGGATGCAAAATTCGGAATTTTTATTCATTGGGGACTTTACAGCGTACCCGCTTATGCACCTAAAGGAAAATATGCAGAATGGTACGGCTATCACTGCGATGAAATAACCGAGAGAAGCGCAAACGACAGCGATTATTACTACTATCATCAGAAAACTTACGGTGAGAATTTCAAATACAATGATTTTGTTGACAAATTCAAGGCCGAAAACTTTGATGCGGAGCAATGGGTTAAGCTTTTTGAGGATGCAGGCGCAAAGTATATGAACCTTGTTTCAAAGCATCACGACGGCTTCTGCCTTTTTAAATCAAAATATGCATGGAACTGGAACAGCGTTGATGTTGGCCCTCACAGAGATTTCTGCCGTGAGCTTAAGGATGCATGCGATAAGAGCGATGTAAGATTCGGCGTTTATCATTCGGTTTATGAGTGGTTCCACCCTCTTTATCTCAAAGACCCCGAGGAATATGCCGTAAAGCATCTTATCCCCATGCTTAAGGAGCTTATTGAAGAATATAAGCCCGCCACCCTTTTCACCGACGGTGAGTGGGAGCATCCCAGCTCGGTATGGCACAGCACGGATTTCCTTCAGTGGCTCTATAATGAATCAAGCGTTAAAGATTACATAGTACCCAATGACCGCTGGGGCAAAGAAACACGAGGCAGACTCGGCGGAAATCTTACCACAGAATACGGTCTAATCAATGAAAACCATGATTCAATCGAGGTTATAGACAGAGTTTCCGAGGAATGCAGAGGAATCGGTGCTTCATTCGGCTGGAACAGATTTGAAACGGTTGAAGATTATCTTTCCGAAGAAGAGCTTATCAAAATGCTTGTTGACCTTGTATCAAAGGGCAGCAACTTCCTTCTTAACGTTGGCCCTACAGACGACGGCAGAATTCCCGTTATCATGGAAGAAAGACTCCGTCAGCTCGGTCAGTGGCTCAAGGTTAACGGCGAAGGAATTTACTGCAGCAGAAAATACTGTGCAAAGCCTTCCGACGAAAACATCAAATATACAAAGCACAAGGACAACGGCTCCGTATTTGCATTCCTTCATAAATTCCCCTTCGGCAAGGTTGTTTTAAGTGATGTTGACTACCGTGAGGGCATGAAGGCAAACCTTCTCGGCTGCGATAAAAAGCTTGAAGCCGTTAATGAAAACGGAAAGCTTGCTGTTGACTTCGGATTTATAAGCCCCGATGATATCAATTCAAAGTTTGTTTATACAGTAAAAATAGTTTAAGTATCAAAAAGACCGCCTTGCCGTTAAAGCAAAGCGGTCTTTGTTATTATTCAGCTAAAAATTCAGCCATTTTTCTTATCTGCTCTTCAGCAGGTGAATAATCCGGATTGGAGCAGCAGGGAATATTCGGCTTACTGCCGTCAGCACCGTAAAAAGGGGTCTGACGGTCATTCTCATATTCTTTGCGGCATTCTTCACAGTGAAAATCGGGTATATCATAAGCCTTGCCGCCATTGAGAATTGAGCGATGCGCAAGAATCGCAGCAGAGGACATTGCAACTGCCGAATAAATATCATACGGATGCTCGGGCTGCTTGCCCTCTCTGATGCAATCAAGGAACATTCTTGCGATTATATAATCTCCGCCGCCGTGACCGCTCTGATTGATAAAGTCCTCATCCTTATCGTTCCATGAGGGCTCATAAAGATTAATTTCTTCCTTACCCTCAGGAATCGACCATTTATTGTAACGAAGCATAACCTTATCTCCCATACCACGGAGATTTTCAATCTGTCCGTTTTCACCGCAAAGACGGTAAGCATTATGGTGTGCGCCGAAAGCAGAACAGCCCGTTACCCTGAAGACAGAATCATCGTCATTTAAAGTAGTTATTATTGCCGCTCTGTCACCGACACGCCTTGCGGTTATTGTTTCTTTAAAGGGTGCATATACGGGAAGAGCGCTTACTCTTTTCGGAGTTGCACCTGTTGACCACATAAGAGGAGCAAGAGAATGGGTTATATAATATGAACGGGGCAAAAAATTTCTCCAATGCTCAATATAATAAACATAGCCTTTGCTGAATTCAAGGTCGTCGGATGAAACGGGATGATTATATTCACCCTCCGCATAGAGAATTTTACCGAGAGTTCCGCCGTCACAAACTTTTTTCATTTCACGGTTAAAAATCATCTGAGGATAATTCTCCGCAAGCATATAAATCGAATTGCTTTTTTCATAAGCACGGATAAGTTCAACACCCTCTGCCATCGTACCGTTACTGATACATTCAGAAAAAACATGAATACCCTTTTCAAAGCATTTTATTGCATAAGGAGCATGCTCATGGAAATAGTTTGCAAGAATAACCGCATCCATTTCCTGTTCAATAAAATCATCAAAATCATCAAAAGCAGGTACTTCCATGCCCAGAGTCCGAAGTCCTTCGTTTCTTCTTTTTTCATTAAAATCGCAAAGAGCAACAATTTCACAATCAAGAAGCATCAGGTTTTTGGCAACATCAACACCTCTGCCTGCACCGAATATTCCTATTTTTATATTTTTCATAACAGAACCTCCTGTAGATTGTAACCTAAAGTTTATCAAAAATAAGAATATTAAACAATAGAAAATTTCCATATTTTATAAAAAAATTTGATTAATATTGATTTCGGGCATTTCCTATAGTGATTTATACATGAGGTGAAAGAAATGACGAGCAAAAAAATCCGCAAATTCTCCGCACCGCTTATTTCCGAGTCATTTTATGTATCCCGATTCATCTTTGAAACAAGCAAAAATATGAAAGAATCTTACACATTAAACTAAAGCAGACTTTAATCACATAAATATCGATGCAAAGAAAGAAATAACTTTTGCGAAGAACAAACTAATGGATGAGATGATTTTTTCGAAGAAGCTCGGTTCTTCTGCTTCTTTTGAAATCACGAAATCTGCGGTTGCTGTACCGGAATAGTTGCCGATACCCGTGATTTTTGCAGTTGCCGTGCCTTCGTCAATGTTGTTGGTATAGGTTACCGTGTAATCTGTGCCTTCGCTGAGAACTTTCAAGCCGTCAGTAACTGTGAGGTTGGGAGTGACGGCTGAACCTGTGTAGGGCTGGTCGGCGACGGGAGAAACAGATACAGCAGAAATGTTCTTTGTGACAATTGTGAATTTTGCTCTGCTTGCAAACATTCTGAAATCGCCCAAGCCTTTGACGATAACATCAGCATTGCCTACATTGATATTGTTAGCATAAGAAACGCTGAAGTCAATATTTTTATCAAGAGTATCGCCCGAAACGGAAACGGAAACCTCGGGTTTGATTTCATAGCCCGTATAGGTCTGGTTGGGAATGGGTGCGATAACAAAAGTGCTGACTCTGATACCCTGAGTCTGTGCGTATGAATAAGCATAGGAATTTTCGGAGCAGTAAATTGTGAGCTTATCACAGCCGTCGAAAGCATCATCGGCAATCTCGGTTACGCTGTCTGCAATAACTGCGGTTTCAAGGTTTTCACAGTTTGCAAAAGCCTGAGTTTTGATTGTTGTAACGTTACCGCCGATGCCGAGGGTTGCGAGGTTATCGCAATCCATAAAGCTCTGAACTTCAACGGTTGTCAGCGGAGTGCGGCTTGCTTCGTTTTCAGTTTCGCCAAGCTGAACAACATTCACACCGCTTCCGAGAAAACTGTTGACATAAAGCTTTTCAACATTAAGGAAATCGAAATCAACGAGTTTGACGCAGTTGCCGAATGCAAGTCTGCCGACAAGCTTACTGTCGGAATCCCATGTAAAGGTTGAAAGCTCTTTGCAGTTATAGAACGCTTCACGGGGTATGTAGTCAACATTCGGTGACATACGAACAGTCTGAAGTGCGGAGCAATTCTTGAATGCTTCCATTTCGATGTTAGTTACGGTATCAGGAATATAAATTTCGGTCAGCTTATCGCAACCGGTGAATGCACCTGCACCGATAAGCATAATGTTGTTTCCGATATCTACTGATTCGAGATTCTTGCAGCCGTAGAACGCAGATTCTTCAATGCTTTCAAGGTTATCTGAAGCTTTGAAGCTTGTTATACTGCTGAATGCAAATGCACCCACACCAACATCCGTAACCGTTGACGGAAGAACAATTTCATCGATTGTTTCAATTCCACAGAAAAGATATGCGGGAAGCTCTTTTATGTTTTCACCGAGATTGATGGTTTTGAGATGAGGAAAGCCGTAAAACGGTGAATAATATATACCGTCGGCTGCGGATTTCCACGGATTTACAAATTCACAACAATCAGAATAATAATTAATTTCAGTTAAATTATCACAACCACCAAAGGCTAAATAGTCGAGCTTTTTAAGACCTTGAGGAAGAGTCAGAGAAGTAAATAAACCACTTCCAAAACCGCACCGTTCTATAATCTGAATCGATTCAGGTAAATTAAGATCTTTAAGTGAATTGCATTCATCAAATGCCGAATCACGGACAATTTGCAGATTTTCCGACAACTCAAGCTTTTCAAGACTGATGCAATTATAGAAAGCATAATCTTCGATTTCCGTAACCGAATCAGGAATAGTTAACTCGGTTATTTTTTCAAAGTAACTAAATAAATATTTCCCGATTTTTGTAACGCCGTCACCAATCTGAAGTTCTGATATGTTTGTTCCATCAAAAGGCATTTCAGCAAAATCTGTTCCTGCAACAAAGCAGTCGGTTGCGTTGAAAACAACTTTTTCGAGTCTCTTGCAAGGAACAAATGCGTTTTCCCCGAGATAATTTAAGCTTTGAGGAATTATGACTTCTTTCAGATTCTGGCACCATGAAAACGCCTCATTGTCAATCCTTTCAACGCCGTTTTCTATTGTCAGTTCAACAAGATTCAGATTTTCAGAAAAGGCACGGAAACCGATGTTTTTAACTCCGTTTTTGATTTCAAGTTTAGTGAATTCACTTTTTCTGAAAGCTACCTCGTCTATAATGAGATTCGTGCCTTGAATAACAATTTTATCAAATCCCGATGAATTAAACGCATCTATGCCTATATATTCAACAGATTCCGGAATTACAAGAGTATTATTGTTAGCGCCGTAATCATCAAATGTGTCAGAAAAAGCATAAGCACCTATTCTTTTTAAATTTGAAGAAAGAACAAGGGATTCAAGAATGCAATAATCAAAAGCTTCATCTTCGACTTCGACAACTGAATCGGGAATGACAAGATTTCTGATTTTGCATCCCGAAAAGCATTCGTACGGTATTTTTTTGAGGTTGTTTGAAAGTGTTGCGCTCTCAAGCGACCAACACTCATAAAAAACGCCGATTCCGAGCTCTGTAACGCTGTCAGGAATATCAACAGATTCAAGCTTATCAGAATTCAAGAATGCGAAAGTGTCGATTTTATTAAGCTTTTGCGGTAAATCAAGGGTTGTAAAATCCGAGTGTGCAAAAGCCAAAGCTCCGATTTTCGTTACATTTATCATATCAATTTTATTGAGCGCTGTGCATTTGAAAAATGCTGACGGACCGATTACAGTAACACTTGCGGGAAGAGATATATTGGTCAAAAATATTGAGTTACAAACTGCAGCATAGGGTATTTCGGTTATTCCTTCAGGCAAGTTAAGTGCTTGTAATCTCAGATTAAAAGCAAAAGCGAATATACCGATTTTTTTAACTGTTGACGGAATGGTTACAGAAGTAATCTGATTCTCTTTAATCATACTGTCGGCACAGCCCTGAAAGTCGCTGTTTTTTGCAGCAAGAGCATAGTCAGCAATTTCGGTGACCGCAAAGCCATCAATTGCTTCGGGTATTGTTATTTCGGAATTGCTTCCTATGTAACGAATGATCACAGCCTCATTTGTATCGGTTACGGCATATTCATATTCGCCGTTGCTGATTGTTTCTTCATAAATATTATCCGGCGTTCTTGTAAAAATAATGCTTCCGTCATCTTCGTAATGCGCATATAATCCGTATGCTTCGAGTTTGGTTTGCGCTGACGGCTCTATACCGCCGTTACAAACAATTCTTTTAAAAGCATTGTTTGTTATGCCTTCGTTTTCTTCAACTGCATATGTTTCAAAAACAAATCCATTAACAATAATTTCTTCTGTGACATCGTTTGCCGAATTAAGGTTTATAATGCTGGAAAGGTCATTAATAATAATTCTTTTAACATTTGTTTTAGCAAATTCATTATATGAAACTGTATCTACATATCTCGGTAAAACAAGTTCTTCAACGGCTGTTCCGTTCAACGCACTTCCATCAAAAAACATCAAACTTTCAGGTAAATTGATTTCAGCCAGCTTTTCACAGCCCTCAAAAGCAGATCCGCCGATGGTTTCAAGACCGTATATGTTTTCACTGAAGGTTATTTTCTCAAGAGAAACACAGTTTTCAAAGGCACGAGAACCAATTGATTTTACTGTTTCGGGAATTACAACGCTTTTAATTTTTGAACATACAAGTTCTTCCGCCGTTGCATCTTCCGCTGTGCTGCCGCGAAAACAGCCTCTACGGATTTCAGTAACTGGCATATCCTCAATGTAAGAAGGAATGACGACTTCCGTATCATTTCCTACATATTTTGTAATGGTAACTTTTTTTGAATAGACAGAATATTTGAAATCCCCGACTGTTCCGAAAAAAGGTGATGCTTCAGCTTCAATTGCAAAAATATCTCCGAAATCTATCCCCGTCAGCGGCATTGCGGTGACAATCATTGCCGCACAAACGGTTAATATCAATATTTTCTTTATAAATTTTTTCATATCAAAACCTCCCTTGATTTAGGCTTCTCCTTGAGGAGAAGCTGTCACGAAGTGACTGATGAGGTGGTTGCGAAGCAACAAAATTTATTGCACCTCATCCACCGCAAGCGGTCCCCCTTCTCCTCGAGGAGAAGGCTTTTTTCTACTCCATAAACACCATAAACGAGCATGAGCATCCTTCGTAGCTGATTGTTACAAATGCTTCTTCTTTTAATAAGTTTTTTTCGATTTCAATATCGAGCGTGTATTCGTCTGCGGTAAGCTCGGTTTCATCGCTGTTGCTGTAAACCGCATAAACCTGCATTTGTGAAAGGTCGATGTTGTTTAGATCCTTTGCCGTGAAAGTAAAATCTTCGGGGAATATGGCATAAATCGATGTCAGCTTTTTTGTTTCAATGCTTTCGATGATTCTCACTTCAAGAGTTTTTGTGAAGCCTGCGGCGGTGATTTTAACTGTTTCATATTTCGGCTCTGTGCCGAAGCTGTCGGAAACCTCGACGGTGTAATCGTCAATGCGTACAAGCATCCGTTCACCGTTATCATATTCACCGAACACCTTTATTCCATTACCGCTGAACTTTTCACCAACGTAATATTCGGTCTTGAATTCGGGTGTTGTTTCAACAGTTATATTAATCAGTTCGGGTGATTTTTCTGTTGTGGTTACAGGCTGAGTTGTTGTTTCAACTTGTTTTATATCGCTGAAGAATTCCGAAACGATGCCCGAAAGTGCTTCCATAACAGAAATGTTTTCGTTAACTTCAATCTGTGTGCCTGCGGTGAAAAGAATTGCGATTGCCGCAGCCGCCGCAATCCAAACTTTGAATTTACGTTCAGTCTTGACGCCGATTTTCTTTAAGAAATCCTTGCGAGAAATAAGGGGAAGAATCTGAGAGTTATCGCCCGAGCGAATCGCATTTATCGCATCTGCACATTCGTCTATGAAATCAAAATCCGTGTCATCGCCTTTGTCGAATTCTGCATCGATGAGTGCTTCAAGCATAGCGCAAAGCTCATCAACGAGATTAGTCAAAAAATCGGGGTGCATAAGTATTTCTCTGCTTACTGTCATCATTCCGTCAGCCTCCTTTCTTTTCAATATCAAAAGAATAAACCATGTCTTTAATCTTGTTTCGTAATCGCATCAACCGCATCGATGCGGCAGGTCTTGAAATTCTGAGCCGTTCTGAAATATCTTCAACACCTTGTTTTTGTATGTACCGCAAATCGTAAATTTGTTTTTCTTCATCGGTCAGAAGATTCAGAAGATTTTTTGCGATTTCTTCATAGTCAATCAGGTCAAGCCGTGATAAATATTCATCGGTGACTCCGACTTCAGCCGCATCGTCAAGCGGTATGCTCCGTTTCAGTTCAACTGCATCTTTTTGCTTTTGCCGTTTGACGAAGTTATCCGCTGTGCGGTAAAGAAACGCTCTCGGATTTTCAAATTCTTCTCCGTTAAGAAGTTTGTTATAAAAAACAATGAAGGTTTCTTGCACACAGTCGTCTGCAGCCTCCCGTGAACCGTCAAGGCGTGACAGACAATAATTGAAAAGCTTGATGCGGTATTGGTCGTAGCATTCCTGCAGCAATGCGTCGGCCCGCTTTTTTTCGCTCATTATCCTCACTCCTTTTATTGTCCTTCATTATGTAGTCAACGATTTTTTGAAATGTAACAGAAATTTTAAAAAATTTTCAATTTTATTATAAACCTTTATATTTGAGATAGCAACAAGTGATTAAATTACGTTTTGTAACGCACAATACATTAAAAACAAAAAGCAGGGGGTCTGATGACTCCCTGCTAACATTTACGGTATCAATAACAAAAATGAACCCGAATGTTTCTCCAATATGGAAAAAGTTCGGATTCAAAGCTTTTGGTGATCCATCGGAGATTCGAACTCCGGACACCTTGATTAAAAGTCAAATTCGCGACAAGCCACAAGTGGCTATATTGTTAGAAAAATGCCGTTTTGCTGGTACTCATTTGGTACACTTTTTCACGGTTTTACACCGTTTTTGACGGCTTGATGATTATAAAAGATTTTTTTAAAAAAGTCAAGAATTTTTTTAAAAAAGTGCTTGACTTCCACGCATTTGTGTGGTATAATTTAATCACAGTCAAGGAGGTGAGAACAACGGAAACTAAAGATTGGGTCGGAGTTATTCTTACGATTTGGTCGAACACGGTAGCAACAATCGCTCTTGTGTTAAGTATCAAAGAGAAAAGAAAAACCGCTAAACGCTCCAAGCCTCGCAAGCATAAGCGTAAGCGGTAACTCCAAAGGAAGACGGGAGTGGAAACACTCCCCGATTCCTCCCTCTTTAGTCTACCCCAATCTTATGAAAAAGTCAACAATAATTTCAATCGTTCTGTTCGCTGTGTTCGCTGCTTTGGGATGGCTTTATTTCGATACAAAATATATGGGATTTTCCTTCCTGGTTGTATCAGCAATATTTGCCACCGCTGCGTTAATCACTGCGATTAAGAACAGAAACGGAGCAAGCAAAGATGAGTAAAATCACAGAGCGCAGAACAGCCGCCGGAATGTCCCGTTCTGAACTGTCCAGACAGTCAGGTGTTCCCCTGCGAACCCTTGAGGAATGGGAAGCCGGGCGACGTGTTCCCAGAGATGTCTATCAACTCGCAAAAGTAGCAAAGGCTTTGAATTGCAAAATTGAGGATTTGATTATCCTTGAAGACTAACAAAATTGAGAGAGGCTCGTCCTCTCTCTTTTTTTATTCTTCGGCAAGTAAAAATATAAACGGGCGAGACTATTGCCCCGCCCGTTGTGTGACTATTATTTTTATTTAAGGCTTGTAAAGAATAGCTTGAGGCATCTTTTATTGGCTCAAAAGCCTTTCTATATACTGCTCAAAGGCTGAAGAATAGATTATCGCCAGTTTGAACAGATACTGTGAGTAATCGATAACGTTACCCAGAGTGAGCGGAGGAAGCCCCTCAATGGCAATTACCTCACAGATTTTAATGATGTGCGTAATGAACATGATAATGTATTCCATCACTTTTCTCCTCTTAAGGCTTCACAAGCTTGCCCTGCTTAAGCAGATTGAGCATCTTGATGTTCTGTGAAGAAAGTCCGGTATAACCGCTGATACCGTTTGCTGTTGCAATCTTTTTGCGATAAGCGAATGTTGAGGTTATTCCGATTGCTTTTAAAGCATCAACAATACTTGTTGATGTTCCTGTGTATTTTTTGAAGTAGCTCACATTTGCGGTCGATGAAGTAGTTTCGGCTGAAACGCTTGCCGTGGGATAGACAATCCACGGACATTTGCCCCAGCTTGTCCACGCTCTGGCGGAGAGTTCTGTTTCAACAACGCCGTATGCAAATCCACGAGCTTCAATGACCTTTCCGCCGCCGATGTAAATGCCAACATGACCCGTCATAAAAACAAGAACGCCAGGGATTTCCGGAATAGTGGCAATCTTGCCTTTTTCACTACACTTATTAAGCATACCGTTGGCAGACACATCCTGCGATGCGTTGTATTTCGGCGTTGCAGTCGCATTCTCGCTCCACAGATAACCTTTGATACTGCAACAGCAAACCTCAAAAGAGAAACAGAAGTAAATAACGGACTTCGTGAGGATATTGCAAGGAAGGCGGCAAAAATAGCCGAGCTTGAGGAACAGGTCATTAAGCTCCTCGAAGACAACGAGACCCTTGAGCATGACCTTGCAAGCGTTGCGGATGACGGCAGCGTTCTTAAAGGCAAATGTGAAGGTTGCGTAAATGAAGGCAATTACCGCAAATGCTCATCCTGCATCAGAGGTCACGCAAAGGACAAATACACTCCTGTTGAGCCCGAAATAAGCTCCCCTGCAGACAATACAGATTCGTCAAACAAGGAAACCATCATTGAGGAAGGTGCAATCGTCGGAGAACCTGTCAATATTGACGATATTCCCGCCGACACAGACGCCACCGAGCTCAAAGAGGCTGAAACAGAATTTGAAACAACTCCCGATGCAAAACCCACAGCCGATATGGACGTTGCCGAGCTGAAGGAAGATGAGGTCACCCTCGATGTTCCCGGTCACGAAACTATAAACGAAGTCTCTCTGATTGCAGACGCTCCTGAAGCTCAGCGGATTGCCCCCACACCCGCACCTACTTCTGAAGATAAAGCTCCTGCCAAGAAGAAGACCAGCAGAAAGAAAAAGAAGGCTGCCAAAAAGAAGTAAGCTCTTAATAGTTGCCAAACCAAATTAACATAACAAAGCCCGCCGAGAATTATTCCGGCGGGTTTCTTCATTTTCTCTTCACTTTTACGCAAATATCAATAAAATAAGTAAAATATTCTAACTATATCTTCAGTTATTTCACTTCTAAATTAAAAATTTCACTTATTTTTTAGTTACAGTTATCCTTACAATTGTCATTACTTCCTTATAAATTACATTATATTGTGCTTGATTTGTGAGCCCCATTTGAGCCACTTTTACACGATTTCACACGGTTTAATGCGGTGTAAGAAAAATAATAGAATTTTCAGAACACAAAAGAAAAACGCCCGAACCGTTGATATACAACGATTTGAGCGATTTGCAATGGTGATCCATCGGAGATTCGAACTCCGGACACCTTGATTAAAAGTCAAGTGCT
>CAZJOH010000067.1:0-14027 GCA_964547575.1 uncultured Clostridium sp.
GAGCCTGCAGTCACTTTATGCCATCGGTTCAGGCGGACTTTTCGGTCTCGGATTCGGCAACTCAAAGCAGAAGCATATGTATATCCCTGAGCCGCAAAATGACTTTGTTTTTGCGGTTGTATGTGAAGAACTCGGCTTTGTAAGAGCAATTCTTATAATCTTACTTTTTATTCTTCTTGTAGGCAGAGGATTTGTCATAGGCCTCCGTGCAAGAAGCAGATTTGAAGCAATGCTTGCTATGGGTATCAGCTTCCAGGTGGGCTTACAGGCTGCTTTGAATATAGCGGTTGTAACCTCAACCGTTCCCAATACAGGTATCAGTCTCCCGTTTTTCAGCTACGGCGGCACTTCTCTTGTGATGCTGCTGATTGAAATGGGTATGGTGCTTGCAGTTTCAAGAAACAGCGAAAGGAAGACCGGATAATGCTTGATAATAAAAAAATTCTTATCGCAACAGGCGGTACGGGCGGACACATAAACCCTGCTCTCGGCACCGCAGGTTACATAAAAGAAAAACATCCCTCGGCGGAAATCGTTTTTGTCGGTACGGCGGATAAAATGGAAGCAAGACTTGTACCCGAAGCAGGCTTTGAGCTTCGCACAATCGAAATCAGCGGATTCTGGCGCAGCTTTTCTCCCGATGCAATAAAGCACAACATCGGAACTCTTTCAAAGCTTCTTAAATCCTCATCGCAGGCAAAAAAAATAATAAAAGATTTTAAACCCGACCTTGTTATAGGTTTCGGCGGATATGTAAGCGGACCCGTTCTCCGAATGGCGGCAAAAATGGGTATTACTACCGCAATTCATGAGCAGAATGCTTTCCCCGGTGTAACCAACAAAGCTCTTGCAGGCAAGGTTGACAGAGTAATGCTCACCGCAATTCAGGCAGAAAAACATATAAAATCCAAAAATCCCTGTGTATTGACAGGTCTGCCCATAAGGGGAGATATTCTTAAGGGCGACAGAGATTTTGCCCGTGCAGAGCTTGGTCTTACGGATAGTAAACCTCTCATTCTTTCAATGGGCGGAAGTCTCGGGGCAAAGCCCGTTAATGATGCAGTTATGAATCTTATTCTCAATAAATATAAAGATAATGACTGTGTATTCCTTCATGCAACGGGTAAAAACAGCGAGAATTTCAAGTGCGAGCTTGAGGAAAAGGGCGTTGACCTTGCAAAGAATCCTCATGTAAGAATCGTTGAATATATCGATATTCCCAAATGCCTTCCTGCAGCCGACCTTGTTATAGGCCGCTCAGGTGCAAGCACTTTAAGCGAGCTTCAGGCACTTGGTAAGCCTTCGATTCTTATTCCTTCACCCTATGTAACCGAAAATCATCAGTATCACAATGCTATGGCACTTGTTGAAAACGGTGCAGCAGTTATTCTTGAGGAAAAAGACCTGACTGCCGAGTCAATAACCGATAAGGTGAATGAGCTTATTCGTGACAGAGTAAAGCTTGAAAACATCGGTAAATGTGCAAAAGATATGGCGGTTGTTGATGCTACGGCAAGAATTTATGACACTGTTTGTGAAATCGTAAAATAATCACATTACCCCCACTTCCTGAATAATATGGAAACAGAGCAGGATTTTATGCTCGCATGAGGGAGTGTGGGTAATGAAAAAATTAATTATAGACGGCGGAAGAAAACTTGACGGAAAGGTTACCTTGCAGGGTTCAAAAAACAGCGCATTACCGATTCTTTCTGCAACGGTAACTGTTGACGGAATCAGTGTTATACATAACTGTCCCGATCTGACCGATGTTACAGCGGCTTTAAAAATACTTGAACATATCGGCTGTAAGATTAAGCGTGAGGGGCATACTGTTATTGTTGATGCCTCATGTGCAAACAGATTTGATATTCCCGAGAAGCTGATGCGTGAGATGCGTTCATCAATCGTTTTTCTCGGGGCTTTGCTTGCCCGTTTCGGTGCTGCCGGTGTAACCTCACCCGGAGGCTGTGAAATAGGCTTGCGTCCCATTGACCTTCATCTGTCGGCGTTAAGAAGTATGAATACCTGCATAAACGAAACGGGCGGATTGCTTCAATGCGAAACAGACGGACTTTGCGGCGCAAACATAACGCTTGCGTTTCCGAGTGTCGGCGCAACGGAAAACGTTATGCTTGCTTCAATGGGAGCAAGCGGCGAAACAGTTATTACAAACGCTGCAAGAGAACCCGAAATTATTGACCTTGCTGAATTTCTCAAATCCTGCGGAGCGGAAATTTACGGTGCAGGTCAAAGCGTTATCAGGATAAAATCAGGCAAAAAGCTTCAATCTGCGGAGCATACGATTATTCCCGACAGAATTGTTGCTTCAACGTTTATGGCGTGTGTTGCTTCTGCCGGCGGCTGTGCAGCAATTGACAGAGTATGCACGGAGCATCTTTCGCCCGTTGTGCCTGCTTTTGAAACGGCAGGATGTAAAATTGCGGTTAAAAATAATGAGCTGTTCATAAAAGCGGCAGGGCAGCTTTCAAGGGTAAAATCCATAAGTACATTGCCTTATCCCGGGTTTCCTACGGATTCTCAGGCAATAATAATGGCAATGCTTGCAACCTCTGACGGAACAAGTGTTATAAGCGAGAAAATATTTGAAAACAGATTCAGGCATGTACCTGAACTTATAAAAATGGGTGCGGATATAAGAGTTGAGGACGGCAGGGTTGCTGTTATTGAAGGGGTAAAAAAACTACACGGTGCGCATGTTTCTTCAAGCGATTTGCGAGGAGGCTGTGCATTGGTGGTTGCCGCTCTCGGAGCGGAAGGAAAAACGGTTGTGGACGAAATTTATCATATTGACAGAGGCTGCGAGACTTTTGAGAAAAGCCTTTCGGCTCTTGGTGCAGAAATAAAAAGAGAATGAAAATGGCGGGATGATAATGAACAGAGAAAATCAGCAGGGGACAGAACGCAGATTAACTCCTGAAGAGAGACAAATAAGAATTAAACAAATCAAAAGAAAAAGAAAAATCAGAAAAGCAATAGTCGTGATTGGTTTTCTGTTGATTTTATTTATTGCGGTAAGTCCCGTTTTGATTCTTACCGTATTTAAGGTTAAATCCTTTACGGTAGAAGGTTCGGGTATATATCCGAATGAGGAAATAATCTCGGCAAGCGGTATTGTCGTGGGTAAAAATCTGCTTTTTGCGGATCTTGATGAGGCGGCGGATAATATAGAAAAAATGCTGCCTTATACCGACAAGGTGAAGCTTACCAAAAAGCTTCCCGATGAAATCATCATAAGATATGAGGCTACCGAAAAGGCGTTTGCGATCGGTATGTCCAACGGGCTTTATGCTCTGACTGACGGAAATCTCAAAGTGCTTGAGATTTCAGGCAATCTTCCTTCTGATGTTGCGCTTATAATCGGTGCAATACCGTACAAAACAGAGGTCGGCGAAATCGCAGCCTTTGATGTGATATCAGAAGGAGAAAAGAAAGAAGAGTTTGTTGATGAAACTCTTGCGCTCCTACTCGAAATTACAGGTGCAATTACCGAAAATGAAACAAAGGATATCAACCTTATCAATATTTCTGATAAGTCGGATATTTATCTTATTTATCAGGGCAGAATTGTTCTGAATCTCGGCGGCAGCTCCGATTTGCCTTCAAAGCTTTCGCTCGGCAATAAGGTAATCAACAGCGAAAACACAATTGACCCGTTCCAGTTCGGAGCGATTGATTTGAGCGTTGTTACCGAAGCGGTTTTCAATCCTTCTGATATGAAGGATGTTCCTGAGGTTATGGATTACCTTGAAAACTATGCACCCGAGGAAAATGAGAAAGAAGATACCGAGGACGGAAATGAACCTGAAACAGAAGAAAATGATGAATAAAACTGAAATATAATGAAAAATATATATAAATTGTAAAAAAAACATTAAAATAGCAATATTTTTTTAATTTGTTCTTGTTTTTTTTACAAATACATGGTAATATAATTCCGTATTATAAGGAAAAATAAAACCACAGGGGGTCATACCAATGGCATTTGAAATTGATAACGATTTTGAGAGTGCAGTTCAGATAAAGGTAATCGGTGTCGGCGGCGGCGGCGGTAACGCTGTTAACAGAATGATAACCTCAGGCGTTCTCGGCGCAGAGTTTATCGCTGTCAACACAGACAAGCAGGTTCTTGTTCACTCGAAGGCTACACACAAAATCCAGATCGGTGAAAAGTCAACTCACGGTCAGGGTGCAGGCGGCAAGCCCGAAATCGGCGCAAAAGCAGCAGAAGAAAGCAAAGACTCTATCGCTGATGCTCTTAAGGGCACAGATATGGTATTTATCACAACCGGCATGGGCGGCGGTACAGGCACAGGCGCAGCTCCTGTTATTGCTCAGGTTGCAAAGGAAATGGGTTGCCTTACTATCGGCGTTGTAACAAAGCCCTTCAAGTTTGAAGGCCGCAGAAGAATGCTCCTTGCTCAGGACGGTATCTCAAAGCTTGCAGAGCATGTAGACAGCCTTATCGTTATTCCTAACGACAGACTTCGTGCTATTGACGACAGAAAGAAGACTATCGCTGAAGCATTTGCAGAGGCAGACGAAGTTCTTCTTCAGGGCGTTAAGAGTATTTCCGAGCTTATCAAAGTTCCCGGATTCATTAACCTTGACTTTGCAGACGTAACAACAGTTATGAAGGATGCAGGCTATGCTCACATGGGCGTAGGCAGAGCAAAGGGCAAGGACAAGGCAGAAACAGCAGCAAACGCAGCAGTTTCCAGCCCGCTTCTTGAAACATCAATTTCAGGTGCAAAGGGCGTTATCATCAGCATCACCGCTTCCGATGACGTTGACCTTGAAGATGTTGAAAATGCAGCAGAAATCATCACCGCCAAGGCTCATGAAGATGCTAACATCACATGGGGTATCGCATTTGATCCCGACCTTGACGATGAAATGGTTATCACGGTTATCGCAACAGGCTTTGACTCAAAGCCCCAGCAGGCAGCACCTGCAGCAGCTCCCGCTGCAGTACCTGCAAACCCCTTCTACTCGGCAGCAGCTAAGGCAGCTCCCGCAGCAGCACCCGTTGCTCAGGCAGCACCTGTTGCTCCTAAGGCAGCATCTGCAGCAGCTCCCGCTGCTCCTTCAGCTCCCGCAGGCGCACCCAGCATTCCTCATTTCGGTTCATCCGTAAGCGAGGTTAAGGAAGCTCCCGCAGCAGAAGCTCCCAAGGCTAATGACAATGGCTTTGAGGATGATCAGTTCTACATCATGATTAACGATATAATCAAGGGTAAGGACAACCAGTAATATAAAAATCAATCCCGTATCTTCGGATACGGGATTTTTTTATAAGCCTTCCCCCCAAGGAGAAGCCGATGTAATTGAATTTACGGTGAGTGTTTTTGACTTTTTCGGCGAATAATGGGTGAGAGGAGAGATAATATGAAAAAGATTATTGTTTCGGTATTTGTTTTTGTCGTTTGTTTTATTGCGATATATCTTATTGCCTCATATTTTCCCGGAATGCAGATTAAGCTTTCTGCACCGCCCGAGGTTTATTTTATTGAAAACCTCAAAAAACTGTGGTTTCTTAAATCGGCAATATCCGGAGCGGTTTCTCTGGTTGCCGGTACTCTGATTTATATAAAAATAAAGTAAAAAACAGGTTGGAATCCCAATCTGTTTTCAGACTGTCGATAAACTAAATTTTTTTATGAGAAAATGCAATTTGCTGATTGGGCTCCCTCTTGAGGAAGCTGGAACATAGTGCCTGAGGGAGTTTGGAAATTTGCATATATTATTGATTTATAAGACTTTTCGCAGAGAACCCCCTCCGTCTTTTGCTTTGCAAAATCCACCTCCCCTGAAGGGGAGGCGATTTGGGCTTTCTGCCCAATTAACAACTTTTCCGGCGAACTGAAAAGAGGTTGGGATTTCCAACCTCTTTTACTGTATTAAGCATTTAAAAGCTTTTCGGCAGCCAGAAACAATTCTTCCTCAGAAGGCTCCCAACTGAAATAAATTTCTGCTATTCTGTTGCCGTTGCCGAAAACAAAAGTATTCAACCATTTTTCAGAATCAATGGCAGCTTGATATATTTCGTATTCAGAATTGATATCAAGTTTTTTATAATCAAATATGTAATGATTATAAATTAATTCGTTTTTGCATCTTTCCGGAAGTGGAGTAAAACGTGCCTGCTCCGAAACTATTATAATTATTAACCCCAGATAGCCCAGAGAAGAAGGTATCCGGTAATAACCGCTGCGAGAGTAAAGGGAACGCCGTATTTCATGAAGGTTGTTGTTTTAACTTCATGACCTTCCTTGCGGAGAATGCCGATGCCGGCAATGTTTGCGCTTGCGCCGATGGGTGTAAGGTTGCCGCCGAGGGTTGCGCCGCAAAGCAAACCGTAATAGAGAAGCTTAGGTTCAATGCCGATATCCATTGCGATAACGGGAACGATTGAAAGCATTGTTGCGGTGTAGGGAATGTTATCAATGAATGCCGAAAGAATAACGGACATCCATACGATAATCGTAAATACGATGAAAGGTGAACCCGAGCCGAGCTTTGCGATTGCAGAACCGATAACATCGATAACGCCTGCGCTCTTAACGCCGCCGATAACAACAAAAAGACCAACAAGAAGAACGATTGTGTAGTAGTCGATTTCTTTGAATGCCTGCTTAACGATTTCAAAATTCTTCTTAACAATAAGTTCACGGAGAATGCCTAATGCAAAGAAAGCAAGGCAGATGATGCCGTTTGAAATGTCGGGCTTATAGAACTGACCGGGTGCTGCGCCGTCTTTGTAGGGGATAAACGAAACGGCAATAAGGGTGATAACCGTGCCGAGAAGAAGGAAGGTGGGGAACTTATCCTCAACCTTTGTTCTGCTGTTAAATTCGATTTTTGTTGTTTCTTTTCTGAACATCAGAAGGATAATAAGTGCGCTGACTATTGCACCCGCCTGAACAACCCAGAACATACCGGGCTTGCCGCTGTCAACAAAGAAATCGGAGAAGTCAAGGTTTGCCTGTTTTGCAAGAAGGATTGAAGTTGTATCGCCAACAAGGGTTGCTGCACCCTGAAGGTTTGAAGAAACTGCAATGCAGATGATTGACGGAACGGGCGAAATATTAACCTTTTTGCAGAATGCAAGTGCAACGGGTGCAATCATAAGAACCGTTGCAACGTTATCAACGAATGCGGAAACAATGCCTGCAAAAAGCGACATTGCAACAACTGCCCACTTAACATTGGGCATTTTTGAAATAAGAACATCGGACATAAGCTGAGGCATTTTCGATTCGATAAAAAGGAATACCGTACCCATTGTGCCCGCTATCATCATAACAACGTTCCAGTCAATTTCCTTGAGTGCCTGAGTTATGCCGTAGCTGTAGGCTGTGCCGCCCATATTAAAGAAATCCGTGCCGAAAAGGGTGGGGTTAACTGCCTGAATTATTCCGAGGGCAACGAATATCAATGCGCCGCCTACTGCGACATAGGGTCTGATTTTCTGGAATGCCATCATCAGTATGTAAGTGACGGCGAAGATTGCCAGAGCTGCAACTGTGATCTGACTCATAATATTTCTCCTGTGTTTTTTATTGAGTCTGCACAAAAAAAGGCAGAATCCGTAATGCGGATTCTGCCTGAAATTTTGATTACAGCCATAATATGGCATACAAAATTACAATTCACAACAAATAGAATATTACTATTCTATGACAGACTCCACCACTTGTCGTGAACATTCGATATTATACTCCAATATAATACAAAAGTCAATATGTATTAAGCATCAACAGCTGCCTTTTCCGCAGCAAGACCCTTTTTGTAGTTTTCGAGAAATGCCTTGAAGCCTTCAATATCATCGGCATCGGGCTTGATTTCGGTTGAATCCTGACCTGCAAATACCTTGTTTTCGAGATATGCGTCAAGAGTTTCGTTTTCATCCTTGCTTACCATATATTCGGCAAGAATTGCAACGCCCCAGGGTCCGCCTTCGCCTGCTGTCTTCATAACGGAAACAGGCGCATTGAGTGCAGCACCCATAATTTTCTGACCTGCAACGGGAGCTTTGAAATAGCCGCCGTGACCAAGAATGCGGTCAATCTTAACATCCTCGTCTGCAAGGATTTCCATGCCGATGCTGAGTGTAGCCGCAGCAGAAGAAAGCTGAACTCTTGCAAAGTTTTCAAGAGTAAACTTGCTGTCGGGTCCTCTGAAGAACATGGGCTTGCCGCTGTCAAGTCCTGTGATTACTTCGCCTGAAATGTAGTTATAAGCAACAAGACCGCCGCAGTCCTTATCGCCGTCAAGTGCCTTTTCAAACATCTTGTCGAGCACCTTATAAATGCTTACATCCATGCCCATAGCCTTGCACATTGATGTGAACATTCCTGCCCATGCATCAATTTCACCCGAGCAGTTGTTGCAGTGCACCATTGCAACGGGCTTGCCTGCGGGAGTTGTAACCATATCTATTTCGGGATAAAGCTTTGAAAGAGCCTTTTCAAGAACGACCATAAGGAATATGGATGTACCTGCGGAAACGTTACCTGTTCTTACCGCAACGGAATTTGTTGCAACCATGCCTGTACCTGCGTCGCCTTCGGGAGGGCAGAGGGGAATTCCTGCCTTGAACTCGCCCGTGGGGTCAAGGAGAAGTGCGCCTTCTTCGGTAAGAGTGCCTGCGTTTTCGCCGGCAACGAGTACTTTGGGAAGAATATTTTCTATGTTCCAGGGGAACTGTGAAACCTTATCGGAGAAGAGTGCGAGCATTTTTTTATCGTAATCGTTTGTTTCGCTGTCGATAGGGAACATACCTGATGCTTCGCCAACGCCGATAACCTTGTTGCCGGTTAATTTCCAATGAACGTAAGCTGCAAGGGTCGCAATAAAATCAACGTCCTTAACGTGCTCCTCGCCGTTGAGGATAGCCTGATAAAGGTGAGCGATGCTCCAACGCTGGGGAATGTTGAAATCAAAAAGATTGCTGAGTTCTTCAGCTGCTTTTGCGGTTATTGTGTTTCTCCATGTTCTGAACGGAGCAAGGAGATTTCCTTCTTTGTCAAATGCAAGATATCCGTGCATCATTCCGCTGATTCCGAGTGCGCCGACTGTTGTGAGCTTAACGCCGTATTTTTCAAAAACATTAGACTTAAGCTTTGCGAATGCACCCTGAAGACCTTCCCATGCCTGCTCAAGGGGATAAGTCCAAACACCGTTGTCATAGCTGTTTTCCCAGTCAAAACTTCCCGAAGCAAGAGGCTCGTGATTTTTACCGATAAGCACAGCCTTGATTCTTGTTGAACCGAATTCAATACCGAGAGCGGTCTGCGCAGTTTCAATTGCAAGCTTTATATTTTCCATATAAATCACTCCTGTAAAAAATATACATATTAATAATATCAAAATGTCAGCCTGCCGTCAAGGATAAAAAGAAATTCGGATTATGAACAAAAACGCTTCATCGTGTTGCATTTTTTTGTGTGTTTTGATATAATAAACTTTATATAAAGTGAAATTGACAGGAGGAAGACTATGAATCTGGTCGGAATGGTAAAAGACGGTGTTTCTAAGGTTAAAACTTATTGGAAAACGCCCCCTCTGGGTAACTACATGAATTTTAAGGAAATTGCATCTCTTGCAGGCGGCGGTATAGGTGTAAAGTTTATTATTACCTGCGTTTCTGCAGTGTTGCTTTCCGCAACTAATGTTTTTGTCGGTAACACCATCGGTATTGAGCCGATGAATATGTATTATATTTATATTCTTGCGGTTATTATCAGCTTCCCGCTGACCATGCTGCGAGCTTACATAATCGATAATGCCCGTAACAGAAAGGGTAAATACAGACCGTATATTCTTTCTATGGGTCTGCCTACGGTTATTCTGTCGATAGGTTATTTCTGGATGCCTTACGAAAAGATGGGCAGCCAGCTTATGAAGTGCATTGTTGTTCTTCTTTTCAATATCGGATTTCAGTTTTTCTATAATTTCCTTTATGATGCATATGATAATTATATCGTTGTTCTTTCTCCGAACACTCAGGAACGTGCAAATGTTTCTTCTATAAAGTCTGTTACGGATTCATTTGCTCCTACAATTACCAATGCGATTATTCCTTTGCTTGCCACCTCGCTTATAGGTGCCGATAATCTTAACGATATCAGAATTTACAGATATATCTGGCCTCCCGTTCTTATTCTCGGCTTTCTTCTCAGCGTTATTGTTTATGTTAATACCGAAGAAAAAATTGTTCAGGCAAAGACCCACGTTGTTCAGATTAAATTCATGGATGCGCTTCGTGCTGTTGCAAAAAATAAGTATTTCTGGGTTATTTCGCTTGCAGGCTGGCTCGGATTCCTTGAATCCGCATATGCCAACATTCTCAATTGGCTCTATTCTTATCAGCATGCATGCACAAGCGGCGAATATTCTCTTTTGTACACAATTTACGGTAATGCCTCCCTTTGGGGAATGCTTCTTGCACCCTTGTCAATCAAGAAATTCGGCAAAAAGAAAACTCTTATTTTCACAAATTTTCTCAATATAGTTTTTCTTGCAATTATTTATCCCGTTGTTAAGCATGCCGATATGGATATAATGATATGGCTTGTTATGATATGCCTCTGGTTCAATGCACTTGTAGGCTCTTTTGCACATATTCTTACGCCCAGCCTTAATGGCGATATCCGTGACTATCAGCAGTATATTACCGGCGAAAGAATCGACGGTATGTTTGCGGCAGTAGGTCTTGTGGGTAGTGTTATAACAATGGCAACAAGCTCTGTTCTTCCTGCAATTTATAAAAGAATCGGATTTAACGAAGATAAGTTGAATGAGCTTCTTCCCGAAATAATTGCCCAGGAGGGTGAGCTGCTTGACCCGACCAATGTTTACAATGTTCTTTATCACAGAGAAACATTCCTCGGAATTTTAGGCGTTCTTATTGCTGTTTCGGTTCTCGGCGCATTTATGAATGTTGTTCCGTATTTCTTTTATGATCTTTCCGAAATCAAGCAGCAGGGAATGATAAAGGTTCTCAAAATCCGTGCGCTGTTTGAGGACTACGGAAACGGTGTTCTCAAGGATAAAGATCTTGTTGAAACCATAGGAATTATCAAAGAAGCAAACGAGCTTGAAGGCAAGCAGCCTCTGAATTTGAAGGAATATAAGATTGCAATAAAAAATACTTCAGGTAAGGAAGAAAAGAAGGCGGCGAAGAAAAGATATAAGGATGCCGTTGTGTTCAACCGTAATATAGAAATTTCAAAGTTCGTTATTGATGAAATGAATCGTTTTAACACTCCTTTCGGCAGAATGGAGCTTGAAGAGGCAAGAAAAACTGCAAGTGCAGGTTATAATGCGATTTATGACTATGACAAATCCGGGCTTAAAGCGGCAAAAGCACTTCCGAGCGGTACACCTGAAGAAAAAACCTATAAGAAGGCAGCGATTTCGCAGGCAAGGGATTTTATTTATGCCAAAAAAGCAGCGGCCAAGCATTTCCACGGCGGTATAAAAGAATTTGATACAAGCGTATTTGAAACTCTGTTTGATAAAGAGGACAGCCTTGCCGATGAGCTTGAAGCAACCTACAAAAAGCTCTATGCGGCAAGAGACAGAAAAGATAAGCCTGCAATTGATAAATATATGAAGGCTGTAAAGGAAATCAGAGCAGAGCAGAAAAAGGTTGAAAACGATATTAAAAAGGCAACAAACGAAAATTCCGTTTACAACCGTGCCGCAAAGCCTTATATCAATGCTAAGAAGCTCATATCACAGAGCGAAAACTATGCAAGATTTGATGAGATTGCCGCAATGTACGAAGAAGCAAAGCTTCGCCATGAGCAGGCAATGAAGGATGCTGTTGCAGAAAAAGAACGCAAGGAAGCTGAAGAAAAGGCGTATGCCGAAAAGCTTAAGGCAGAAAGAGCGGCGGCAAAAAAGAATAAATAAAAGCAAAAAGAACGCTTAGCAATTGGGATACCTTCCATAAGGATGTTACCACAAGGCAACTCTTGCAGTAAAACTGAATAACTGTAATTTAAACGGTATGGCTGCGGCTATACCGTTTTTGCTTCTGAGTAATAATTTAAGGTGTTACTCTCTTTTATGCTTGCGTTTGTTTAAGATTGTCAATGAAATGTTTTATTTAACTTAAACATAGGTCTTGAAGAAATTTCAATTGCAATGTATAATAAATGTGTATTTATGGATTTTATCCCATATCAGAGGTGAGATAAATGAATATACTGCATATGAAGTATGCCGTTGAGGTTGCAAAAGTAGGTTCGCTTAACAAGGCAGCAGAAACTCTTTATGTTGCATTACCGAATATCAGCCGCTCAATTAAAGAACTTGAAGCGGATTTGGGGATAACCGTTTTTGACCGCACGGCAAAGGGAATGGTGCTTACTCCCGAAGGTGAAGAGTTTATAAGCTACGCAAAGGATATTCTCAAGCAGATTGATCAGGTTGAGAATATGTATAAAAGCGGTCATATCAAAAAGCAGAAGTTTTCTATTTCCGTGCCGAGAGCCTGCTATATTTCCGATGCTTTTGCGGAGTTCTCAAAAACTCTTTCAAAGGATGCCTGTGAAATTTTCTATAAGGAAACCAATTCGCAGAGAACAATCAACAATATCCTTAACCACGACTATAAGCTCGGAATTATTCGTTATGCGGAGAATTTTGACAAATATTTCAAATCAATGCTTGAAGAAAAAGCTTTGAGCTATGAAATGGTGACTGAATTTTCTTATTGCCTCATTATGAGTGAGGATAATCCGCTTGCGAGTAAAGAAGAAATTACCTTTGATGATTTGACGGATTACATAGAAATTGCACACGCAGACCCCTATGTACCCTCGCTTCCGCTTGCAAAGGTTGTTAAATCGGAATTACCCGACAACATCGACCGAAGGATTTTTATTTTTGAAAGAGCAAGCCAATTCGATTTGCTTTCGCAGAATCCCGAAACCTTTATGTGGGTTTCTCCCGCACCGCCGAGTGTTCTTGAACGGTATAATCTCGTTCAGAAAAAGTGCATAGATAATAAAAAGGTATATAAAGATGTTCTGATATACCGCAACGGTTATAAACTTACAGACCTTGACAAAAAATTCATAACTGCTCTCTGTGAATCAAAACGCAAACATCTGAATAATGAAATTTCCAAGACTCGTCCGTAAAGGGCGGGTCTTGATTTTTTATATCGATATAAGGGTTATCGATATTGATAATACCGATTGAACATTTTAATAATTCCCAACTCCAGAAACATTTGTTAAGATAACTAAGGCTTAAGAAAAGGGGGCGGCAAAATGGAAAAATCAACTGTAACAAAGGCAACTTTAGGCAGACTTCCGCATTATCTTCAGCTCTTGCGTGAACTTTCGGTTGACGATGTTCCCTATATTTCCGCAACCGTGATTGCCAAAAAGCTTTCTCTCGGAGAAGTTCAGGTTAGAAAAGACCTGAGTGCAGTAAGCGGTGCAGGAAAACCGAAGGTCGGATACAAAACCGTTGACTTGATAAAGTGCATCGAGAGTCATCTCGGTCAGGGAAACATGACAAATGCTGTTCTCGTCGGTGCAGGCAAGCTTGGAAAAGCGCTCCTTGAGTTCGACGATTTTGAGGATTACGGTGTGAAAATAATCGCTGCTTTTGACTGCAACGAAACGGTTGTCAGATATAACCGTTCAATTGAAATTCTGCCGATGAAGGAATTTGATGAGTTCTGCAAAAATAATCATATTCAGATCGGAATAATAACCGTCGGCGCAGGGTCTGCACAGACTGTGTGCGACCAAATGGTTGAAAGCGGAATTTCAGCAATCTGGAATTTTGCTCCGTGTAATCTTGAAGTTCCTGACGGCATTCTGCTAAAGCAGGAACGCCTCGCACTTTCACTCGCATATCTTAACAATAAATTGTGTAATTAATTTCAGGAGGATATATAAAATGGCTTTTACTTTATAATGTTAGGAACTGCAAGATGCCAGATATATCCTCTGCTCGGAGATAAGGTGGTCGGCGAC
>CAZJOH010000068.1:0-13830 GCA_964547575.1 uncultured Clostridium sp.
CCGTCAATCAGAACATATCCCGAGCCTTTTGCGCTTGTTGCCCATACAACGGCATATGAATCACCGCACTCAAAAACTGCAGGGCCTGCAACTATTTTAATTGATTTAAAAATATAATGCCAAGGTTTCATGATATCACCCTTGATAATAGTAACATGAAATCCCGCTGACATCAATATGCCAACGGGATAAAATCATTTTGATTTAGGCGGATACGGGGATCTTTCATCTGTTAAATCCATGAGGAAATCAAGGCTTGTATTATAAAACTTTGCGAGAATAATAAGATTTTCAGCAGTAGGCATAAGCTCGCCGGTTTCATATTTTGAAATCATGCTTTGCGGAATTCCGGTTTCCATCTGTACCTTTAACTGTGTGTAGTCATTTATAACTCTTATGAGCTTCAGATTCTTCATTATATCCACCTCGCATATTCAATTAAAGCATAAAATATGCTTGACATTTATATTTTGTTTGAATATAATATTCATATAATGAATATGAGCTGATTTAGAAAGTAATAATCAATGGGCTGCTTATATTCAAAAAGGAGGAAATATAAATGAGCGAAAAAATGACGAAATGCAAATCCTGCGGTAATGATATTGCTGTAAGTGCCAAATCCTGCCCTAACTGTGGTGCCAAGAATAATAAGCCGGTTTATAAAAAATGGTGGTTTTGGGTGATAATCGTAATTGTGGTTATTGCAACAGCAAGTGCTTCGGGAAGTGAAGATGCCAATACAAATGATAAGCCTGTTGAAATTCAACAATCAGGTGAAATTAATGCGAATACAGAAGAAAAAGAGGAGTTGGATATCTGGACAAAAGCCGGAACATACAAAGTCGGCACGGAAATTCCTGCCGGAGAATATATAGTGGTAGCAACAAGCGGGAATTGTTATGTTGAGGTTAATAAAGACAGCTCTGGTTCATTTGATAGCATAGTTTCAAATGATAACACTTCAACCAGACTTTATGTTACGCTTATTGACGGACAATACTTCAAGGTTTCGGGTGGTAAATTTGCAATTGAAGATAAAGTAGCACCATTTGAACCCGAAAATGGCATTTATGATCAGGGCGTTTACAAAGTAGGAAAGGATATTCCTGCAGGTGAATACAAAATAATTGCAAATGATTCAAACTGTTATATCGAAGTGTCAAGCGACAGTTATATGACATTTAATAGTATTATTACAAATGATAATATTTCGTTAGGCGAAAGTACGTATATTACTGTTTCAAATGGTCAGTATTTAAAATTTAACGGCGGTCAAATAGTAACCTAATAAGTTAAAATCCCCATCCGTTTTGGATGGGGATCAATTTTTGCTCTTAATGTTTTGGCGGATTTATTTACCTTAAAAATCTGCTGAGCCCGTTGTTCTCGGGAAGGGGAGAACATCACGGATATTTGAAATACCCGTCAAATACATAACAAGTCTTTCAAAGCCGAGACCGAAACCGCAGTGCTTCACTCCGCCGTAACGGCGAAGGTCGAGATACCAGTCGTAGTCTTTGGGGTCAAGGCCGAGCTCCTTTATTCTTGCTTCAAGCAGGTCAAGGCGTTCCTCTCTCTGGCTTCCGCCGATGATTTCGCCTATGCCCATAACAAGGCAGTCGCAGGCAGCAACGGTTTTTCCGTCATCATTCAGACGCATGTAAAAAGCCTTGATTTCTTTGGGGTAGTCCGTAACAAAAACAGGTTTTTTGAAAATCTGTTCCGTAAGGCAGCGCTCATGCTCGGTCTGTAAATCGCAGCCCCATTTTACTTTGTATTCAAACTCGTTGTTGCGCTCTTCAAGAAGCTTGATTGCTTCCGTATAAGTTATTCTTCCGAAATCGGAATTTGCAACCGCAGTAAGTCTTTCAACAAGCTCCTTGTCAACAAATTTGTTGAGAAATTCTATTTCCTGAGGACAGTTATCGAGAACATATTTGATAACATATTTTATCATAGCTTCCGCAACATCCATATCATCGGAAAGCTCAGCAAATGCCATTTCCGGCTCAATCATCCAGAATTCGGCGGCGTGGCGCTGAGTGTAGGATTTTTCAGCTCTGAAGGTCGGACCGAAAGTATAAACCTTACCGAAAGCAAGAGCCATGGTTTCTGCCTGAAGCTGACCCGAAACCGTAAGATATGCGGGCTTCTGGAAAAAATCCTCGCTGTAGTCAATTTCGCCGTTTTCTGTTTTGGGTAGATTTTCCATATCGAGAGTAGTTACCCTGAACATCTCGCCTGCACCCTCGCAGTCGCTGCATGAAATGAGGGGAGTATGTGCATAAACAAATCCCTGCTCCGTAAAGAATTTATGGATTGCATATGCGGCAACGGAACGGATTCTGAAAACAGCATTGAAGGTGTTTGTTCTCGGGCGCAGATGAGCAATTGTACGCAGAAATTCAAGTGAATGTCTTTTTTTCTGCAAGGGATATTCCGGGGTCGAAAGTGCCTCAACGGATATCTCGTCTGCATTGATTTCAAAGGGCTGATTTGCCTGCGGAGTAAGCAAAAGAACGCCCGTTACCTTTACCGCAGCGCCTACGTTGAGCTTCGCAATGTCTTTATAGTTTTCGAGCTTTGAAGCTTCAAAAACAATCTGAATGCTTTTAAAACAGCTTCCGTCGTTGAGCTCTATAAATCCTATTGCTTTTGAATCACGAAGAGTTCGTATCCAGCCGCAAACCGTAACGGATTTATCCGCATGGTTTTCGGGTGATTCAAAAAGTTTTTTTATTTCAAGTCTTTCCATAAAAGGTCTCCTGAGTGTGATTATACTGTAATTCTGTCAATATTCTTTTCGAGTATTACAGAGCTTATTCCGTCAACATTCGTGATTTCCTCAACAGTTCTGAATGCACCGTTTTCTTCTCTGTAATCAATGATTGCCTGCGCCTTCTTTTCGCCGATAAGCTCAAGCTGTGAAAGCTCTTCAATACCCGCTGTGTTAATATTCACCTTGCCTTTAAATGCGGCAGAGGTTGAATACATTGTTGATTCAACGGTTATCGGAACAGCCTCGAGTTTGTTGTATTTCGGTGAATCAAGAACTGAATAGAGCAGGATGAATGAGGCGATGATAAGCGCTGAGGCAATCAGCAGTATTTCATGCTTCTTTTCGCTCATAATCAGAAGTTTGAGCCGTTCCAGCCCCAATGCTCGGCTTCTTCGTATTTAATATAGATATTCGCTCTGTCAATTCCAAGTTCTTCGTTGACTATTTCGGAAAGAGCGGCGGTAAGTCGGTCATAAGCGGCATCGGATGTGCTTCCGAAAAGGCTTACTTCAAGATATGCATAATCTTCGCTGCAATCGCCCTTGAAATACATATCGATGTTATCTTCAAATGCAAGCATGAGCCATGCTTCGCTTTTGCCGGGAATGAGGGCAATAGCCTGACCGAGCTTTGATTTAAGATTTTCTTTGTTTTCTGCGGTAAGCTCTTTGCTGACCGTTGTTCTGATATAAGGCATGATTTATCCTCCTTAGTTAACTCTCAAAAAGTTTCTTGCTTCAACAACAACGCCGAGAATTGAAAAATCGGTGTTGGTATAGTTAACGTAAATTCTTGCACCTGTATCATACTCAGTGCAGAAAATACCGTCTTCAACCTCATAATGGTCGGTAATTCTTGCGTCACGAAGGTCGTTGAGTGCTTCGTTTGCTTCGGTATAGAATTCGGCAGCAGCGTTTATGGTGTTATCATAATAGAAGCTGTCGTTTTCTGTTCTGCTGATAACAGAGTCATAGTTCCACTCAAAATGCGGACACGCACCGTATTCGATGTTTTTAAGAAGTGTTTCACGCAGATTGATGCCCGTATTAATCGGCTCGCCTGCATAGTCTGTTATACCGTGAAGTATGAGCTGCACAAACGGCACGGCAAGGTATGCACCGCTCTGTGCAACGCTTGTTCCGAGAGGAATGTTGATAACCGAGTCAACATTTTTAAGCATATAGAAGTTACCTCTTACAGCCATAACCGAATGACCTGTTGAAAGAGGTGCAATTGCGGAATTAATTGCTTCTGCGGCTTCGTCTCTGAGCATTCCGTCGTATGAAAAATCGGAATACAGAACAGAGCCTGCGTCGTTAAGACAGTATCCCGAGAAGGTGTAATATCTTGTATCGCTGAGAACGGAAGCAACAACGTTTTTCAGCTTCTTAAGGCTTCTTAACTGCCTTTCGCTGACAGACTCTCCCATAAAATCAACAAGTGCGTTTTCGGAAGTGAACGAGGCAGTCTGTTTTCGGATGTCTGTTGCCGATGAGCCCGAAAATCCGCTTGACGAAGAGAGAAGATTTATGTCAAGGAAAAGACTCATTTTCTGTGACGAAACATATTCATAAAGCTCGCTTAATTTATCTGTGCCGCCAAGGCGAAGCATAATATCCGAGGAAACTATATCCTTTGAATCAAGACCGCCGTCGAATACACCTGTATATCTTATGCTTACATTGTTGATGCCTTTGTTTTTCATTCTTGTGAGCATATCTTTTGCCTGCTCAAAGGTTGTAAGATTTGAAAGGTATTTTACGGGTCCGAAGGATTTTTTTGCACTGCCTGTAAGTGTCAGATAAAACGGCATATAATCTCCCACGTCAACCGTTTTTGTTGAAAGCACGGAGTTTCTTATAAGCTGCTCACGGCATGCCGATGCAAGTCCTGCATATGTTGCATTACTGCCTGCAAGGAAACGGTAGCAGAGTGAAATTTCATTGACCGTTGATGACTTTGAAATGTAAAGTGTATCATCCGCATAGCTTACCGGAGTAATATTGAACGAAGGATAAACGATATTGTATTCGCTTATTTGTGTTGCCTTTTTTGCATTGATTGAAGCAACCGCATCTCCGCTCTCTATGAGAGAAACAAAAGCCGTATTGCCGTGCTTTATTCCAAATGCAGGGACTATTGCACTTTGTGTTTCTTCTTCGCTTCCTATAGCCGGGTCGCTTCCGTAAACATCAAATGAGAGAGATTCAAACGATTCATCATAGATTGATGTTTTTATTATCGCACCGCAGCCGTCAGGCACAAGCAGAAAATCTCCGTCCTGAGTGTCATTGTATGCGCCGAAATAGTTGAGAAGCTCGATATCTTCAATATATGCATCGGGGTTGCCCGTTATATTTGTGTGAGTGCAGTTAACAGTCATGCTGCCGTCTTTTAATACCGCACTTACGGTTACGTTAAATCCGATATCGGACTTTTCATATGATGATTTTGCGGCTGTTTCTTCATTGGCGAAAACATCAAAGGTGAATTCAATTCCGTTATCAACGGGAATATAAGAAGCCTTGCCGTATGCAACGGAATTATCCTGCGAATTGAGATAATAGATATCCGTACCGCCTATGATTTTCAACGAAACCATGCTTGCGTCCGTAACAAGCTTTTCACCGTCAGCGGTTTTGCTCAGCAGGGGAAGCGCACTCCAAAGCTGATTCTGTGTTGTTTCCCTGATGCCGAAAGAATTCGTTTGAGGGTCAACAAGGAGCTCTATAAAACCTGAGGCTGCAGCTTTTACGGAAAAGCTTTCTTCGCTCTTTGAATAGTGTATGGATGCCTCGTCGGAAAGATTTGTAATAGTGTTTCTTGTTGCAACGGATTTTATGGCCTTTACGCCTACTTCTTCCTTTGATGAGCATGAGGTAAGGCAGACTGCAACAAGGCATGCACATAAAACAACCGATACAAGCCTTGCAAATATTCTTTTTGAATTAATTTTTGTTATCATAATATCCGGAATCCTTTGAAACTTCAAAAGTGAAAATAACGCCGTTTGAAACATTTTCAACGCCGTATTTGCAGGAATGGGCAGTCATAATGCTCTTTACTATGGAAAGACCGAGACCAAAACGGTTCTCGCTTCTGCCGTGTGCTTTGTCAGCTCTGTAGAAGCTGTCCCAAAGTTCAGGCATGTCATTCTCTGCAATGTTTTCTCCTGTGTTGAATATGCTGATTTCAATAAATCCGTCATGCTCTTTTGCACTTGCAGTGATTACTTTTTCGCCTGAGCAGTGAGAAACGGCATTTGTTACATAATTCTTTAAAACAATTTCAATCTTGTCCTCCTGAGCATAGCACATAAGATCTTTGGGTACATTGTTAATAACCGTAATGCCGTTATTCTCAAAGAGAAGAGAGAGATGATTTAGGAGAGACTGTATTTTTTCTCCGAGACTGAAGTAGTCGGGAGTGAACGGCTGCGCACCGCTTTCGAGTTTTGAAAGCTCAAGAAGTTCAACAACAAGGGAGTTCATCTTCTGACTTTCGTCATTGATTATCTGGCAGTATTCTTTGATTACTTCGGGGTCATCGCTTATTCCTTCGCAAAGCCCCTCGGCATATCCTGAAATAATTGCGATGGGGGTCTTAAGCTCGTGTGAAACGTTGTTTATGAAAGACTTTCTTGCATTATCAAGCTGATGTCGCTTTTCAATATCCTTTTCAAGTCTGCTGTTTTTTTCCTTAAGGTCCATGAGTGTGGCGTCAAGCGTTGTTGAGAGGGTGTTGATGCTTGAACCGAGCTCACCGATTTCGTCCTTACCGTAGTTATCACATTTGCGTTCAAAATTGAGCGCAGCCATGTCCTTTGTGATATCGTTCATTTCAACAAGAGGCTTTGTGAATTTTGCAACAAGCAGATAGAAAAGCAGAGACATGATGATTACCATCAGTATGCTTATGAAAGAATAAACATTGCCTGCAACGCCAACTATATTTTCAACGTCTGCAACCTCGGAATACACATACAAAGTTTCACCGGAATCTATAAGCTGATTATAGACGAAATATTCCGTGTTGGAAATTGTTTGCTTCATTATGCGGAAGTTATCGTTTTTAACTGCGTATTTACGGTCTTCAACGGGATTAAGTGTTGCGTATACCGAGTTTGTGCTGCCCGTGGAAAAATGGTCGCTGCCGTAAACCGTGTTGCCGTTGTTTGAAGTGTATGAAACAGATCCGTCGTCATTTATAAGCTCAATGTCAATGCTGTAGTCGCCTGTTATGGAATAGAGGTCGAAATAATAAGTTGCTGATCCGGGCACACAGGCGTTGATTTCCTGTGCGGCAGTAATCATTGTTCTGTATGTGTGGAAGGAAAAAACTCTGAAAAGCAGGGGAGTGCTGAATGTGGCAATTAATGCCATGAACAGAACGAGGACTGCTATTATCATTGCAAACAGCTTTATTCTTATTCTGCTGAGCCTGAACAGAGAGATTTTTCGTTTCAAGATTTCTCCACCTCAATTTTATATCCGACACCGTAAACAGTTTTAAGGTGAGCCTCACCCCATTCGCCGAGCTTGGTTCTGAGCCTTGCAACATGTGAGTCAACCGTTCTCGGATCGCCCACAAAATCAATACCCCAAATGCTGTCAAGAAGCTGTTCCCTTGAAAAAATTCTGCCGTGATTTTTGGCAAGCTTAACAAGGATGTTATGTTCTTTTATGGTGAGTTCAACGGGTCTGAGGTTGTTTGTTACTGTGTGAGCAGGAATATCAATAACAAGACCGTCGATAGATATAATTTCATCATTTCCCGCATTGGTGCTTTTTGAACGTTTTAAAATAGCTTCAACTCTTTTTACAAGAACACCGGGGCTGAATGGTTTTGTAACGTAATCGTCGGCACCGCTTTCAAAGGACATAAGCTCATCAAATTCCTGGCTTCTTGCGGTAAGAACAAGGATGGGAACGGAGCTTGATTCTCTGATTTTTCTGGTTACTTCCCAACCGTCTGCCTCAGGCATCATTATATCGCAGATTACAAGGTCGATGCTGCCTACCGAAAAGAATTTTTCGATTGCTTCCTTGCCGTCAACAGCCTCAACTGTTTCGTATCCTGCATTTTTTAAAAAGTCACAGACAAGCCTTCTGATACGGGCTTCGTCATCGGCAACAAGAATTCGTTTCATCTTTTTCACTACTTTCTTTAAAAGATAAAATATATATTATTCTATCATATTGTATATATATAAATCAATAGCAAAATTTAAAGCGTCATTAAGCTGCTTTTGTGACTTTTATAAAAATTTTTCAACATATTATTATTTTATTTGGAAATTATATAAATTTTGATAAAACTATTGTTTTAGCCGTATAAATTTAGTATAATACATAAGTATTTATCTTGGGTCTTATCGACCTTCTGAAAGGTGTGGTTAAATGCTCGGCAAATACGTCAGAGTAAGGGTTACTAACCCTATCCGCTCCGTAAACAGGCAATTCGGCTTTGTCTATCAGCTTAATTTCGGCGCTATAGAAGGAAAAAAGCGTTATGACAGTATGTCTCACGGCGCTTATATCATGGGTATCAACCATCCGGTGAGAACCTTCGACGGAAGAGTTATTGCTGCCATAAAAAGGGCAGACGGCAGCCCGACGGTTTATGTTGTTGCCCCCAAAAGCATGAGATTTATTTCGTACCAGATTGAAGATGCCGTTGCATTTGCGGAAAAAGGAAGAAACTATAAGCTTGAATGTCTTTATGAGCGTTCATGCGGTGCGGTAGTTTACCGTATTATCAACAACGAGGTGCGTTACCTGCTTATCAAAAACCGCCGCAGCACTCACTGGGGATTCCCGAAAGGTCATATCGAAAAGGGCGAAACGCATGAGCAGACTGCGATAAGAGAGGTTCTTGAGGAAACGGGAATTCATATTCAGATTCTTCCTCAGTTTGCCTCAAAATCGGAATATACAATTCAGGGCAGGGTCGAAAAATCCGTTACCATTTTCCTTGCTAAGACCAAGGATACTCAAACAACAATTCAAAGAGAAGAAATAGAGGACTATATCTGGCTTAATTTTGACAAAGCGATGGACACGCTCCGTTTTATAAATGACAGAAACATACTTCAGAGTGCTCACGATTTTCTTATTGACCAGAATATTCTTGAGAAAGGAATAATACAATGACGGAAGCCATTACCGATTATCTCGTCGGAATATTTCAAGGTACAATTCCCAAAGAGCTTATAATATTCATTATTTCAATGTTTCCGATTCTTGAACTCAGAGGCGGGATGATAGCTGCGAAGCTTCTTGATGTTGAGCTTTTAAAAGCTTTTGTTATCTGCTATATCGGCAATATTCTTCCGATTCCGTTTATTCTTCTTTTCATTCGCAGAATTTTTCAGTTCCTAAAAAAATTCAATAAAATCGGAAAGCTTATAGAAAAGCTGGAGGTTCGTTCACTGAGGAAGAGTGAACAGGTGCAGCGCTGGCGCAACTGGGGACTGCTTGCTTTTGTTGCAGTTCCTCTTCCCGGTACCGGCGGTTGGACAGGCGCACTGATTGCAGCCTTGCTTGATATGAGAATAAAAACATCGTTTCCCATAATTGCCCTCGGCGTTCTTATTGCCAATCTCATTATGAGTATATTTTCGTACGGACTTCTCGGACTTATAGGATTATAAAAATCAAATGACACGCTGCACTAACTGCAACGTGTCATTTTTTATTTTGCGTAATATTTTTTAGAAATTGTAATGAGCTTTCCGAGTCTTTCTCCGATTTGTTCGGGTGTTCCTTTTATTTCACCGTTGAGCCAGCTCAGAATAACCGTTTTTGCACCTGATGTGATATAAATGAGATAAATTTCTGCTTCGTTTCTGTCCGTATCGGGCTGAGTTGAAAGAACCTTGTCAAGCAAAGGCTCATAATAAACATAAACCAATCTCCAGATGAAATTGGTGAGTATGTTTGACTGAGCAAGCATGCGGTAATATTCCATATCACGCATCATGTACTCGCATATAAGGGTAACAAATGTTTTGGGATTTATGCAAACATTTTCAAAACCGTATCTGTCAACAAAGTCCATGAGGTTTTCCATTTCTTCGGTTTCAATCTGATTGATAACTGAATTTACATCCGAAAAATGCGCATAAAAAGTACCTCGGCTGATATCTGCTTCTCTGATAATATCGGAAACTGTGATTTTTGCCAAATCTTTTTCATGAATCAGCTTAGCCAAAGCCTTTTTGATAAGATTTTTTGAACGGATGGAACTTCTGTATTCTGCCTTAGCCATTTTCTCTCTCCCTCTTTTTTTCTAAATTATAATTTAATATATTTTTTCATAAAAGTCAATTAAAAAATTGTTAACATAATTTAATTATTTAACTTGTAGAAGTGAAAGATAACTGTTATAATGAAATTACAACCTTTAAGGAGGTAACAAAATGAAACTTGTTAATCAGACTGAAACAATTTCCGAACGTCTTGGTGATGCCGAGGCAGTGCGTATTATCTGCGAAAGCGGATTTGACGGACTCGACTATTCCATGTTCAAAATGGATGATGATAACGATGTTTTAAACGGTTCCGAATATAAAAAACACGTTCTGGCATTAAAGAATATTGCCGATTACTACGGTGTAACTTTTGAACAGTCGCATGCACCTTTCCCGAGCGCAAAGGAATATGACAGCCTTTATACCGTTCAGATTTTTGAAAAGCTTAAAAGAGCGCTTGAGGTTGCGGGTTTGCTGGATGCGAAAATATGCGTTGTTCATCCCGTTCAGTTCAGCACAAATCAGTTTGAACGTAATATGGAGCTTTATCATTCGCTTGAACCCTATGCAAGGGATTACGGTGTGAAAATAGCTCTTGAAAATATGTGGGGATGGGATAAGGAGCAGAACAGAATTGTTCCCAATGTATGCTCTGTTGCCGAGGATTTCAACCGTTATGTTGATGCTCTTGATCCCCGATATTTTACCGCTTGCCTTGACCTCGGTCATTGCGGACTTGTCGGAGATAACGCAGGTGCAATGATTCGTCAGATGGGCAGCAGACTCGGCTGTTTACATATTCACGATAACGATAATCTTCACGACAGCCATACTCTTCCTTATATGATGGATATGGATTGGGATGATATTCTTCATGCTCTGGGTGAAATTGATTATAAAGGCAATTTTACATATGAAGCAGACCGTTTCCTGAGCGGCTTCCCGAATGACCTTTTGCCTGCATGCGAAAGATTCATGCACGATGTGGGCAGGTCAATGATGAGAAAAATTGAGAAATACAGGGTTAAGAAATGATTGATTTTATTTGTCCCGTATGCAAAGAAAGCCTTTCCGCAGAAGAAAAGCTTTACCGTTGCCGTAACGGGCATTGCTTTGATAAATCAAAATTCGGATATGTTAATCTTTTGCAGTCGCAGAAATCCTCTGCAAAACGCCACGGCGATGACCGACTCATGGTAAGGGCGAGGCGTGATTTCCTCGATTCAGGCTATTACGGCTCTCTGCGTGATGCCCTTTGCGAGGTATGTGAAAAGTATCTTCCCGAGGGCGGAGATGTGCTTGATGCAGGCTGCGGAGAATGCTACTATTCAGCAGGTTTAAAGCAGTATTACGCCGAAAAAGGAAAAGAGCTTTTTGTTGCAGGCGTTGATATTTCAAAGGATGCTCTTGAATATGCGTCAAAGCGTAAAAGCGGAATACCTCTTGCTGTTGCAAGTCTTTTTGATTTGCCGTTTGCAGATGAAAGCTTTGATGCGGTGCTGAATATTTTTTCACCCGAAGCGAATGACGAATTTCACCGTGTGCTTAAAACAGGCGGTTATCTCATAAAGATAATCCCGCTTGAAAAGCATCTTCTGGGGCTTAAAGCCGCTATCTATGATAAGCCCTATCTCAATGAAATTCCCGATAAGGAGCTTGAAGGCTTCGAATGCATAATAACCGCTCAGCAAAAGATGCATTTTTGTATTGAATCCAACGAAACAATTCTTAATCTCTTTAAAATGACACCTTATTACTATAAAACGGGTGTTGACGACCAACAGAAAATAAATAATCTTAATTGTCTTGAAACTCAGGCTGAGTTTGAAATAAGAGTTTACCGAAAGGAAAATGATTATGCATAAAAAATTTGCATTTACACCGCCTATGGGCTGGAACAGCTGGGACTGCTACGGTGCAGCCGTTAACGAAGAACAGCTTATCGGAAATGCCGATTACATGGCAAAGAATCTCAAGGACTACGGCTGGGAATATATCGTTTGCGATATTCAGTGGTCAGAGCCTACTGCTGACAGTTTTTATTACCACAACTTTGCTCCGCTTTATATGGATGAATATTCACGTCTTATCCCTGCTCCCGAAAGATTTCCTTCATCGGCAGGCGGCAAAGGTTTCAAGCCTATTGCAGACTATGTTCATTCGCTCGGACTCAAGTTCGGCATTCATATTATGAGAGGTATTCCCCGTCAGGCTGTTCATGCAAATTCAAAAACAATAACCGACGGCGTAACCGCAAAGGATATTGCACAGCAGTTTTCCGTTTGCCCCTGGCAGACCGATATGTACGGTGTCAATCCCGATGCAAAGGGTGCGCAGGAATACTATAACTCCATCTTTGAACTGTACGCTTCATGGGGTGTTGACTACATAAAATGTGATGATATCGCAAACACCGAATTCTTAAAGGATAATCCTTATTCCGCACGCCGTGAAATCGAAATGCTCCGAAAAGCTATCGATAACTGCGGCAGAGATATGGTTTTGAGTCTTTCACCCGGCCCTGCACCCGTATGGGAGCATGAGCATCTTTCCGCAAACGCAAATCTTTGGCGCATGACGGGCGATTTCTGGGATGAATGGAGCAAGCTTCATGCAATGTTTGAACGCTGCTATGCATGGCAGGAATATGTTCAGCCCGGTGCATGGCCCGATTGTGATATGCTCCCCATCGGCAGAATTCAGATAACCGAAAAGAATGAAAAATACAGGGACAGATATACACGTTTTACCCACGATGAGCAGATAACCATGATGACTCTCTGGGGAATCTTCCGTTCACCGCTTATGATTGGTGCGGAAATGCGTGATAACGATGAATTTACGCTTTCGCTTCTTCAAAACAGAGAGCTTATCGATATGCTCAAAACCTCCTTCGGCGCAAGGCAGTTCAGCAGAAAAGAAACCGACGGCAAGGGTGAAATTATCTGGACCTCCAAAGGCAGCGACTGCAAATATGTTGCCCTTTTTAATACCGATGACAAGGCAAGAGAAGTAAAATTTGACGTTACCGATATTGCAATGGGCGGCATGAATTATTCCGTATGGGATATGTGGAAGCATGAGAAATATGCCGTAACAGACGGCGAATTTTCTGCCGAAGTTAATTCTCACGGCGCAAGACTTTTCAAAATTAAAGCAAAATAAATCCGTAGGGCGGGGGTTGCTCCTGCCGTTAAGAGTGAAGGTAATATAATGAACAGAGAACCTAATTTAAGACTTGCAACCGAAAAGCCCGACCATATTATGGTCAGCATATCGGGCGATGCGAAAACCTCTATGACCGTAACCTGGCGTTCAAGCCTTGAAGTCAAGGAGGGATATGTTGAGTATTACGAAAAGGGCGGAGAAAAGAAGCGTATAGATGCAATAGTCAAGCCCTTCAAGAGCGATGTGAACACAAGCAATATTTTCTGGGCAACCCCTTCTGACCTCAAGCCCGGCACAAGATATTATTATACCTGCGGAAGTGCTGAAAACCGAAGTGCAGAATACCGGTTTGATACCGAGGAAGAAAACCTTACAAAATTCAGATTTATAGTCATATCCGACCATCAGAAGGATGATGACCACTATAATCCCGATTATTCAACCCTCAATAAGTTCCTTAAGGATGTGCTTGCAAAGTATCCCGATGTAAGGTTTATTCTTACAGCAGGCGATAACACAAACTGCGGTCAGCATGAAATTCAGTGGAACGCAATGTTTGAGGGCATGGAAGGCATCATGGAGCATCTGCCCTATATGATGGCATGCGGTAATCATGATAACAGAGGCT
>CAZJOH010000069.1:0-13541 GCA_964547575.1 uncultured Clostridium sp.
GACTGGACCGTTCCCGCTGACCTTGCAGAGCAGAATGCTATTGTAGGCGGCAAGGAAATGGATTTCAAATATAAAGACTGCAAAGCCGAAATGGATATGATTAACAAGGCTTTCATCGAAATCATGATCGAAGGCGATGCCAACGGCAGAGGCTTCCAGTATCCCATCCCCACATATTCAATTACCGCAGACTTTGACTGGTCTGAAACAGAGAATAACAAGCTTCTCTTTGAAATGACCTCAAAATACGGCACACCCTATTTTTCAAACTATATCAACAGCGATATGGAGCCCAGCGATGTTCGTTCAATGTGCTGCCGCCTTCGCCTTGACCTTCGTGAGCTTCGTAAGAAGAGCGGCGGTTTCTTCGGCAGCGGTGAAAGCACAGGTTCTGTAGGTGTTGTAACAATCAACCTTCCCAGAATTGCATACCTTGCTGAAAATGAAGCAGATTTCTACAGACGTCTTAATAAGATGATGGATATTGCCGCACGTTCACTTAAGATTAAGCGTACCATCATCACAAAGCTTCTTGACGAGGGTCTTTATCCCTATACAAAGAGATATCTCGGAACATTCAATAACCACTTCTCAACAATCGGTCTTGTAGGCATGAACGAGGTTGGTCTTAATGCTAACTGGCTCAGAGCTGATATGACAAACGAAAAGACTCAGAAGTTTGCACAGGATGTTCTTAATCATATGAGAGAGCGCCTTTCCGACTATCAGGAAGAATACGGCGATCTTTATAACCTTGAAGCAACCCCCGCAGAGTCGACCTCTTACCGTCTTGCAAAGCATGACGTTAAGCGTTATCCCGGTATCATTACTGCATCCGAAGAAACTCCTTATTACACCAACAGCTCACATCTTCCCGTTGGTTACACAGAGGATATCTTTGAAGCTCTTGATATTCAGGATGAGCTTCAGACTCTTTACACTTCGGGTACTGTTTTCCATGCTTTCCTTGGTGAAAAGCTTCCTGATTGGAAGGCAGCCGCAAATCTTGTAAGAAAGATTGCCGAAAACTACAAGCTTCCCTATTATACTCTTTCACCCACTTATTCCGTATGTAAGAATCACGGCTATATTGCAGGCGAAGTTTACACCTGCCCCGAATGCGGTGAAACAACAGAAGTTTACAGCCGTATCACAGGTTACTACAGACCCGTTCAGAACTGGAACGACGGTAAATCCCAGGAATACAAGGAGCGCAAGGTTTATAATATTGCTGCATCTGATATTTCAAAGCATAAGAAGGCAGCTCCCGCCGCAAAGGCCAACATTGATTTCGAGGATGATAGCTGCGGCCTTGCAGACGGCATCTATCTCTTTAAAACCGCAACATGCCCCAACTGCAAGATAGCTATTTCACTTCTTGCAAAGGCCGATATTGCTGTTCAGGAGCTTATGGCATACGAAAATGAGGCTCTCGCAATGCAGCTCGGAGTTAAGCAGGCTCCCACACTTGTTGTTGTTTCAAACGGTGAAGCGGTTAAGTATGCAGGTGTTCCTGAAATCAAAAAATTCATTGAAGCTGCAAAGGGCGCAGCAGTTTAAGGTGACATTATAATGTATGATATAATTGTTATCGGTGCAGGGCCTGCGGGTTTAACCGCAGCGCTCTATGCACTGCGAGCAGATAAATCCGTGCTTGTTCTTGAAAAAGGAACCTTCGGCGGTCAGATTACATTTTCTCCGCAAATTGAGAATTATCCCGGTTTTGCAACAATGAGCGGTAATGAATTTGCAGAAAAGCTCATTGACCAGGTTCTCAATCAGGGTGCGGAAATTGAAATGGAAACAGTTACGGAAATCCGTGATAACGGCGATTTCAAGACCGTTGTTACCGAGGACGGCGAGCATGAGGCAAAGGCTGTTATTATCGCAACAGGTGTTAAACACAGACAGACAGGTTTGCCCAATGAAAATGAGCTTGTCGGCGAGGGTGTTTCTTATTGTGCCGTTTGTGACGGAGCTTTTTTTAAGGGTCAGACGGTGGCTGTTCTCGGAGGCGGAAACTCCGCTTTGCAGGAGGCTGTTCTTCTTTCAGAGGGTTGCGAAAAGGTTTATGTTATCCAGAATCTTGATTTCTTTACGGGCGAAGCAAGGCTTGTTGAGAAACTTAAGGAAAAGGATAATGTTGAGTTTATCATGGGAACGGTTATTTCTTCACTCAACGGAAACGGTTCTCTTGAAAGCCTTACTCTTCGCAAGGAATCCGACGGCTCTGAAACCGAGCTTAAGGTTAACGGCCTTTTTGTTGCAATCGGTCTTATTCCCAATAACAAGATGTTTGCGGATATTGCAGGTCTTGATGAATGGGGATATATTGACTCCGATGAAAGCTGCGTTACAAAAACCGAAGGCGTTTTTGTTGCAGGCGACTGCCGCAAAAAGCAGATAAGACAAATAACAACCGCAGCCGCAGACGGCTCTGTTGCCGCACTTGCAGCATGCAGATATATAGACAGTAAATAATAAATCCCCCTTGTTTTTGTGCAGAACAAAAATAAGGGGGATTTAAAGTCTTAAAGAATAACTTTTTCGGGTATACCGCCGTTTTCTCTCGATTTATCAGCAAGGAAAACAACAAGATGTCCCGAGAGGGAATCCGTGATTGATGTGCATGAAACAGAAGGTTCTTCGCCTCTTGCGTATGCAACAAAATCTCTTACAAGGTCAAGGTCGCCGCCGCCGTGAGTATCGTTGTCGATTCTTAAATCGAAAACGGTATCATCGTGCTCGCATTCGGGACGGGGATCAATTTTTGAAAGAGTAAATTTACCTTTTTCAAAATCGCCCTTTATAACGCCCTTTGTACCCGTTATATGAATGGTTCTTGTGCCGCAGCTTGTGCCGCCCACCATATTGTGAGTGCCTGTAGCGCCGTTTTTAAACAAAACGCTTACCGTTTGATGGTCAACAACATTATTGTCGCTCTTGTAAGCACAAATGCCGTAGGGGCTTGTTTTTAGAAGAGTAATTTTGTCCTCAAGGGTCGGATTTTCAAGATGTTCAAGTGCATCCCATACATAGAATGACCATCTGTCAGGGTGGTCAATATAAATTCTTTTGGCAGAATAAAGGCATTCATCAACGAGAGGACAGTCAACAAGGCATCTTGTGCCCGAGTTTTCGGGAGCATTTTCTTTTACAAACTGCTTGTTGCAGCCGAAGCTCGAAACAAGAGCAGGTTTCGTTTCGCTCATGAGCCACATCATTATATCAATATCATGGCAGCATTTCGCAAGCAGCATAGAGCTGTGGCATCTGTCTGAATTATTCCATTTTCCTCTTACATGGCTTGTTGACATGTGATGATAGCTTACAAATTCGCTTGTCTGTATGCTGATTATTTCGCCAATTTCGCCTGCCAGAATCAGATCCTTGATTTTTCTGTAAAACGGCGCATAGCGAAGCACGAAGCAAACCATAACCTTTCTGCCGTATTTTTCGGCAGCCTCAACAAGCTCTCTTGCTTCCTTTTCGTTAACCGAAAAAGGCTTTTCGAGAAGAACGTCATATCCTGCTTTTAAAAGAGGGATAGTGGTGTCAACGTGAATATGGTCCATTGTTCCGTTTATAACCGCATCTGCAAATTTCGGCACCTCGGCAAGCTCTTCGGCCGTACAGAAACATCTGTCGGCAGGAATGCTATATAATTTTGCAATTGAATTTCTGCGGTTTTCGTCGGGGTCCGCAACCCCGACGATTTCCATTTTGTCGCTTTCAATGTTTGCAAGATTGGCATATGTCAGGCTTCTGTGACCTCCGCCGACTATTATTGTTTTTAAAGGCTTGAGTTCCATAGTGTTATACGCTTTCATTTACAGATATAAATATTTCATTGCTTTTTTCCGTCATGATTTCGTTCATCTCACGTCTTCTCTGCATAAGCTCTGAATACATCTGATTGCGAAGATTGCCCGAGAGGGGATATAAGAATTTCGGAATTACGGCAAGGATTCCGGTAATCTGCGGAATACCCGTGCAGAGAGCAAAGAGCCACCATTTTGTTTTGTCGCTCTGCGTTCCTACGGCAATGCCCTGTGAATATCCGATACCGTCAAGAATAAGGCTCTTTATTGATGTCATTGCAACATTTTGGATTTTTGTTATAAGGTTTCTTGCTACGCCGATTGTTGCCTCAACTCTGTAGCCGTTTTTCCATTCGCAATAGTCCATGGCTTCGTTATAAAGCTCAGCTTTAACAACCTTGCGTATACCGAAAGCCCATTTGTCAAACCACGCCTGAACGCCGAAAAGAATGCACATAAGCAGGCGTTTTTCGTAGTTTTTGTTAATTGAACCGATAATAAACAGCAGAATAATCCAGAATCGTGTATACAGATCTTCAAATACCCAGATTGCTTTTGTTGAGAATTTTTCTCTTATGGGTTTAACAAAGCCGTAGCTTAATGTGCCGTTAATTCCCGAAGGAATATTCAATATTGTAAGCAGCGAAGCTGAACCGAGAACGTCGATAAAATAGTTGGTACTGCTTGAACCTACACTGAAGCCTCCGAGAAAATCAGAAATTGTTATCAGCAAAACGGGATAGTTGTTTATAACCGCTTTAAGACCCTGCTTGACACTCGGCGCTTCAACGGACTGCATAACTCTTTCTCTTGAAACAAGGAAGAAATACAGCGTGAAAGCGCAGGAAACAATGCTTGTTCCGAGACCCATGGCAAGGAAAACATTTTCAAGTTTCCACTTGAGAATACCATTGTTAATCAGATCGATAAGAACGCCCATTATGTAGTTTGGCATATCTTCGCCCATAAAACCGGTCAGAAGCTCTGCCATCGTTATTAGTCGTGCACGGTCATTTGGGTGCGGAGTAACCGTTGTCATATAACCTGATTTTGCAATGCTCGTGAATGTGCCTGCTGTTTCGTTAACGACATTAAAAGCAAAGTAATAAATCAGTTTCGGCAGATATGTTCCTGAAGTGCCGGGGAAAAGGAAGGGTATTAACCAATAAAGCGCACCAAGCAGAGTCATTGGTATCTGGAATGCAACAAGGTACGGTCTGAATTTGCCCCAGCGAGTTCTTGTTTTATCAACAATTGTTGCGATTATAGGGTCGTTTATGATATCCCATGCACCGGTAAAAAGACTTACAAGAGCATTGGTTTTAAAATCAATCTTAACAACGTCCCATATAAAACGGTCGGTATATTGACCGATGTTAAAAGCATTCGAAAAGTCATTGAGCAGATAGGCAAAGGTTTCTTTTGCTCCGACATATCTTCGGTCATAAACCTTGAATTCGGAAACCTGCCTGTCGGGAGATTTTTCTGTATCGGAATTCAAAAATTCGCCCCCAATCATTATTAATAAGAAACAAAGGCTTTGCAGGAAACTGCAAAGCCTGTTGAATCATTACAGATTTTTGACTGCATCTTTAAGAGCTGCCATTTCTTCCTTGCTGAGTGTAACACCCTTGCCCATTTTTTCATGGTCGGGTGCCCATTCACGGATATCGTACTTAGGATCTCTTCCGTTCCAGCTGATAAGGTTGAGTTCCTTTGTCCAACCCTTGGGATTTTCGGAAAGAACTGCTACGGATTCAACAATTTCGTAAGTAAATTCGGGCATGGTGCTGCTCCTTTCATGTTTTATACAAGTCAATTATAATATATAAAAATAAAAAAGTAAATATATATTTATAAAAAATTTTTAAATTATAGAAAAAAATAAAGAAAATTTACAGTATTTTTATGTTTGTTCTTTCATTTGTAATATTACGGACATGTAGTGAATATATTTAGCATGAAAATAAAAACAAGGGGAGATTTTATGAATCTGAATTGTGAAACTCAAAAAATCGGTTTTTGCGAAACTGTTTATGAATCTACTGCGGAGCAATCGCTTGATGCTGATATCAGTCTGCCTGATTACTGTCCTGAAATTCAGCGGATTCTTAAATGTACTGTATGCCCTGAAATAACAGGTGTGCAGAATAATTCGGGCAGGGTGACAGCCGATGCAAATGCCGTTGTCCGGATTCTCTATGTAGGCGATAACGGAAAAATATCGGGCTACGAGCAAAGCTATCCTGTACAGAAATTTATCGAGTCATCAAAAATAACCTCCGAAGCAGCCGTGAATGTAACGGCAAAAACAGACTATGTGAATTGCAGGGCGGTTAATCCTCGAAGAATAGATATAAGAGCGATGGTGAGTTTTTCGTTTAAAGCGTTAAAAAAACGTGAAGAAGAAGTCCTTTGCTCATCAGACGGTGCGGGGATTCAGATATTGAACCGTGAGCATAATTTTGCATCGTTGACGGGCGTGTACGAAAGAGCATTTAATATCGGCGAGGTAATTGAGCTTCCGGGAGATAAACCTGCTGCTTCGCAGATTGTATATATTTCTGCGTGTGCAGTTTCAGGTGAAACAAAAATAATAAATAATAAAGCACTGATAAAAGGAGAATGTACGGTAAAGATTTATTATTTAGGCGACGAAAGCGGTTCGATAGAATCCGTTGAGCATTCAATGCCGATCAGCCAGATTGCGGAGCTTGACGGAATGACCGAAAACAACATAAGTGCATTAAGACTCGGAGTATCTTCGTGCGAAGGTGTTTTGAAGTCCGATTCATCGGGCGATATGAGGCTTATTGATCTTAATGCAAGACTCAGCTTGTTTATGGCTTCGTTTGAAGAAACACCGCTTACTCTGATAACAGATGCATATTCAACCGAATACGAGGTGAAAAACACTCCTAAAAGTATGGAGCTTTTAACATTCAACAGCAGCTTTGATACATCTTTTACAAATAAAGTTGTTCTTGAAAGCATAGGTGTCAGTGTTGATTGTGTGCTTGCTGTATGGTGCTCGGATTTGCGCTATTCCTTTGCGGCAAAGGAAGATAAATGTGTGATTTCAGGAAGCTATCAGGTAAATATTGTTTATAAAGATTCGGAAAATCAGGCAGGAGTCGTTCAAAAGCCTGTAGATTTTGATTATTCGGTGAAGCTAACAGAAAAGTCGGATAGAATTGTATGCCACGGCTCGGTGCAGATTTCCGCATGCTCATGCGCTGTTACGGGCGACAGCAGGCTTGAACTGAAAACCGAGCTTCTTTTATCAGGAATTATTCTTTCAAATTCGATTTGCAAATATGTCGGTTCTATTGAGCTTTCGGGAGAGAATGATAAAAGAAGAAAGCCCTGCGCTCTGACAATATATTTTTGTGAAAAAGGCGAAAGCCTATGGAATATTGCACGGAAGTACGGAACAACCGTTGATGCAATTATGCAGGAAAATAATATTGATTGCGAAGTTACCCAAAACGGCGGCATGATGCTTATTCCCGGTGTCTGATTGTTAAGTATAAAATAAACCCGTAGAGAAAAAATATAATGCGATTCATAACAGAAAGGAAAGCGGATATGAAAATTTTTGATATTACGGGTGACAGCTTTACAAATGAAGTCGAAAATTATAAAGGGACTGTTCTGATTGATTTTTTTGCAGATTGGTGCACTCCTTGCAAAATGCTTTCTCCCATTATTGAGGATGTTGCATGGAAAACCGGCGGAAGGGTAAAGGTTTGCAAGGTGAATGTTGATTCCGAAAAAGAACTTGCTGAAAGGTTCGGTATCATGAGCATTCCGACTCTTGTTGTGATAAAAAACGGGACGGTAAGAAACAGAAGTATCGGTGTTACGGGGAAAAAAGCAATAATGGATATGCTTGAATAAATCCTGAGAAATCTGTATTCTTTTAGACAAAACAAAAAAATTGTATAAATGGTTATCGTTGACAATCCCTCTTGTTATAGAGTATAATCAATTATACAGTAAAATGCTGTAATAAAAACAGGAGGATAAAGAAATGGAAGCATTATCAGGAATTCTCGAAATGGTTAAGGATATCCTTGCTTATTTCCAGGAAACAGATGCAGCAGCAGTAATTGATATCATTAAAAACTCTCTTGAATCAATTCTTGCAAGCATCCCTCTTCCCCTTTGATTTTAGAAAAAATCGGTGCAGTTTTTCGGCTGCACCGATTTTTTATGCCGTCAGCCCTTGAAATAGCTGACGTATTCTGTTAAACTATAACAAGAATAAATATTAAAGGGTGATTAAAATGGCAAAGTGTAAGGTTATTTCTCACAGAGGTGCCAATCTCGATGCTCCGCAGAATACTATCCCTGCATTTGAACGTTCTGCCGAAATCGGTGTAGACGGTTTTGAAACCGATATTCATCTTTCATCAGACGGCGTTCCTGTTGTGTGTCATAACTATACTATAGATGAAACCTCAAACGGAACGGGCGAGATCGGAAAAATGTCTCTTGAACAGCTTCGCAGCTATGACTTCGGTTCATGGTTCAATGAAAAATTCAAGGGAACGAAGCTTCCGACTCTTGAAGAGTTTTTGACTCTTTGCGAAACGGCAGATATTGAGATAATGAATATTGAAATCAAGCCGCCTCTTGACGGCGATATGTCAATCGTTGCAAAAACAATCGATGCCGTTAAGGCTCACGGCCTTTTTAATAAGCTTCTTATTTCAAGCTTCAGTGCCGATGTGCTTGTTGAGTGCAAAAAAGTTGATTCGGAATGCAAAACAGGATATCTTTATGCACCTAACAAAAAGCATGCTTATACTCAGATGCTTTTCGGTTATGTTGAATTTGCCAAGAAAATCAAGGCAGACTATCTTCATCCTCATTTTCTTTCTGTTAACAGAAGATATGTTCGCAGACTTCATAAAAACGGAATAGGAATCAATGTTTGGACTGTCGATAAGGAAAAGATTGCACGAAAGCTGCTCAAACTCGGTGTTGACGGTATTATTACTAATGACCCGATAATGGTTAACGGTCTTATTTCAAACTTTAAAGGCTGATAAAAAGGAAGTAATTATGGCGATTTTCAGAACCGATTCCTCCGCTCAAACCGAAAACATAGGATTCCGACTTGCAAAATCCGTTAAATACGGCACTGTAATTGCTATGTTTGGTGATCTGGGCGCAGGAAAAACCGCTTTTACACGCGGCTTTGCAAAGGGAATGAACATTAATTGTGATGTAAGCAGTCCGACGTTTGCGCTTGTTAACGAATACCGCGGTAACGGTAAAACACTTTATCATTTTGATATGTACAGAATATCGGGGTGGGATGACCTTTATTCCACGGGATATTTCGATTATCTCGATACAGGTGCTACTCTTATAATCGAGTGGAGTGAAAATATCGAGGCGATTCTTCCCGAGGATTGTGTCAGGGTAACCATTACAAAAACGGATAATCCCGATGAAAGAAATATAGAAATAATTGGAGCTGAACTTATTGAAAATACTTGCGGTTGATTCATCGGCAAAAACGGCGAGCGTTGCCGTAACCGACGGAAATACTCTTGTTAGCGAATGCTTTGTCAATGCGGGGCTTACTCACAGCCGTACTCTTATGCCGATGGTCGATAATGCCCTTTCTCAGGCGGATATGAAAATTGATGAAATAGATGCGTTTTGCGTTAATGCGGGACCGGGTTCTTTTACGGGCATACGCATAGGAGTTGCGGCAATAAAAGGTCTTGCACTCTCTTCGGATAAGCCATGTGCAGGCATCTCAACACTCGAATCTGCGGCTTATAATTTTGTTGATGAAAGCTGTCTTGTTTGTGTTTCGATGGATGCAAGATGCAATCAGGTTTATACAGCACTGTTCAGGAGTGATAATTCAAAGATTATCCGTCTTTGCGAGGATAAGGCAATTTCGATTGATGAGCTTTGCGAAGAGCTTTCAGCATATAATGAAAAAATTTATCTTGCAGGTGACGGTGCAGAGCTTTGTTATAAATCATTCAAGGACAAGCTTGAAAATGCTGTTCTTGCAGGCGAAAACAGAAGATATCAAAGGGCTTACGGTGCGGCTCTTGCGGCAATAAATAACGAAGGCTGCTTTGAGCCTTCCGCCAATCTTGCGCCGGTTTACTTAAGACTGCCTCAAGCAGAGCGTGAACTTAAATTGAGAATTAATAAAGGAGAATAAGACATGATAGCATTAGGAAGCGACCATGCAGGTTACGAACTCAAGCAGGTGATTATCAAGCACCTTGATGAAAGAAATATTGAATATAAGGATTACGGTCCTTATTCGGCTGAATCTGTTGACTATGCCGTTTATGCGGAAAAAACAGCTAAGGGTGTTGTCGGCGGCGAATGCGAGCTCGGAATTCTCTGCTGCGGAACGGGTGTAGGTATTTCAATTGCGGCAAATAAAGTAAAAGGAATCCGTGCATGTTGCTGCTCCGATAAGTTTTCAGCAGAAATGACAAGACTTCATAACGATGCGAATATGCTTTGCCTCGGCGGCAGAGTTGTTTCTCCCGAGCAGGCAATTGAACTTGTTGATATTTTCCTTGATACACCCTTCAGCGGTGAGGAACGTCACGCAAGAAGAATTGCACAGATTACAGAGCTTGAAGAAAGATTTTGATTTACGGAGGTATTGTAATATGGCAAAGGTAGTTATAATGGAGCATCCCCTTATCCAGCATAAGCTTACTTTCCTGAGAGATAAGAAAACGGGCTCGATGGAATTCCGCAATCTTGTAAGCGAAATTGCAATGCTTATGTGCTACGAAGCAACAAGAGATCTTCCTCTTGAAGAGGTTGAAACCGAAACTCCCGTTGCAGTTGCAAAAACAAAGGTTATTGCAGGTAAAAAACTTGCATTCGTACCCATTCTCCGTGCAGGTCTCGGAATGGTTGACGGTGTTCTTGCACTTGTTCCTTCCGCAAGAGTGGGTCATATCGGTCTTTACAGAGATCCCGAAACTCTTCAGCCGGTTGAATATTATTGCAAGCTTCCTGCAGATATCGAGGAAAGAGAAGTAATAGTTGTAGACCCTATGCTTGCAACGGGCGGTTCGGCAATTGATGCGATTTCTCAGATTAAAAAGCGTAATCCCAAGGAAATAAAGTTTATGTGCATTATTGCAGCTCCCGAAGGACTCGATGCTCTTAAAGAAGCACATCCCGATGTTGATATCTTTGTCGGCGCACTTGATGACCATCTCAATGACCACGGCTATATCGTGCCCGGTCTCGGCGATGCAGGTGACAGAATTTTCGGTACAAAATAATTACATTGAATAAAAAAATCCTCCGTAGTCCGGAGGATTTTTTTATGAGATATTAAATGTGCGCTGGGAATTTTTGCTCATCAGTGTATCGGTAAGTTCAAGAATTATCGGGGAGATTTTTTTGCGTCTTTTGTAAATAACCAATTGATTGATGGGATATGCCAAAACAGCAATTGTCAATCCGATTAATCCGAGAATAACGCCTGCCCGGAAATATTTATCGGCATACATCATAATAATGCTGAATCCGGCTCCGAAAACAAGTGTTCCTATGCAGCCGGTGCAGATTGAAACCGCAGTTGCAATTTCGTTTACGCTTCTATCAAGCTTTCTTATCTTTTCAAGAGTAACTTCTTTTTCGGATTTCATTTCATATTTTTGTCTTATCTTTTTGATTTCCTCATTTTCTGCAGCTGAATAAGTATATGTTACCTGGTTATTTTCCATTATATAGAATTTCTCCTTGTGTTTATAATAGCAACATAATACAGTCAACTCGTTTATGAATTTATGATTTTTTGTTTATGATTTGTTAAGTGAACCAAGAATAACGCTGAATGTACTTCCTTTTCCCGGAGTGCTCTCAACAATTATTTCTCCGCCAAACAAATCAATGACCTTTTTTACAAGTGCAAGACCCAGCCCGTTTCCTTTTGATGAGCGTGAGGCGTCGCCCTGATAAAATTTGTCGAAAATATGTTTTATGGTTTCTGCATCCATTCCGCAGCCTGTATCGGATATGCTTACAATAACTTTGTTGTTTTCTGTTTTAAGCTTGATACCTATAGTTCCGCTGTCGGTATATTTAAAAGCATTTGATATAAGATTGGTCCATACCGTTTTTATAAGCTCAGGGTCTGACTTGATGAATACATTTTCTTCAATATCCGCATCCAATTCAAGATTTTTATCCTCTCTGATATTCTCAAAGGCAAGAGCGATTTCGCAAAGCTGTTCGCTCAGGCACATTTTTTGAAGATTCGGATAAATTTTCTGATTCTCAAGTTTGTTAAGTTTAAGAATATTTGAAATAAGGCTTGAAAGATGCGCCGATGTGCTGACTATTGTTTTTGCGTATTCCAGCTTTTTTTCTTCAGACAAATCGGGTTGCTCAAGCAAGGTTCCGTAATTGTGAAGCACTGCAAGGGGAGTTTTAAGCTCGTGAGAAACCGAAGCGATAAAATCCGTTCGCAGTGTTTCAATGCCCGAAAGCTCTTCTGCCATTTTGTTCAAATCTTCGATTATAAGATTGTATTCGTAAGGAATGGCAGGCACCATAAACGGTTTGAGTTTAATTGTGAAATCTCCGTTTGTGATCTTTTTTGTTGCTTCAAGAATTCTTTTGGTTGGTTTTTCGATTGTTATTTTTCTTCGAAAATAGTTAAAAAATGCAAATACCAAGCCAAGAAATACTGCATTCCAGAATGTGAAAAGAGCGGCAAGATAAGTGTTCTCCTTGGTAAAAACAAGGTCAAGGCTGTCACTTAAAAGCCTTAAAAATAAAACCATGTTACAAGTTAAAGCAAATCCAACCAATGCAAAAAATGAAAGAAAGTAACAAATAAAAATTCCTGCTTTGTTCAGAGGCTTTCTTTTCATCCTTTAATCACCGCCTTGTAGCCGAGTCCGTGAACGGTTACAATTTCAAATTCGTTGCAGTGAGAAAACTTATCTCTGATTTTTGTTATGTATACATCTACGGTTCTTGTGCTTGAGTTTGTGTCGATATCCCAGAACTCATCCATAAGCTGTGAACGGGTAAATGCTTTTTTGGGGTAGGAGAGGAGCTTGAAAAGCAGGTCAAATTCACGAACTGTAAGCTGTATTTCTTCGTCATTGTAATAAGCTGAATGTTCATCGGCATCAAGCACAAGATCTCCGATAATAAGCTTTCTGCTGTTTGCGATTTTAGCTCTTCTCAAAAGTGCGCCTATGCGAAGATTAAGCTCATCAAGATCAATGGGTTTTACCATATAATCATCGATACCGATTGAATATCCGAGCTGCTTTGCGGTGAAATCGTCTCTTGCAGTCATAAAAATAATTGGGGTTTCTTTATTATATTCTCTGATTGCCTTCGCAAACTCAAACCCGTCAGTGCCGGGCATCATAATATCCGAAATAATGATATCAATCTGGTTTTCATAAAGAACATCGTATGCTTCATTTGCATCAAGACTTGCATAGGTTTCATATCCTTTTCCCGAAAGAAAGCTGCAAACGGCACGGTTAAGGTCAACGTTATCTTCAACAATAAGAATTTTAGGCATAATATGCACCTCCGACTAAAATATAACATACATTTGTTTATAAATTATTAAAAAATAAAAATATTTACGAAAAAACAAAATTTCACTTGCATTTCTCATTACGATATGATATAATGCCAAAGCAAATCACACGCAGAGCTATTTTTATTATGAGT
>CAZJOH010000070.1:0-13443 GCA_964547575.1 uncultured Clostridium sp.
TAAGGTAAAGGTCTTCGCCTTCGATTTTGTACATCATAGCATCCATTTCTTCGAAACTCATAACACCTGTTACAACATTGCTGCGAATCATAAAGGGAGGTACGCAGTAAGTGAATCCTCTGTCAATCATAAAATCTCTTGCATAAGAGATAACTGCAGAGTGAAGTCTTGCGATATCGCCCATGAGATAATAGAAGCCGTTGCCTGCAACGTTTCTTGCAGCATCAAGGTCAATGCCGTTGAAGCGTTCCATAATTTCGGAATGATAGGGAATTTCAAAATCCGGAACAACGGGTTCACCGTATTTGGTAACCTCAACATTTTCACTGTCATCCTTACCGATAGGTACACTCGGGTCGATAATGTTGGGAATAGTCATCATTATCTTTGTTACCTTTTCGGAATATTCGGCTTCAAGCTTTTCGCATTCGGCAAGTCTTTCGGAGAATTCCGTTACCTTTGACTTTGCAGCCATGGCTTCATCCTTTTTGCCCTGAGCCATGAGTGCGCCGATTTCCTTTGAAACCTTGTTACGGTTTGCACGAAGGCTGTCTGCTTCGGTTTTTATTGCTCTGGATTTGGCATCAAGCTCGATTACCTCGTCAACAAGAGAGAGCTTATTATCCTGAAACTTCTTTTTAATATTTTCCTTGACGATATCGGGGTTTTCTCTCAAAAATCTGATATCAAGCATATTTTCAACTCCTAAATATTATTACATCTTTGAAATGATTTCAACAGCATCGGCTACGCATTTATCATCAGCAAGCTCTATTGCACCCTTATCCACAAGAGCTGCGGTTTTAGGGTCAATGGGAATTCTTGCAAGAACGGGAACACCGAGTTCCTTTGCGATTTCATCAATCTTGCTTTCACCGAAAATCTTATATTCCTTACCGCAGTCGGGGCATGAAAAATAACTCATATTTTCAACAAGACCGATAACGGGAATATTCATAAGCTTTGCCATATTGAAAGCTTTTTTGACAATCATTGTTACCAAATCCTGCGGAGTGGTAACTATAACAATTCCGTCAACGGGAAGATTCTGGAAAACGGTAAGCGATACATCGCCCGTTCCGGGAGGCATGTCCACAAACATATAGTCAACATCGCCCCACGCAACATCCTTCCAGAACTGCTGGATAACTCCCGAAATAACGGGGCCTCTCCATACAACGGGAGATTCCTCATTTTCAAGGAGAAGGTTGACGGACATAATCTTCGTTCCGTTTTTGCTTTTTTCGGGAAGAAGTCCGCTTTCGTCAGCCTTTGCTCTTGCCGAAACACCAAACGACTTGGGAATTGAGGGACCTGTTATATCCGCATCAAGAACGGCGCAGGCGTTGCCTCTTTTCTGCATAGCGGTTGCAAGAAGCGAAGTAACAAGCGATTTACCGACACCGCCCTTACCGCTTACAACACCGATAACCTTTCCGATATTACTGAAGGGTCCGCAGGGTATTCTCATATCCTGCGATTCTTTTCTTGAATCGCAATTGCTCGCACAGTTCGAGCAATTGCCGCTGCATTCGCTCATGTTTATCTCTCCTATAAATTAATTTAATATCATGTCAATGCAATATGCCGCACCGAAAATCACGGGCATATGGGCAACATATATAAGCAGTGCGTTTCTTCCGAGAAAAGAGAAAAACGGTATTTTGCTCTGACAGCACCACTCGGGGTAGCCTTTTGAAATGAAGTGTTTTCCTGCAAAAACACCTGCAAAAAAGATAAATATATCGGGGAAAAGCGGAAAATAATCCGCCGAGAAAAATTCGGAATTATATATACCCAAAGGAACAAAAAGATTTGTTTCATAGAGTTTTTCGGGAAGCACAAAACTGATAAGCTCGCCGTAAACCAGTTTTCCTGTTTCTATTCCGCTTGTAAAAGCATAAAGGATTGCACAAACAAGTATTCCCGTAAAAACGGAGATTTTTCCGATTTTCTTTGAAAGCAGGGCATAAATCAGAATTGAAACCGAAAGAAAATGAAGAATGCCGAAATATATTTCGCACTCGGCAAATCCTATTTTCGGCATAACAAACGCCGTTATAAAGGTCATTCCCAACGCAATTCCGAGAAGAATCAAACCCCTTTTAAGATTACTCTTTGAAAGGGTGCAGGATATTCCGCAAATAAAAATGAATATCCCTGCAAAGAATGGCTGAACAGGTTTAAAAAATTCAAACAGCTCTCCTGCCGCATTCCACCCGAAAGTTGCTCCGAGAATATAGAACGCATGGTAGAATATCATGCATAAAACCGCAAAGCCTCTTATTTCATCGAGAAGATATATTCTGTTTTTTGCCTTTGAGATGCTTTTCATAAATTCACCTCATATTATTTTATCATAACACGCCAAAAATGCAAGCATTTATTGACTTTATTATTGTTTTGTTTTAAAATATATTTATTATTTGCGGCAATAAATATTCTTTGGAGACAGAAATGATTGAGAAAATAAGAGAACTTTTATTCAGGCTTTTCAAGAAAGAAAGCTTTATCGGCAAACTGATTGACAAATTCTTTACCAAAGAAATTGTGTCTTATATCTTTTTCGGTGTAATGACAACGCTGGTCAATTTAGCCGTATTTTATTTAACAAAACAGTTTTTTGCGGCAATCGGATGGAACGGCGTTTTCAACACAATTGTTCCTGCCGATTCAAAAATCGTTGAGCTTTTCAGCGGCGGCAGCGAATATCTTGATGCCAATCTCATAGCATGGGTTGCAGGTGTTATTTTTGCATTTGTAACAAACAAGCTGTTTGTGTTTGAATCAAAAAGCTGGAAGCCTTCGGTTGCAGGCAAAGAATTTACGGGATTTATCGGCGCAAGAGTATTCTCTCTTGTTGTTGAAATGCTCGGAATGTTTGTTATGGTAACTCTTCTTGAATGGAACGAGCTTGTTTCAAAGCTTGTTGTGGGATTTATTGTTATTATTATGAATTATATTTTCAGCAAACTTTTGATATTCAAAAAGAAATAAACAGAATCCGCACTTTCTCGGGAAAGGTTTTCCCCGAAAGGATATAACAGAATGATTGAAATTATAAAATCTGCGGCAGCCGAGATAACGATTGACCCGAAGGAGGTCGCCGTTTATCTCGGCTATTATTCCGCAAACGGTATTGATAACAAAATAATTGATGAAGCAATTTCCGAATTTTCGGCAAACGCCGATTTCAGAGCCTGCTTTGCAAAGATTCCCGTGAAATTAACAGAAAACGGCGTTGACCTCGGCTTTATGCAGACCGGAAGCAATTCTCTCAGAAAAAATCTTGAGGGCTGTGAAGAAGCATATATCCTTGCCGCAACAACAGGCACAAGCTCGCAAAGGCTGATTGAGAGAAACTCCGTGATTTCGCCGATAAAAGGAATTGTTACGGACTGCGTCGGGTCGGCGGCTGTTGAAGCATTCTGCGATAAAATAAATCTCTCGCTTGATAACCCCGACTTTCTCCGACCGAGATTCAGTCCGGGCTACGGAGATTTGTGTATTGACTGCCAAAGAAAAATTGTTGATTTTCTGTATGCGGGCAAAAATATAGGATTAAGCCTTACGGAAAGTCTTATGATGGTGCCGAAAAAATCGGTTACGGCAATAATCGGCATAGGGAAAGAAAAGAATAAATGCAAGGGCAACGGCTGCATGACCTGCAGCGGAACAAACTGCCCTTATAGGGACTGATAAAATGAACATTCTCGAAAAAATCAAAAACGGAATAACTTACTGTGACGGCGGAGCAGGTACACTGCTTCAGTCATGGGGACTTAAAGCAGGAGAATATCCCGAAAGCTGGAATATAACCCATCCCGAGAAGATAATCGAAATGCACCGCTTGTATCTTGACGCAGGAGCAAACATCATAACCTCCTGCACCTTCGGCGCAAACCGTTTTAAATTTGATAACCTTGAAGAGATTATAACGGCGGCAATAAACAACGCCAAAACCGCATGCGAGGGATATGATGCCTTCGTTGCTCTTGATATAGGTCCTCTGGGTAAAATGCTTGAACCGCTCGGCGATTTACCGTTTGAAACGGCTGTTGAGGTTTTCTCTGAGAGCATAAAAATCGGCGCAGATGCAGGCGCAGACCTTGTTCTTATCGAAACAATGAATGACAGCCTTGAAGCAAAAGCGGCTGTTCTTGCAGCAAAAGAAAGCTGTGACCTGCCCGTTTTTGTAACCTGCGTTTATGATGAAGAAAAGAAGCTTATGACCGGAGCAAATCCCGCCGCAATGATTGCAATGCTCGAGGGTCTCGGAGCGGATGCAATAGGCATGAACTGTTCCCTCGGTCCGAAGCAGATGCTTGAAATTGTTCCCGAATTCATAAAGAATGCAAGTGTTCCCGTGATTGTAAATCCGAATGCAGGACTTCCGAGAAATGAAAACGGCAAAACAGTTTTTGATGTTGATGCAGACGAGTTCGCCGATATTATGTGCGAAATCGTTAAAATGGGTGCAACAATAATCGGCGGCTGCTGCGGCACCACTCCCGAGCATATCAGAAAAACGGTTGAGAAAACAAAAAATCTGCCCTTTAAGCTCCCCGAAAAGAAAAATCTTACGGTTGTTTCATCATACACCCACGCCGTTGAAATAGGCGATGCGCCCGTTATTATCGGCGAAAGAATCAATCCGACAGGCAAAAAAAGATTCAAAGAGGCTCTGCGTGAAAATGACATAAATTATATCCTCAACGAAGGCATAGCACAGAACAGAAAAGGTGTTTCAATCCTTGATGTAAACGTCGGTTTACCTGAAATTGACGAAGCGGAAATGATGGTAAACGTTATCCGTGCATTGCAAAGCGTTATCGACCTTCCCTTGCAGATAGATACGGTTGATCCGATTGCAATGGAAAAGGCAATGCGAATCTATAACGGCAAGGCTCTTATCAACTCCGTAAGCGGCAAGGAAGAGAGTATAAAAGCAGTATTTCCGCTTATCAGAAAATACGGCGGCGTTGTTATTGCCGTAACGCTTGATGAAAACGGCATACCCGATTCCGCAAAGGGCAGAGTTGAGATTGCCGAAAAAATAATCGCCCGTGCCGCAGAATACGGCATAGGCAAAAACGATATCATAGTTGACCCCCTTGCAATGGCAGTTTCAAGCGATTCAGACAGCGCAAATATAACTCTTGAAGCAGTTAAGATGTTGCATGGAATGGGTATAAAGACCAGTCTCGGAGTTTCAAACATTTCATTTGGTTTGCCTTCAAGAGCAGATGTGAATGCCGTATTCTACACAATGGCAATGCAGAACGGACTTGACTGTGCCATAATCAATCCTTTTTCAACCGAAATGATGAAGGCATGGAATTGCTTCATGGCCCTTACGGGCAAGGACGGAAACTGCACGGATTATATTGAATTTGCACAATCGCTTGAACCTGCTGAAAAGAAGGCCGAACAAAAATCAAGCACAGGTCTTGACGGCTGCATAATCAGCGGACTCAAAGAGCAGGCAGGCATTGAAGCGGCAGAGCTTATCAAAACAACGCCTCCCATGGAAATAATCAATTCCATGATTATCCCTGCCCTCAACACAGTCGGCAAGGGCTTTGAAGAAAAAAGAGTTTATCTTCCGCAGCTTCTCATGAGTGCGCAGGCGGCAAAGGAAGCGTTTAATGCAATAAAATCCGCAATTCCCGCAGGCGAAAACAAAAAAGGAAAGATTGTTATCGCAACCGTAAAGGGTGATATCCACGATATCGGCAAAAATATAGTTAAAGTGCTTCTTGAGAATTACGGCTATGAGGTTATCGACCTCGGAAAAGACGTTGCTCCCGAAAAAATCGTTGATACGGTTAAAACAAGCGGTGCAAAGCTCGTAGGACTGAGTGCGCTTATGACAACAACCGTACCTGCAATGGAGGAAACGATTAAGCTCCTGCGAAAAGAAGCTCCCGACTGCAAGGTAATGGTCGGCGGTGCGGTTATGACCGAAGAATATGCTTCCATGATAGGCGCAGACAGCTACGGCACGGATGCAATGTCGGCTGTAAGATACGCAGAAAAAACATTATAATAACAAAGAGGTTGTTTCGTTCGAGAAACAACCTCTTTTATATTAACTGAACAAATTTGCAAACAATCCTATAAATCTTACGAACAGAGCCGATATGAATTCAAATGCGTTATCTGCTTTTGAGATATCCGCATCAAAGCCTGCTCTAACTTTTTCCGTTGAAGGGTTAAAACGGATGCAGTCAAGACTGATATCCGAATTATCGTCCGATGCTGAAAACATGAATTCAATATTGGTTACATCGTCAAGTCTTTCGTTCGTATAAGCAAAGCCGCATTCGTTACCGAAAAGATGAACACGGTTGAGATTAACGGTTATCTTATGCCATTCGCCGTCGGCAGGAATAACTTCCTGTGAAACTGCGGAATACCAAACAACTTTGTTTTTTGTGAATTTAATTCCGTCAAAAACAGCGTCATTTGTTCCGTTATTCTTAACATAAAAGCTCATTTCGGAATAATCGGAATAATCCGTATCGGTATCAAAAAATGCCGTTGCCTTCCCATTGTCTTCATATGTTAAAATCGGACTTACGGAGAAGCTCTCGCTTTTTGCTTTTATATTCATTCCCATTGCGCCGCTGTAAGCATCATTTTCCGAAGCAGAAATATCGGCGTTTTCTGCAGTCCATGAAGGATAAAATTTTGAAACTGCATCTGTTTCTGTATGCCAGATATAAAGCTCCTCGCAGTCTGCCCAAATTTTGTCCTTATAAAAATGCGTATTATAATTCTTATCCGTAACAAACGGGCTTACGGGCATGGCAAAACCATCGGCATCAGTTGCGTAAAGATTTGCACGCTGATTGCTTACGCAGTATGCATAGCTTGCAGAGCAAGGCTCCTTGATATTTTCGCTCCATACTCTGACGGAATTTTCACCGACTATCTCGGCATTCGCCTGAACATATACACCGTCCTTGCCGCAAAGAGCAAAGCCGTAAACCGTGTCGCCCTTCGATTTTATGCCGTTACCGATATTATTAAACGAAACATATATGCTTCCGTCTTTAATTTCTGCATTTTTAAGAGTGGGAGCGGTATAAGTTTCGTATTCGCCGTAAACAAGCCCCATAGCGGCATAAGCCATTCTGTCCGATATTTCCTCCTTGCTCTCGGGGTGGATAAGACCGGCTTCGGGAATAAAGGTTACGGGAATATCGTTAACGGAAACAACTGCCCTTGATTCGGGTCTTTGCTTCTGAATATCCGTGAATGCAATATTCATATCGGTGAGGTTATAGCCTTCATCGGAATAATAATAAGGTGCTAACTGGGTAAAGATAATCGGCATAAGTCCGTCTTTATAGCTATAAAGCTCGGTATATGAACGCTGCATGAGGTCAAAGGCTCTTGCATATCTCTCGCCGCTCCAACCCATCATTATATCGCTCTCGCCCTGATACCATATCATGCCCGAAACTCTGAAATTCTTAAGAGCTTCCATTTTGAGATTATAGTTAATGGTCATATCAGCGTAAATATTAAAATCTTCTTCATCCCAGTCGGATTTTTCAATATAGTCGCCGCTTGAAACAAAATCATTTTTAACCTGCGCATCACCGTCAATCGCTTCTCTCGAAATCCACGAAGCAATAGATGTTCCGCCGAGAGGAACATTGAGAATACCGACGGGCATATCAAGCTCTTCAAGCAATTCTTCCGCAAAGAAATATGCAACGGCACTCATGGAATAAACATCAGGATTTTCACCTGTTACCCACTTTGCACCGGGGATATCGGGCTGAGGCTCAACGGGCGCAAGTGATGTTGAGCCTTTATATTCGGGAATTGCAGGCACAAGCAGAACACGCAGCCATTCGCTGAGCTTTTCCTGATTTGCAAACATTTCTCTGCCCCGCTTTGCCTGAGCAAGAGGATACTGCATGTTGCTCTGACCGTTTGCAATCCATAGTTCGCCGAAAACGACATTGTTGAGTCTTGCAAACTCTGTTCCGTTACATTTCAGAACAACGGTATGCTTTTCATAGCTTCCTGCAGGGGCAGGAAAAGAAACGGCAAATGTGCCGTCGGTCAAAACTGTTGATTCACCGCCTGCAACAAGAAAATTTTCAGCGCTGTAAAGTTCGGAAACAATCTTGCTGCCCGCTTTACCTGTTCCGGAAATGACAGCTTCTTCGTTCTGCTTAAACAGCATACCGTCGCCAAAAAACGTATAAAGCTTCGCCGTTGTTTCTTCTGCAAAAGCGGCAGGCATGAATGCAAAAATCATGCTCAGTACAAGCAGAACGGAAATTATTCTTTTAGTCATAAAAATCTACCCTCTTCAGATAATTTCGGCTGTCCATGAAAATTCGAAGGTTTCGCCTTCATCAAGGCGTTCAATGCCTCTCTTTTCGGAGATATCCTTTTTAACCTCTCTGCCGTCGTTTACGCCGTACCAGGGTTCAATGCAGACATAAGGCGCACCCGGCTTTGCCCAGATTCCGAGGAAGGGACATTTGCCGAAGGTGAATTCAATCTCATTTTCACCCTTGATGCAAAGCTTTTCCGATTTAATATCGGAAAGAATAAGTGCATCGGGTTCAAAAATCTCCTTTGTGATAACAAAGCTCTTTTCATTTTCCATGAACGGGAATTTCTCGGGAATAATAAGATTTTCTTTGTCAATGCGTTCAGTTGCAAGTGTTTCGGACTGTTCAAATTCAATGACATCGCCAACCTTGCAGTTGAATCCCGGATGAGCACCTACCGAAAAATACATCTCTCCTTTTGTTTTGTTAACAACGGTCATTGTGTTAACAAGTGCCTTTCCTTTAAGCTCAAAGGAAACAAGATATTCAAACTCAAACGGATAAGCTTTAAGGGTATTTTCATCGCTTTCAAGGCTGAAAACAGCCTTTGCACCTTCGCATTCCTTCACCTTAAAAAGAAGCTTTCTTGCAAGACCGTGCTTGGGCATTGTGTATTCCACGCCGTTATAAAAATATTTGTCATTGATAAGCTGACCGATAACAGGGAAAAGAACCGGTGCCTGACCGTACCATATATCGGGGTTGCCCTGCCAGATATATTCCGTTCCGTTTTCCTTGGACTTGAGCGAATGAAGCTGAGCGCCCATATCATCAATTTCGCATGTTAAAAATTCGTTTTCAATTCTGTAATACATAAATAATTCTCCTTAAAAGATTTTGTACCAAAGTTTGATTATGTTGTAATATACTTCAAAAAACACCCCATAAAATATATCGCCGAAGGTGTATTTATCTTCAATTTCAAGCATATTTCCCGTATCCTTAAGTGCAAGGAATTTTACCGTTTCAAACACGCCGTCCGTTTCTCCGTTAGGAGAATGGATTGACATTGTAAGCCGACCGTCAAGAGTATAAAACAGCATCGGATGTCCGCCGTCATATTCAAAGCTGCTTCCTCTTTCATAAAAGGCCTCGGGATAATGAATCCAGTTGCCGTCAATTTCACCGTTATCGGAAACAGCCATACCGACTGCGTAGCCGCCCGATTTTGAAAGATTTGACCACAGCATGATAAGTCTGCCGTTTTCCGTGCGATAAAAAGTCGGACCGTCGGTAACACTGCCCGTTGTCCACAGATGCTTTCTTGCCCTGAAAAGGACAATTGGTTCACTGATAAAAGATTTTAAATCTGCGCTCAATTTTGCCGCCGCCATTTCGCCGACTTCATCGGGGCTTGAGGTCCATTCATTCACATAAACCATCCACGGCTGACCGTTTTTGTCAATATAAAGAGTGCCGTCAATACAGTCTATTTCTTTGGGAGTTGCGTGACCGTCACTCCATAATTCAAACGGACCCGTCGGCGAATCGGACTTAAAAATCGCCGTACCTCTTTTGCCGCTCGCCTTTGAACGGTAGGTTGCAAAAAGATAGAAGCTGCCGTTGTAGTAATGGCACTCGGGCGCCCAGAAATCGGCTTCCATATCGGAATTTTCTTCGGGTGTGAAAACCTGAATTCTCTCCGTCCAATTTTCCAGATCCTCGCTCACGCAGCAGCCGTAGCCCTTGCCGTATGCAAGGCAGGTGCCGTACATATAATATTTTCCGTCATAAACAAGAATATAAGGGTCTCTGACTCGGATATCCTCACGCTTCACGGGATACACCTCCGATGCATATGCAAAGCTCATGCATGATATAACGGTTAAAACCGCCAGAAGAACAGACAATACTTTTTTCATTTCTATCCCCTTTTCCGATAATATATTTATAATTTATCACACTAAAAAGTATAATGCAACAAAAATTACCTTTTCAGAGTTCTTAGATAAGCTTTTTGTTCACCGGTTATACGATAGCTTTCAACCGATTTCTGAATAGTTTTGTTATGCGTATCGGTGTCAAGTCTGTTTTGCTCGAGATACGGAACGATTTCATCGTATCTCTTTGCAAGCGCCGTTGCAAAATACCATGCCTGCATCATTTTTATGTAGTATTCGTCACTTCGGATTTTTGAAATCATTTCGGAATATTCGGGGCTGAAATTTTCATCAAGATAAAAACACATAAGGCACTCAATGCCGAAACGCACGGTATATGTATCATCGGATTCGAGCCACTTTCTGATTTCACCGAACAATTCGGGCAGATGCTTTTTGAAAATTTTCGGACGCATCATATCGCAGGTTGCCCAGTTATCGACAAAAGGCAGAAATCTGTTTATTTCTTCAATGCATTTATCATAGTCCTTGATTTTTTCAATCAGAAATGCATGAAGATTGTTTTCCTCATAGTATTCATGGGGCAGATTTCCGATAAAACTGTCGGCAAGAGGGCTGTTTAAAATTTCCTTTGCAAATTGTCTTAAATCGGGAGTTCGTACACCGATTATCTTTGATTTTTCTACCGTCGGCATAAGCCTTGAATGGAAATCACGGTATTTCAAATCCTGCATTGCAAAGAGTCGGTTTACAATATAATTATCAGCCATAAAATCACCTGAATTTATTATAATATTATGTAAAAGCAAATGCAATAAAAAAGTGCCGCAAAAGCAGCACTTACATTATAAATTCAATTATATCTTCGGGAGTCTCTGCAATAAAATCCGCACCGTTTTCAAGCAAAACCGACTTATCTCGGAAGCCCCATGTTACGCCGATGCAGGGAATGCCTGCGTTTTTGGCGGTTATGCAGTCAACCTCGGAATCGCCGATATAGACCGCTTTTTCTTTCGACACACCGAACCTTTCAAGAACACAATTAATGCCGTCAGGCTGCGGCTTTTGTGCCATTCCGTCAACCTGACCGAGAGTTAAATCTATAAGCTCTCCAAAGAAAATATTGACTATATTCTCTGCCGCTTCGTGCATTTTGTTCGTCACAACTGCGGTTTTTATTCCGTTATCTTTAATATTTTCGAGCATCTCGATTATACCGTCATAGGGCTTTGTTTCAACAAGGGAATTGTTTTTATAGTATTCTTTAAAAACAGCAAGACACTTTGCCGCAGTTTCCGAATCCGTATTTTCAGGAACACTTAAATCAATCAGCCTTCTCACTCCGTTGCCGACAAACGAGCGCACTTCATCGGTTGTTCTTTCGGGAAATCCGAATTCACGCATTGCATAACTCACGCTGTTCTTCAAATCGCCGAGAGTATCGGTCAAAGTACCGTCAAGGTCAAAAATTACTGCTTCATATTTCATGGTATACCTCAAAAGCAAAACGGCGGGAGCAAGCCCCCGCCCTACTGATTATTTTTTATTCTTGAATTTATCAAAGAAGCCTTCCTTGCCGCTTCCGACGGGTGCGCCTCTCTGAACGCCGAGCTCTTTTTCAAACTCCATAAGAATTTCTTTTTGTCTGTGGCTTAAAGACTTGGGAACATCAACAATTATACGTACAAGCTGGTCGCCTCTGCCTCTGCCGTTAAGAATCTGAATTCCTTTACCTTTGAGGCTGAACACCGTACCCGACTGCGTTCCGGCGGGAATATCAAACTTGACATCGCCGTCAAGAGTGGGGATGCGGATGTTATCGCCGAGTGCCGCCTGAGTATAGCTGATACGCTGTTCAAGCCATACGTTGTAGCCGTCACGCTCAAAGTGGGAATGCGGTCTTACAAATACTGCAACCTTAAGGTCGCCCTTGGGTCCGCCGTTAACACCTGCATTGCCTGCACCGCTGACATTGAAAATCTGTCTGTCATCAATACCTGCGGGTATGTTGACTTCAACCGAGGTTTTGGTTGATACTCTGCCCGTTCCCCTGCACTTCTGGCACGGGTCATCAATAACTCTGCCCTTGCCCGAACATTTGGGGCATGATTTCTGGGTTGAGATAACGCCGAAAGCTGTTCTCTGCTGAACATTGACAAAGCCTCTGCCGCCGCAATCGGGGCAGGTTTTGGGCGATGTGCCTGCCTTTGCACCCGAGCCGTGGCATTCGTTACAGGAATCAACACGGTTAATATCGATTGACCTCTTGCAGCCCTTGGCTGCCTCCTCAAACGAGATTGTAACTCTCGCCTGAACATCCTCACCTCTGCGGGGACCATTGGGGTTAGACTGCCTTGAACCTCCGAAACCGCCGCCGAAGAATGAACCGAAGATGTCACCGAGGTCAAATTCCATGCCGTCGCCGCCGAAGCCTCCAAAACCGCCGCCTGCGCCGTAATTCGGGTCTACGCCTGCATGACCGAACTGGTCATAACGGGCTTTTTTCTGGCTGTCGGAAAGCACCTCATAAGCTTCATTGGCTTCCTTAAATTTAGCTTCAGCCTCGGCATCACCCGGATGGAGGTCCGGGTGATATTCTTTAGCCTTTTTTCTGTATGCTTTTTTTATTTCGTCCTCGCTTGCGCTTTTTGAAACGCCGAGAACCTCATAATAATCTCGTTTATCAGCCAAGGGTATTGCTCCTTTTTAGAACGGAAGATCAGTTGTTATCATCAACATCCGTGTAGTTTGCTTCTGTGTAGCCCTCGCCGCCGGGTGCTGCACCCTGCTGAGCCTGAGCAGCCTCCTGAGCTGCCTTATAGAGCTTTTCGGAAACTTCATAGAATTTCTGGGTAAGCTCTTCCTGCTTCGACTTGATAAGGTTGATATCTTCGCCCTTGAGTGCTTCCTTAAGAGCATCAATCTTTTCGTTGAGAGCTGTCTTTTCGTCATCGCTGAACTTATCGCCCTCTTCGCTGAGAAGCTTTTCACATTGGTAAACCATCTGGTCTGCACCGTTGCGTGTGTCAACCTCTTCTCTGCGCTGCTTATCTTCCTGTGCAAATCTTTCAGCATCTGCAACAGCCTTTTCGATATCTTCCTTGGACATATTGGTTGAGGAGGTGATCGAAATTGACTGCTCCTTCTGAGTGCCGAGATCCTTTGCGGAAACGTGAACAATACCGTTTGCGTCTATATCAAATGTAACTTCAATCTGAGGAACGCCTCTGCGTGCGGGC
>CAZJOH010000071.1:0-13359 GCA_964547575.1 uncultured Clostridium sp.
AAACGTCAACGTACGTAACGTACAAACTTGGAGGTGATAAAATGTCCATGGCCCCTAAAATGCGCACAATAAAGCAGGCGATTAAAGAAATAAAAGAGTCTGATAGCAATACCGCTTTAACCGAAAGAGGTCTTCGCAGACTGGTTGAGGAAAAGAAAATTGTTTCTACCCTTATAGGGAATAGGAACTTGATTGATATGGATCAGCTTTATGATTATTTATCGGGCAAAAATCGCTCATAAAAAACACCCGACAAGACCCACGCAAAAAGCCGGGAGGCCTTGATACTTAAGGCTTCCCGGCTTTCGTGATTTTTGCAATAAGGACCAAATAAGGACCATTTGCGGATTTTTGAAGAAATGAAAAAAGCTGAAACCGTTGTATATCAACGATTTCAGCCTTTCTGAAGATGGTCCGAGTGGCGAGACTTGAACTCACGGCCTCTTGACCCCCAGTCTGTATATGATTACAACTGGTGACAACTTAAAACCATTAAAACAAACCCTGTATGCCTTGAAAAATAAGGCTTTAGACCACTTGCTACCCAAAACTCAAAAAATTATCAAAAAATTATTTCTACCGTATTTTCGGTGATTTGGTAGAGAAAATGGTAGAAAAAAAGTCTTTGCTTTTTATGCTTAATTACTTACTTAATAAAACTTATCAACAATCAAGAAGGAACATAGTTGATTATGTTCCTTCTTGAATTATATAGGAACAAAAACACTATGTCAATAAAATTTTTGAAGAAAGGAGGAATCCAATGTCAGATGCAAACGAAGTTGTAAAGAAAATCCTTTTGAAAGATATTCACCCATTTCCCGACCATCCGTTTGAGGTTAAGGATGATGAATATATGAGAGAAACACTTGAAAGTGTGAAGGAATACGGAGTGTTATCCCCCGTTATTGTTCGACCCCGTGAGGAAGGTGGATATGAAATGATAAGCGGTCACAGAAGGATGCGAGCTTGTGAGCTTGCAGGCGTAGACAACATACCTGCAATAGTCAGAAATGTTGATAGAGATGCCGCAACGATAATGATGGTTGACAGTAACTTGCAAAGAGAAGCTATTTCTCCGATGGAGAAAGCAAGGGCATATAAGATGAAGCTTGAAGCCATAAAAAGGCAAGCAGGCAGACCCTCAAAATCATCAGAAAAAAATTGTGTCCAAGTTGGACACAATTTTGAAAACAAACGCTCAAGAGATGTTTTAGCTGATGAATCAACAGATAGTTCATCACAAATAAGACGATATATTCGCCTTAACGAGTTGAACCAACCGCTTCAAGATATGGTTGATGACAAGAAAATGGGTATAACCCCTGCTTGTGAAATCTCATATCTTAAACCCGAAGAACAAGAGCTGCTTGTCGAAACCATTGATAGTGAACAGGCTATGCCGTCGCTCTCACAGGCACAGAGAATGAAAAAGTTAAGTCAAGAAGGTAAACTTAATGAAGATACAATGTTAGAGATTATGATGGAGCAGAAGAAACCCATAAATCGAAATGTTGTTCTTTCAGAGGATTTGCTGAAGAAATACTTTCCCCGTTCATTCTCGCAGGAAAGAATAGAAGGAATTGTAATTAAACTGCTTGACCGTTGGTTACAAATTCAAAAGCAAAAACAACAGAACAGAGATTAGAGCCGAATTTGATTGATTTCAAGTTCGGCTCTTTTTGTACCCAAAAACAGGAGGAAACAATGATACAAACACCATTTACATTTATGGAGGTGAGGTCACAAAAATCAATATTAAATACCAAAGAAGAACAGATATTCAGTTACGCTGAAGCTGTGGTAAAAGGTCTTACTTTTGAAAACGAAAGACTGAATTTAAGGGTTTGTAATATGGTTCTGACCTCGGAACCTCAAAGCCTTATTTGGCTGAACAAAAAGCACTTAATGAATATGTATGAAGCAGACTATAACCTCGGATTCCATTTGGAGAGAAACACAAACAGATTTTATGCAGCAATGTACTTGATGATTGCAAATCAAGAGTTGGTAAATCGCTCTTGGTTGTGTTTCAGCAAATACGGAATTGATTTCAAAAGAATGAGGTTACGGGGTATATCCCCTGAACTCTATGCCGTGCTTATGGCAGCAAAAGAGATATACACCGGGCAGGAATACATTTCGGAAAGTGATTTAGCAAATCCCGAAATAATAGACGATACGGCTTTTAAGCTAATTATAAACGCCAAACTGATTAAACGGTTTGGTGTTGGTTTTTTACAGTTCGGAAATGGAGGATAGCACAATGGCTGTTATCAAGGTAGTTAAAAACAGCAATTATACGGTTATGTCAAATTATCACTTACGGGATATGAATTTATCCAACAAAACAAGAGGATTGCTCGCAACGATGCTTTCCTTACCGCCTAATTGGAATTTCACAATAGAAGGTCTTTCCGTAATATGCAAAGACGGTATTGACGGGATTCGTTCTCAACTTAAAGAACTTGAAGAATACGGTTATCTTGTCAGAACCCGTCAGCGAAACGAAAAAGGTCAGCTCAAAGGTGCAGAGTTCTTTATATATGAAGAACCGCAAACGAATGAACCTATCGGGGAAAAACCTATATTGGAAAATCCAATATTGGATAATCCAACACAGGTAAAACCTACACAGGTAAATCCAACGCAAATAAATAAAGAAATAATAAATACAGAAAAACAAAATATGGATTCAACTAATTACCCATCAATCAATCTTGATGGAATGGGCGAAAGTCGGAGAGCTTGTGAAGAAAAGCTCAAAGAAAAACTCGATTTTGAAATCCTTGTTGAAAGCGGTTGGGATGAAAACAGACTCACAGAGGTCATAAGAATTATGGCTGATACGCTCTGTTCTTCCAAACCGTTTTTTGTTATCAACGGCGACAAAGTATCTCGCAATGATGTAATAGACAGATTGCTCACCGTTGATGAAAACCACATTTCCTATGTGTTCGAGGTTGTTGATGAAACAAGACCCGAAATACATAATCCGAAAGCCTATTACTTGTCAGCGTTATACAACGCACCAACGACAATGGATAGTTACATAACAGCAAAACTTAAAAGATTGGGGGTGATTTAATGATTCACGGTATTATCTCGGTTGGCGGTCTGTATCTTCTGCTCGGTCTTGAAGTTGTTATGGGCGTAGCCGAAAGAGTTATCAGTCTCTTTTAAACTGGTAGAAAGGAGCAGCAAATGAAAAAGCATTGTATCAAGCTCTATCGCTTGGTGATACCGCCTTAGCGGTTTCACAGATAAGATATTGACAAAAACATACGGAGGTTATTCTTATGAAAAACTCAACCAAAGCAAAAACAAATAACAAGGACAACTCAAAAGAAAAGAAACGCCGCATAATCGGACTTGTGGTAGCAATCCTCGTTCTGCTCGGCATCGTATTTCTCGCGTTTAAGGGTTGTTCCGATAATCCCGCTGACCCGTCTGCAAGAGGTCTTGTGTATGACAGCGAAGCTGTGACAGGCGGTTGGGATGAAGCTGACATTGACAAAATCAAAGAAGGTCTTAATGAAAAAGTGCAGGCAGGTATGATAAATATATCAATGAACACCGCACCGAAATTTGAGAACGGCTCTGCCGAAGGCAATCTTATGATAGTCAATGAAACTATCAACAATTATCCGCAGATTGTAATTATCACCCGAAACGATACGGGCGAAGTTGTATATGAATCTGACGGAATTGCCGTAGGAAGTAAAATCGAAAAAGCAAAGCTCGATGTTGTACTTCCCGCAGGTACTTATGAATGCACCGCAATGTTCCACAACGTTGACCCCGAAACGGGTGCTTCACTCGGTTGTGCAGGTGCAGAAATCGAAATCACGGTTCTTAACTGAACCAAAAACAAATAACAAAATAAATTTTTATATCAAAGGAGAATATTTTTATGAAAAAGTCAATTATAAAAATCCTCGCAGTAGGTCTTGCTCTCTCACTCGCATTCTGTATGGCAATCCCCTCATTCGCAGCAGAAATCACTTCCAACGGCGGCGACGGCTCAACTCCCGTTTACCTTTCTTCAACCGATGACGGCACACTCGGCGGCGACCCCGCAGCAACAGCTCTTTCCGTAACAGTTCCCACCGCCCTTCCTATGGCAGTCGGCACAGACGGCACAGTAACTACCGCTGATAACTGCAAAATCACAAACAATTCATTCGGTGCTGTAAGAGTTAAGACAGCTACAATCAACGGCGAAAACGGCTGGACACTCACCGCTTTCGGTGCAAAAGAAACTCTCGCAGCAGAAAAAGTTGACAGCGACCAGCTCGGTTTTGCAATGACAATCGGCAACGGCGCTCAGGTTGCTACTGACAAGTCAGATGTAAATTCACAGACTCTTGTCTCTGCTCCCGTTGAAGGTTGCTATATGACCGGCGTTGGCGACACAACCAACAACAGCGTTGCAGTAAACTATGATGCAATCGTTACTCCTCTTTCAGTTGCAGCAACAGAAGCAACAATCGCAAGTGTTGTATTCATCGTTGAATGGGATACAGCGGCTTAATCAGAAAATATTAAATCTAAAGCGGCAGCCAACACGGTTGCCGCTTTCACTTTAAGAAAGGCAGGATAATCAATGAAACATAAGAAAATTACGGCAATTATTCTTGCCCTCGCTTTCGTTTTCTCACTCACATCTATAAATGCTTTTGCGGCATCTTACGCAAAGGCCTCCGTTCCCGTCAAACTGACGGTATCAAACGAATACAGAGCCGTGAGTGTTACTGTTCCTGCTTCGTTTCCTATCGAAATTGCTAACGGAACGGTTGTTACAGCCGACAATGCCAAAATCACAAACAACGCAAAATACGGTAGTGTCAAAGTTACCGATGTTTCGGTGAATGATGGCGCATACAAAATCGGCAATTATGAAAACTTTTCGGGCAAGAAAACAGTTGCCCTCAAAATCAACGGAATACCTACAAAAGATGACGGCTCAATGGCTATCAGTTCAACGGCTTTTCCCGTTATCGCTCCGCAGGAAAGTCTGAATCTCAAATATTTCGCCAAAGTATCGAAAGATGTATCAACGGAAAAAGATGCTGAAATCGCAAAGGTGGTATTTACTATTGCAATCGCAGATTAAGGAGGTATCAATGTGAAAACAAGAAAATTCACAAAGGTCATTTCCTTTATTCTTTCTATCGCCCTCATTTTTTCAACCGTTGCCATAAAGGCAAGTGCCTATTCAACCGTAACCACAACATACGATTGTCCGAAAACGCTTTGCTTTAGCGACCTTGTAATTTCGGGTCCTTACGGCGACCCGAATGAAACAGTTGACAGCGGAGTGCCATACCTCGGCGGGATGACATATTTAAATGTATATCAAAATCATTTTAATAGCACTTCCGATAATTATAACAATTATCATATGTACCTTGTTTACTGCCCAAAGTATGATAACAGCGACAGCAGTTTGTTAAGACACACAATGACTTTGATGTTCGCAAAACACGGATATACAACGATGAGTTATACACAGTTTAATTTATCTTACCACTATGCCAATAAAGTATGCGACCACGGAACGGATTTTAAAGGCTCAAATGTGTATGCATTAACGCAAGAATTGTGTGGCGAAAATGCTTATTTGGATGATGATACAATGGTGAGCATTGCCGATGAATATCAGTCACAGACCGGTTGCGGTAAGGAAACAGCCGTGCTTGAAAATCACAATTGGAGTTATGGAAGTTGGTACAAAAACGGTGATAATTATCATTCACGAACCAAAACTTGTGTTGACTGCGGATATTCCGTAGTTGTATCCGATGTGCATAGTCTGACTGAAGGAAGTTGGGAAAACAGTTCGAGTACACAGCACAAAAGAACAACTACCTGTTCAACTTGCGATTATTCTAAAACAACTTATGCAGACCATCAATTCACCTATGGTGCTTGGGAAAACAGTTCAAGTTCAGAGCATAAAAGAACTGCAACTTGTTCAGATTGCGGATATTCAAAAACGGAATACGCTTCTCATAATCTAACCGAAAGCGGAGGAATATATTACGGAGATGACAGCGATGAAAACTATGACACTTATCCCGGCGATGAGTATCACAGATATGACGCAACTTGTTCAGATTGTGATTATGCAAGTTCCCGATACGAAAGTCACGATATGTATGTTAAAGTTGATTGGTATGATTATGACACAACATATCACAAAAAATTAACTCAATGTTATCATTGTGAATTTGGTGTAAGTTATTATACAAGTCATAAATATCCGACAAATCTTTATACTTATAAATCTGTTGACGACACTTCTCATCAAATAACAAAACATTGTGATACCTGTACCCGAACAGTTGACGGAGGAACCGAAAGTCACAATTATGTTGCCGGAGAATGGACAGAAATCGCAGAATCCGACCCTAATGCAAGTATCTATGATTGCAATACTTATCATAAAAGGACTTTGACTTGTTCTGATTGCGGGCATACAAAAGATGAATACTCAGAACACAATATGCTTTTTGAGGATTATGCAAGTCTGAACGACGACCGTCACGAATGTACTCCGAAATGCTCGGATTGTACTTATGAGTATAACTTGAATGAACCGCACAGTTTTAACGAAGAAGATTACAGCTATGAGGTTATAGACAAGGATTTTCATTTGTTTATAAAACCTTGTGAGAAATGCGATTATGCGTATGAAGTCGGAGAATATCACGAAGATGCTGACTCTGATTGCTATTGTGATGATTGCGGTTATCTTTTGACGAAATTTTCCGTAACCCTTCCCACAACAATGAATTTTGTTATGTCAAAGACGGGTGAAGTTTACTCGGCAGATAATGTTCAGATTCTCAACAATTCAACGGCAGCCGTTTCGGTTAAACAAGTAAATCTTGAAACTCTCAACGGGTGGTCGCTGACAGCGTATGATGAAACGGCTATTGCTTCAGCAAAGGTCGATTTAAAAATAATCGGATTAAAGTTGAACACGGCTGAAACTGCAACAGCAGGAACAACCGATTCTTTCATTCTTGACGATTGGATAATCGAAAAGGATGCTTCACTCCCCATTCCCTATGATGCGGTTGTTTCGGCAACATCAACTCCGATTGAAAACGAGCAGGTAATGAATGTTGTATTCATAGTTGATTGGAAGGAGTGATGTGTTTTGCAGGAAGAAGTTCAAAGCAAGACAGTTACACTATCCATAAACGCAACCAAGCTTACGGCAAGAACACTCAAATCCGCTATAAGTAAGTTGCTTGCTTACACCAAAAACAAATCGCTTCAAACAAGCCAGTCAAAGGATGTTACCTCTCACGGCAAACAAACCGTAAAACAGCTTGCAGCACAAAATCAAGGTTTGACAAACATTGAAATCACAGATAAGAACATCAAGGATTTTGACAGAGTTGCAAGAAAATACGGTGTCGATTATGCCGTCAAGAAGGATAAAACAGCAGAGCCTCCCCGTTACCTTGTTTTCTTTAAAGCAAAAGACACCGATGCTCTTACAGCGGCTTTTACTGAATATACGGCAAACACCGTCAAGAAGAAAGACCGCAAGGAATCTGTTGTCGCAAAGCTAAACAAGATGATTGAGAGTATCAAAGACATTCCCAACAAGAAAAAGCATAAGGAGTTGGAGCTGTAATGAAGCAGATAGACTTCAAAAAACTCATAATTCCGAATATTCCGTATTTCGCAATCGGCTTATTCGCAACTAAAGTCGGTCAAGCCATAAGGCTTGCACCCGGCACAGGCTTTGAAGGTAAACTTATGCACATTATGGAGGGTTTCACCTACGCCTTTGCGGATATATTTCCGAGCTTCAATCTTTTCGATATTCTCATCGGAGCAACAATTGCCGCTGCAATAAGACTTGCAGTATATGTTAAAAGTAAAAATGCAAAGAAATATCGTAAGAATGAAGAATACGGCTCTGCCCGTTGGGGAACTCACGAAGATATTGCCCCCTTTATTGACCCCGTTTTTGATAACAATATCATTCTTACGCAAACGGAAAGTCTTATGATGTGCAACAGACCTAAAGAACCGAAAAACGCAAGAAACAAAAATGTTCTTATCGTAGGCGGTTCGGGTTCGGGTAAAACAAGGTTTTGGATTAAGCCGAATTTGATGCAATGCACATCAAAACAATATCCCGTAAGTTTTGTTGTGACCGATCCGAAAGGTACGGTTGCAATAGAAACGGGCAAAATGCTTCAGCGTGAAGGCTACGAAATTAAGGTGTTCAACACTATCAATTTCAAGAAATCAATGCACTACAACCCATTCGCATATATCAATTCCGAAAAAGATATATTGAAAATCGTCACCGCACTTATCGCCAATACAAAGGGCGAAGGTAAATCGGGTGACGATTTTTGGGTTAAGGCAGAAACTCTGCTCTACTGTGCGTTGATTGGTTATCTTTGGTACGAAGCTCCCGATGAGGAGCGAAACTTCTCTACCCTCATAACTATGATAAATTCTATGGAAGTTCGTGAGGAAGATGAAACATTCAAAAACGCAGTTGACTTAATGTTTGAGGAACTTGAAGATAAAGAACCCGAACATTTTGCAGTAAGGCAGTATAAGAAATACAAACTTGCCGCAGGCAAAACGGCGAAATCAGTTCTCATTTCCTGTGCTGCAAGGCTCGCACCGTTTGATATTGCAGAGGTAAGAGAAATCACGATGTATGACGAGCTTGAGCTTGATAAAATCGGTGACAGAAAAACTGCTCTTTTCCTCATTATGTCCGATACCGATGCGAGTTTTAATTTCCTCATATCAATGGCATATACACAGCTTTTCAATCTGCTTTGTGAAAAAGCAGACGATGTTTACGGCGGAAGATTACCCGTTCACGTCAGATGTCTTATCGACGAAGCAGCAAATATCGGTCAGATACCGAACCTTGAAAAGCTGATGGCAACAATCCGAAGCCGTGAAATTTCAGCCTGCCTTGTGTTGCAGGCACAGTCACAGTTAAAGGCTCTGTATAAGGACAGCGCCGATACGATTATCGGTAACTGTGACAGCCGTATATTCCTCGGCGGTTCAGAGCCTACAACTCTTAAAGAACTCTCGGCGGCTCTCGGTAAAGAAACTATTGATACCTTTAACACGGGCGAAAGCAGAGGCAGAGAAACCTCGCACAGTCTGAATTATCAGAAACTCGGCAAGGAGCTTGCCTCTGTTGATGAACTTGCGGTCTTGGATGGCTCAAAGTGCATTTTACAGCTTCGTGGTGTTCGCCCGTTTATGTCAAACAAGTTTGATATAACCAAACACCCGAAATATAAATACTTGTCTGACTATGACAAGAAAAACGAATTTGACATCGAAAAGTTTTTATCTACCCGTTTGAAATTCAAACGGGATGAACAGTTTGATGTCTATGAAATCTCTGTTGATGAAGAACAGAGCGTAAGTGCATAAAGCATTTACAACAATTCCGTTGTTCCTGCAACAAACAACGGATTAAAATATATATTTCCTTTTGCAACATTAAGACAAAATGACCGTCTAAACAATTTAATTTTTAAAACAGAAAGGAGTGCTTATGATATGTAATACGGTCTAAAGACGCACTCAATTTATCATCAGCATAATTACAATGGATTTTTTTAACTCAGCAGTAGATGTACTCCAGACGCTCGTTATCGCTCTCGGTGCGGGTCTCGGCATTTGGGGTGTTATCAACCTCCTTGAAGGTTACGGTAACGACAATCCCGGTGCAAAGTCACAGGGTATGAAGCAGCTTATGGCAGGCGGCGGTGTCGCCCTCATCGGTCTTCTTCTCGTTCCTGAACTCACGGGTCTTTTCGGTTAATAAAAGCAACCGATAACCCGAACTAATCTGCGGGGGGGTCCGTTCAAAAGCGGAAGCTCCCGCTTTGAGTAAAAAGGAGTGATTTACCCGAATGGATGCGATAAAAGAAGCATTGGAAGAATGGCTGCGAGAAATTCTCACAAGCGGCATTATGGAAAATCTCAACGGACTTTTTGACCAAGTAAATCAAAAGGTCGGAGAGATTGCTGACCATGTCGGTTCCACTCCTCAAGATTGGAATTCAAGCATTTTTAATATGGTTAAGAGCCTGTCCGATAATGTAATGGTTCCCATTGCAGCAGTTATCCTTGCCTTTGTTATGACACTTGAACTCATACAAATGGTAATTGAAAGAAACAACTTTCACGGTGATGTTGATACCTTCGCTTTCTTCAAGTGGGTATTCAAAACTGCGGGAGCTGTTCTTATCGTGACGAACACTTGGAATATCGTTATGGGTGTGTTTGACCTCGGGCAAGAGGTTATAAACAACGCATCGGGAGTTGTCATAGGCGATACAACTATTGATATGGCAGAAATACTCGGAGATATAGAATCAAAGTTAGATGCTTTAAGTGTCGGTGCTTTGATCGGACTGTGGATGCAGTCGGGAATAGTCAAGATTTGTATGTGGATACTGCAAATCTGTATTCTCGTTGTAACATTCGGCAGAATGATTGAAATATATCTCGTTACTTCCGTTGCACCGATACCGATGGCTACAATGACAAGCAAGGAAAGCGGTAATATGGGACAGAACTATATCCGTTCCCTTTTCGCACTTGCTTTTCAGGCGTTCCTCATTATGGTATGCGTAGCTATCTATGCGGCACTTGTTGAAAACATTGCCGTGACAGACGATATTTCCTATGCAATATGGACTTGTATGGGTTACACCGTACTTCTGTGTTTCAGCTTGTTCAAAACAGGTTCTTTGTCAAAATCCATATTTAATGCTCACTAACGGAAGGAGTGACGAATATGGCTTATGTACCCGTACCCAAAGACCTTAATGCCGTAAAAACAAAGGCAATGTTTAACCTTACGAAACGACAGCTTATCTGCTTCGGCTCGGGACTTGTTCTTGCCGTTCCGCTTTTCTTCATTTTGAAGGCTCATATCAATATAAGCGGTGCGGCAATTATAATGATAATCGTTTTGCTTCCGTTTATGCTTCTTGCAATGTATGAAAAGAACGGACAGCCGTTTGAAAAGGTTGCTAAAAACATAATCAATGTTTTGTTTATCAGACCGAAACAGCGACCTTACAGAACGAACAATTATTATTCTTTGCTCGAAAAGCAAGATAAACTGAACAAGGAGGTTGAACGCATTGTCAAAAAAGGCAAATAACAATAACCTTTCAAAAAAACAGCAGAAGCAGATAAATTCTGCTGTTGCAAAAGCGAAGGGTGACAAAAAACAGATGTCCGCACAGGACAGCATACCGTTTCAGAGAATGTTCAAAGACGGTATCTGCCGAGTGACGGACAATTTTTATTCCAAAACGGTTAAGTTTCTTGATATTAACTATCAGCTCAACAACAATGAGGACAAAAACGCCATCTTCGATGCGTGGTGTGATTTCCTCAACTATTTCGACAGTTCGGTAAAGTTTCAGCTTTCCTTTATGAATATGACGGGAGCGAAAGAAACTTATTCCGAAAACATCTCAATTCCGGTTCGTGGAGATTTGTTTGACGGTATCGCAATAGAATATCAGACCTTTCTCCGTGACCAGCTTGCCAAAGGCAACAACGGTTTGATTAAAACCAAATATCTCACCTTCGGTATCGAAGCAGAATCGCTGAAAATAGCAAAACCCCGTCTTGAAAGAATTGAAAGTGATATTCTGACAAACTTCAAGAAAATGGGTGTTGTGGCAGAACCCATTAACGGATATGAAAGACTTAAACTTATGCACGGAATGTTTCATTTGGATGAAAAAATCCCGTTCCGTTTTTCGTGGGATGATCTTGTCACTTCGGGTCTTTCCGTTAAGGACTACATAGCACCGAGCTCATTTGAATTTAAAACGGGTTCAACCTTCGGTATCGGCAAAAAGGTAGGTGCGGTATCTTTCCTGCAAATTCTCGCACCCGAACTCAATGACCGTCTGCTTGCGGATTTCCTTGATATGGAAACGAACCTTATCGTTTCAATGCACATACAGTCTGTTGACCAAGTAAGTGCCATAAAAACGGTAAAACGCAAGATTACAGACCTTCAGAAAATGAAGATTGAAGAACAGAAAAAGGCTGTGCGAAGCGGTTACGATATGGATATTATTCCCTCTGACCTTGCCACATACAACAATGAGGCAACGAAACTCTTGCAGGATTTGCAGAGCCGAAATGAGCGAATGTTCCTGCTTACCTTTATTGTTATGAATGTTGAAAATACAAAGCAGCATCTTGACAATACTGTATTCCAGGCAGGCTCGATTGCACAGAAATACAACTGTCAGCTTACAAGGCTTGATTTTCAGCAGGAGCAGGGTCTTATGAGCTGCTTACCTCTCGGTTACAATCAAATCGAAATTCAGCGAGGCTTGACTACATCAAGCATCGCTATTTTTATTCCCTTCACTACGCAGGAGTTGTTTCAGACAAGCAAAGAAGCTCTCTATTGTGGTTTGAACGCTCTTTCAAACAACCTTATTATGGTTGACCGTAAACTGCTCAAAAACCCCAACGGTCTTATTCTCGGTACTCCCGGTTCGGGTAAATCATTCTCGGCAAAGAGAGAGATTTCAAATGTTTTCTTCGTAACAGATGACGACATTATTATATGCGACCCCGAATCCGAGTACGGAGCATTGGTTGAAAGGCTTGACGGTCAGGTTATTAAGATTTCACCCACTTCCGAGGACTTTATAAATCCTATGGACTTGAATCTTAACTATTCGGATGACGAAAATCCGCTGACCCTTAAATCCGATTTCATTCTTTCTCTGTGCGAACTCATCGTTGCAGGCAAAGACGGATTACAGCCTGTTGAAAAAACAATCATTGACCGTTGTGTCCGCCGTGTATATACGGAGTATCTTGCTAATCCCGTTCCAGAAAATATGCCCATTCTTGAAGATTTGTATAACGAACTGCGTAAGCAGGAAGAAAAAGAAGCACAGTATATCGCTACTGCTCTTGAAATCTATGTTACGGGTTCACTCAATGTTTTCAATCACCGCACGAATGTAGATATTCGCAGCCGTGTTGTCAGTTATGACATTAAGGAACTCGGCAAACAGCTCAAAAAAATCGGTATGCTTATCGTTCAGGATCAAGTATGGAATCGTGTAACCGTAAACCGTGAAGCTCACAGAGCTACCCGTTATTACATTGACGAAATGCACCTTCTGCTCAAAGAAGAACAGACGGCTGCATACACGGTTGAAATTTGGAAGCGATTCCGTAAATGGGGCGGCATACCGACGGGCATAACGCAGAATGTCAAAGACTTACTCTCATCAAGAGAAATCGAAAATATCTTTGAAAACTCGGACTACATATATATGC
>CAZJOH010000072.1:0-13353 GCA_964547575.1 uncultured Clostridium sp.
GCCGTTCTCTGCAATTTTGATGATACCGAGATTGTTTTCAGGATCATCTTCAACATTCTTGAAATACTTGCCTGTGCCTGTGACAATAAAAATTTTGCCTGCAAGAACGCTTGCATCAAATCCCATATCAAAGCTTCTGATGGGGGAGTTGATATCAAGATATTCCGCAACCTCGTCATTTTCAAGCATAACGCTTATGTTGCCGCCGTTTCTTTCGTCCCAGCCCATGCGGTACATATTGGCTGTTGCTTTGCACATTCCTACTACAAAGGGTGCTTCAAAGATATTTTTCATTTTCTGTTCACCAAAACCTTTTCTTCATATTCTTTAATGCTGTTTATATAACAGCCTTCAATGCCTTGTCTTTCAAGAAACTCTGCCCAGACATCGCCCATAGGCATTGTTTTCATTTCTTCGCTGAGCACCATAAGCTCAGTGAAGCTTGCCTCATCCTGCAATTCCTGCATTTTCTTTGAGGGCTGAAGCAGAGCAAAAAGCAGAGCCTTCTGAACATTTCTTACACCTGTTACCCATGCGCTGATGCGATTAATGGATGCATCAAAATAGTCCGTTGCGATAAACACTCTGTCGAGAGCATCGTTTCTGACTATTTCCTTTGCGATTTCTTTTGTTTCGTCATCAAGAATAACTACATGGTCGCTGTCCCAACGGACACCTCTTGTTATATGCAGAGCGATTTTGTCGCTGAATGCGAGCATAGAGGGAATCTTGTCGGAAACAAGCTCCGTGGGGTGATAGTGACCGTTATCCATCAGGGGAGTGATACCCTTCTGAATGGAGTAGCTCAGGCAGAATTCCGCAGAGCCTACCGTGTAGCTTTCAAGGCCGATGCCGAAAACCTTTGATTCGAGAGTTATGTAAACATTCTTCTTATCGTAAGGTGTTTCAAGAATTTCATCAAGAGATTTCTTGAAGCGGAGTCTGGGAGAAAGTCTGTCTGCGGGGATATCCTTATATCCGTCGGGAATCCATATGTTCATAACGCAGGGATAGCCCGTTTCTTTTGCAAAATAATCGGAAAGCTCAACGCAGCGCTTACCGTGTTCAACCCAGAATTTGCGGACATTTTCATCAGGGGATGAAAGAGTAAGACCGTCTTTTACCATGGGATGAGAGAAGAAAGTAGGGTTAAAATCAATACCGATGTTTCTTTCTTTTGCAAACTCAACCCACTTTGCAAAATGCTCGGGCTTAAGAGCGTCTCTGTCTGCTCTGTTGCCGTCAAAAATTGCATAGCACGCATGAAGATTGAGCTTCTTTTTACCGGGGATGAGGCTGAATGCCTTATCGATATCAGCCATAAGCTCCTCGGGATTTCTTGCCTTGCCGGGATAGTTGCCCGTAGTCTGAATTCCGCCGGAAAGAGCATCGTCGCCGTCAAATCCGCCTACGTCATCGCCCTGCCAGCAGTGAATGGAAACGGTTATATCCGAGAGCTTTTCGATAGCAGTATCAGTATCAATTCCGAATTTTGCGTAAAGCTCTTTTGCACTTTCGTATCTGTTCATTTTAAACCTCCGTTCAGAGATAATTTCATAATCTATATAATTATATATTATCATATTTTGAATGTCAACCTTATAATTTTGAATGTCAACCTTATAATTAACTGTTGATTTTTTTAATTATATATAGTAAAATAAATCGAATATGCGCACTGTCTAAAGTATATTTTGTAAAGGATTGGCGAGAATGTCGGATTTCAAATATAAGATTTCGGTAGTAATTCCCGTTTACAACTGTGAAAAATTTATATCCCCGTGCGTTGCAAGTCTTAACAGTCAGACCATGCCCTCCGAGGATTTTCAGATTGTTTTTGTCAATGACGGTTCAAAGGATAAAAGCGGTAAAATCTGCAGAGATTTTGCCGAGATAAATGAAAATATAGTTTATTTTGAGAAGGAAAACGGCGGTGTTTCAAGCGCAAGGAATAAGGGTATAGAGCTTGCTGAGGGTAAGTATATCATGTTCCTTGATGCAGATGATGCCCTCGGTTCAGGCAGTCTTGAAGCTATTTATAATTTCTTTGACGCTCATTATAATGAAACCGATCTTGTTACCTATTCCATTGATTATGTTAACGAAAAAGGTGCGGTTTCAACTCATAAGCGTTTTGATGTTATGAGTCACAGCGGTATTTATGATATTTATTCCAATGCCAACATTTTGCAGACCACAATGAATATCTGCATAAAAAATGTTCCCGCAAACGAAAGAATTCTTTTTGATGAAAGTCTTTCTCTCGGCGAGGACCAGTGGTTTATATTCTCATGGCTACTCAAAAAACAAAAGCTCGGTTTTGTGAAGGAAGCGGTTTATAAATATTTCCGTCATTCAGGCTCTGCAAGCTCAATGTTCAATAATCCCTATTATTGTTTTGAGCAGTATACAGAATTTTTACGAAAGCTTCTCAATGCTGCCCGTGATAAAGACGGTAAGGCTCATCCTACGGCTCAGGCTCTTGTTGTATATAATCTCGGCTGGCGTCTGACCTCGGATATGCTTGTAAGCCATGCTGATGAAGAAACGGAAGCAAAGCACTATGCCGTATTAAGTGAAATACTGAGCGAAGTGGATAATTCGATTATCTGCAACTCGATTTATATTGATCCCTTCCATGCAGAGTGTTTCATGCGTCTTAAAAACGAAAAGTGTGAAATTTCCGTTAATACCTCTGCAATGAGTGCTTCAACCGGCGGAGCTTTATGGTTTGCACAGGCTCATTCAATTGTTTTCAACACTTTGAGGGTGCATAACGGCAAGATTCAGGTTTCGGGCTATATCAAAAACGGTGTTATTGATTTCAAGGAGCTTAAACTTTATTATTCCGATATTCAGAACAATCTGCATGAAGTACCCATGTACGATACGGCATTCAGCTATTACAAGAGCAAAATGCAGACAAACCTTTTTGGCGGATTTGACACCGAAATTGATTTTGACGGTGAAGAAAACATAACATTTATTCTTGAAATCGGCGGTGTAAGGGTTGTTCCCGTACCGTATTTCGGCTTTAAGTGTGCCGTTAACAGAAGCAAAAACCATATTGCAACGGGCGGATATGTAATGAAGTTCGATGCAAAAACAAAGAGCGTTTCCGTTAAAAAAGCAAAGGCTTCCGAGCTTGCGGCTGCAAGAGCAGAGGCTGATATTGCAGTCGGTGCCGAAAATAAAAGAGCGATGCTTTACAGAAAGTTATACCATAAATCAAAGTCGCAGAATGAAATCTGGCTTTACTGTGACAGAGAGAATATCTTTGATAATGCTTATTATCAGTTCCTTCACGATTTTGATAAAAAAGACGGCGTGAAGCGTTACTATATCATTGATAAGCTTAAGGATAAGAAAAGATATTTCAATGCAGAGCAAAGAAAATATCTTGTTGATTTCAAGAGCTTCAAGCATAAAATGCTTTTCCTTAACTGCAAAAAAATATTCACCTCGTTCAATTCCCTTTCAATTTTCAGCCCGTTTGACGGACTTCCCCTCAAATGGTATTCGGACATAACCGATTATGAAATAATCTATCTTCAGCACGGCATTCTTCATGCCCGTCTGCCTTTACTTTACACAAAGGAGAAGGCGAATGTTGATAAGGTTGTAATTTCTTCGGAATTTGAAAGAGAGAATTTCAAAAAGATATATAATTTCAACGATTCCGACCTCATTATGAGCGGCATGCCGAGATTTGATACGATTGATACGGAGAAAAAAGCGCAGAATAAGATTCTGTTTTCTCCCTCGTGGCGAAAAAATCTTATTGGCGAATATGAAAACAATACCAGAGTTCTGTATGTTGATAAATTCAAGGAATCCGTATTCTATAAGGAAATCAACGCTTTTCTCAATTCTAAAAGACTTGCCGATATCCTTGGAAAATATGATCTGACTCTTGATTTTAAGAATCATCCGATTTTTGCGGATTATGACCGTCTTTTTGAAGTGAGCAATCCCCGTGTAAGAGTTACTCAGGATAAAAACGAAATGCAGGATTATCTTGCGATGATTACGGACTATTCCTCAATCGTTTTTGATTTTGTTTATCTTAACAGACCGATTGTTTATTTTGTTCCCGATTATGAGCAGTTCAGGGCAGGCGTAACACACGGATATAATCAGCTTGATTTGCCCCTTGAAGAAGGCTTCGGCGATGTAAACGAAAACTGCGAGCAGCTTCTTGATTCAATTGAGTATCTTGCAGCAAATAATTTTGAGCCTAAACCTATATATGCTCAGCGAATGAACGATTTTTTTGCATCGAGAGAAAAAGACCATGCAAAGACCTTGTATGAAGCAGTAAAATAAAACAAAGTTCACCTGACAGGAGAGTTAAAATATGAAAAGCGTTCCCGAAAGCTTCGGACGCATGGTTTTCGACGACAAAGCGATGAAAGCCAGGTTGCCCAAAGAAACCTACAAAGCAATGAAAAAGACTATCAAGGACGGCAAACGCCTTGATATAGCTATAGCAAACGTTGTTGCGAATGCAATGAAGGATTGGGCTGTTGAAAACGGCGCAACCCATTATACCCACTGGTTCCAGCCTATGACGGGTATCACCGCAGAAAAGCATGACAGCTTTATTTCACCCTGCAGTGACGGCACCGTTATTATGGAATTCTCGGGCAAGGAGCTTGTTAAGGGCGAGTCCGATGCCTCGAGCTTCCCCTCGGGCGGACTTCGTGCAACCTTTGAAGCAAGAGGCTATACCGCATGGGACCCCACTTCATATGCATTCATTAAAGAGGGCGTTCTTTGTATTCCCACAGTTTTCTGTTCCTACGGGGGCGAAGCTCTTGATATGAAAACTCCGCTCCTTCGTTCCATGGAGGTTATCAGCAAGCAAGCTGTAAGAATACTCAAGCTTTTCGGTCAGAACGATGTAACAACCGTTAAAACAACCGTTGGTGCAGAGCAGGAATATTTCCTTATTGATACCGATTTATACGATAAGAGAAAAGACCTCGTGTTTACGGGCAGAACTCTTTTCGGTTCAAGGCCTCCCAAGAGCCAGGAGCTTGATGACCATTATTTCGGTTCGATTAAAACCCGTGTTGCGGCTTATATGAAGGACCTCGACGAAGAGCTCTGGAAGCTCGGTATCCTTGCAAAAACAGAGCATAACGAGGCAGCTCCCGCTCAGCATGAGCTTGCTCCCATTTTCACAACAACCAATATTGCAACCGACCATAATCAGCTCACAATGGAGATTATGCAGAAGGTTGCAAAAAGACATAACATGATTTGTCTGCTTCACGAAAAGCCGTTTGAAGGCGTTAACGGAAGCGGCAAGCACAATAACTGGTCGCTCTGTACGGGCGACGGCAAGAACCTTCTTGACCCCGGCGAAACTCCCTATGATAATGCACAGTTCCTTCTTTTCCTCTGTGCCGTTATCAAGGCGGTTGATAACTATCAGGATTTGCTCCGTGCCTCCGTTGCAAGTGCAGGCAATGACCATCGCCTCGGTGCAGGCGAAGCTCCTCCTGCAGTTATTTCAATGTTCCTCGGCGATGAGCTTAATGAAATTCTTGAATCAATTGAAAACGATACCGCTTACGACGCTAAGGAAAAGGTGCAGATGAAGGTCGGTGTTCATGTTCTTCCGAGATTCCCCAAGGATACAACGGACAGAAACAGAACCTCTCCTTTTGCATTCACGGGTAACAAATTCGAGTTCAGAATGCTCGGCTCTGCACGTTCAATTGCAAGTGCAAACATAGTGCTTAATACCGCTGTTGCAGAATCTCTCAAATCCTATGCCGACAGACTTGAAAGCGTTGATAACTTTGAGGATGCTCTTCATGCACTCATAAAGAAAACAATCAAAGATCACAAACGGATTATTTTCAACGGTAACGGCTATGATGACGAATGGATTAAAGAGGCTGAAAACAGAGGTCTTTATAATCTCAGAACCACTCCCGATGCAATTCCGTCACTTATTGCCGAAAAGAATGTAAAGCTCTTTGAAGAGCATAAGGTTTTCACCAGAGCAGAGCTTGAAGCAAGGCACGAAATTTATTTTGAAGGCTATTGCAAAACCGTTAACATTGAGGCTCTTACCGCAATAGAAATGGTTAATAAGGATATTCTTCCTGCAATCAGCAGTTATACAGGCAAGCTTTGTAAAACTGCAGGCATGAAAAAGAGCTTTGCTGTTGATACCTCATATGAGGATGAAATCATCGCAAAGCTTTCAAAGCTTACTGCTGTTATATTTTCTAAAACGGGTGAGCTTGAAAAGGTTATTGCAGATATAAAATCCGCAAAGAATGTTGTTGAGGAGGCAAATATCTTCAGAGATGTTGTTATTCCTCTTATGAACGAAATCAGAGCAGCGGCAGACGAAGCCGAAACTGTAACAGCCGCAGAATACTGGCCTTATCCTTCATACGGCGACCTTCTTTTCGGAGTTAAATAAGAAAAAATAATGGCAGGGCGGGAGCAATGCTCCCGCCGTGTTTTTTGCAAGTATACTTCATATATTGAATTAATATAATAAAACCGAAAGGATGTGTGTCCATGGAGCTCGGATTTACAGAAATAATAAAAGTAATATTAATCGGAATAATTGAGGGAATAACAGAATGGCTGCCCATAAGCAGCACGGGGCATATGCTGTTGTTTGATGCGTTTGTACCGCTGAAAATGAGCGAGGATTTCAAAGAAATGTTCTTTGTGGTTATTCAGCTCGGCGCAATAATGGCAGTTGTTGTTATGTTTTGGAAGAAATTGTTCCCGTTCGGCTATGCCGATAAAAAATTGCAGGTCAAAAAGAGCATCATTATGATGTGGGTCAAGGTCGTTGTCGGTTGCCTTCCTGCCGCCGTACTCGGTTTGCTTTTTGATGATTTTCTTGAAACGCATTTCGGTAACGCAATAACAATATCAATTATGCTTATTCTTTACGGAATAGCTTTTATTCTTATCGAAAACAAGAATAAAAACAGCAAGCCGAAGATAAACTCGATTGCAAAAATCGATTATAAAACAGCAATAATCATTGGCTGTTTTCAGGCGCTTTCAATGATACCCGGCACCTCACGCTCCGGCGCAACAATAATCGGTGCACTTCTTATCGGAGTTTCAAGAACTGCTGCCGCAGAGTTTACATTTTTTCTTGCCGTACCTACCATGCTCGGAGCAAGTGCTTTGAAAATTCTCAAATTCGGTCTTGATTTCAGCGGTGCGGAAATAACAGTTCTGATAATTGGAATGATTGTTGCCTTTTCAGTATCGCTTTTCGCAATAAAATTCCTTATGAACTATGTCAAAAAGCACGATTTCAAGGTGTTCGGATATTACCGCATAGTCCTTGGTGCATTGGTATTGCTTGTTTCACTTTTGACTGAAAATATATAAAAAATCACCGCATAGATTTGAATTTCTATGCGGTGCAATTTTTTACTTATTTGAATCGTTCTGACGGATCTCTACTCGTCTTACCTTGCCGCTGAAGGTCTTAGGAAGTGCATCAACAAATTCGATGATTCTCGGATATTTGTAGGGAGCGGTATTGGTTTTAACATATGCCTGAAGCTCCTTGACAAGCTCGTCAGAGCCTTCAAATCCGGGGCGGAGAACAACCGTAGCCTTAACGATAAAGCCTCTTACGGCATCGGGTACGCCCGTAACGGCAACCTCAAGCACCGAGGGATGCTCAAGCATAACGCTTTCAATCTCAAAGGGTCCGATTCTGTAGCCCGAGGACTTGATAACATCATCATTTCTTCCGAAATAAACGAATCTTCCCTGCTCATCTCTGTATGCAAGGTCGCCCGTATGGAAAAAGCCGTTTCTGTATGCATCAGCGGTATCTTCTTCGCTGAAATTGTAGCTTGCGACAACACCGCAGGGATGCTCTTCGGGTGAGGGAGATTTAATGCAAATCTCGCCGATTGTACCTCTCTGGCAATGGTTTCCGTCCTCATCAAGGATATGAACCTTAAGTCCGGGGGCGGGGAATCCGATTGCGCCGGGTACAGGCTTTGTCCAAGGATGAAGTGTGCAGATGCTTACGGGTGTTTCACTCATGCCGAAGCCTTCGTGAATTTCAAGACCCGTTGCTTCCTTCCACTTGTTGAATATATCTGCGTTGAGTGCCTCGCCTGCGGTGCAGCAATGAGTGATTGATGAAAGATCGTATTTGCTTACATCACTCTGGAGCATGAGTCTGTACATCGTGGGAGGTACACAGAAGGTTGTAACCTTATATTTTTCAAGCTTTGAGAGAATATCAGCGCCGTCAAACTTATCAAAATCATAAACAAGGTTTGCGCTTTCGCCCATCCACTGACCGTAATATTTGCCCCAAAGGGATTTTGCCCAGCCTGAGTCAGAAACGGTGAAATGCATTCCGCCGTCAACAACTCTGTGCCAGAAAACGCCTGTCATGATGTGACCGAGGGGATACTTGAAGTCATGAGCGATGATTTTGGGATAACCTGTTGTGCCCGATGAGAAGTTGATAATCATTGTGTCATCAACGGTTGTTGCATCAGCACCCGTGGGTCTTGTCCAGTCCTCGCTTGCGGCATCAAAGCCGTTTTCAAAGTCAATCCAGCCTTCAATGTCTTTATGTTTTGTTACAAACTTTTTTACGATAGTTTCGTATTCGTCTTTTCTGTCATCAAAATACTCTGTGCAGTTATCGTCACCCGTGATAATGGCATACTTTATTTTTGCCTTATTGCAGCGGTAAACATAATCCTTGCCCTTGAGCATATTTGAAGCAGGTACCATGATTGCACCGATTTTATTGAGTGCAAGAGTGATAATCCAGAAAAGATAGCTTCTTTTAAGAATAAGCAGAACGGGGTCGCCCTTCTTGATACCCTCTGAAGCAAGATAATTAGCAGCTTTATCCGAAAGGCGCTTCATATCTCCGAAGGTGAAGCTCTTTTCTTCTCCGATATTTGAAACATAGAGGAGAGCAAGCTTATCGGGCTTTTCCGTGCCGAGAACATCTATAACGTCATAAGCATAGTTAAAGCTGTTCTCATATGTAATTTTAAAGTTTTCCTGACAGTCTTTAAGGGAAACAAATGAATCCCTTGATCTGCCTATAAATTTTTCGTAAATCGGCATTATATGACTCCTGATTGATTATATTAGTTTCCTTATTTAAGAACAAGCGCAATAAATTCCGCCTGACTATCGCCTACGTTTTTGTGTGCGTGGGGAATGGAGGAATCGAAATATGCGCTGTCGCCTTCGTTAAGCTCATAGCAGATATCTCCGATATAGAGAAGAAGGCTGCCTGAAATAACATAATCAAATTCCTGACCCTCATGTTCATCCATAACGGGAGGGTTGCCCGAGGGGTCAATTTTAACAAGGAACGGCTCTGCTTTCTTTGACTTGAAGGTGTATGCAAGGTGTTGGAATTCATAGCCCGGGTTACGGTTAACAACATAGCCCTTGCCTTTCTTAACAACCGTGCAGGTTGAAAGGCGGGGTGATTCACCGCTGATGATATCAAGAATATCAACGCCGAGAATAAGGGCAATATTGTTAAGAGTACTGATAGCGAAATCGTATTCGCCATGCTCAAAAGCAATGTAATTATCTTCGGAAATCTCAAGCTTTTCAGCCATCTCTGCTGCCGAAAGACTGCATGTTTCACGAAGAGAAGCAACTCGCAGGCCTATTTCTTTTAATTCAAGCATGGGGGTTCCTCCTTGAGTTTTAATTAATAATTGTAGCCAAGCTCAACAGCTTTGGTATTAAGCTCGATAAGGTTCTGTTTCTTTGCGGGAACGAGCTTTGCCATGGTCTTTTCAACGTTTTCGTAGGGCATAACGCCTGCGTGCTTGATCATGTGACCGATCATAATCATGTTTGCAAGACCGGGAAGGTTTTCATCCGAAGCAAGCTTTGTTGCGGGGATATAGTAAACCTCAACATCTTCTCTTTCAACCTTGCGGTCGATAAGTGAGCTGTCAACAAAAATCTTTGCACCGGGAACAGCCGAATTCTCGAATTTATCGAGTGAAGGAAGGTTCATGGCAACAAGAACATTGGGGTTTGAAACAATAGGAGAGCCGATTTTTATATCGCTGAGAATAACGGAGCAGTTGCATGTGCCGCCTCTCATTTCGGGGCCGTAGGAGGGGAGCCAGCTGACCTCTCTTTCTTCGAGAAGTCCGTCATATGCAAGGAATTTTCCCGAGAAAAGGATACCCTGACCGCCGAAGCCGGCAAGAAGAATTTCATGTGTCATAATTATTCTGCCTCCTTTTCTGCGGTTTTATCTTTATAAACACCAAGGGGATAATAAGGAATCATGTTTTCCTCGAGCCATTCAAGAGCCTTGTCAGGCTTAAGACCCCAGTTTGTGGGGCAGGTGGAAAGCACTTCAACAAGTGAGAAGCCTTTACCGTCAAGCTGATTCTGGAAAGCCTTCTTGATAGCCTTCTTTGCGTTCTTTACGTTCTTAACATTGTTAACTGCAACTCTTTCAAGATATGTTGCGCCGTCAACATTTGAAAGAAGCTCGCAAACCTTAACGGGAAGACCAACCTGCTCGGGATTTCTGCCGTAGGGTGATGTCTGTGTAACCTGACCGGGAAGAGTTGTGGGAGCCATCTGACCGCCTGTCATTCCGTAGATTGCGTTGTTAACAAAGATGATCGTAATATTTTCGCCTCTTGCTGCTGAGTGAACGGTTTCTGCTGTACCGATAGCCGCAAGGTCGCCGTCGCCCTGATATGTGAAAACAACGTTTTCAGGGAAGGAGCGTTTAACACCCGTTGCAACTGCGGGAGCTCTGCCGTGTGCAGCCTCAATCATATCGCAGTTAAAATAATTGTATGCAAATACCGAGCAGCCTACGGGAGCAATACCAACTGTTTTGCCCTCGATTCCGAGCTCGTCGATAACCTCGGCAACAAGGCGGTGAATAATACCGTGTGTGCAGCCGGGGCAATAATGAAGGGGTACATCGGCAAGTGCCTTGGGTTTTTCAAAAACTATCATTATTTGTCACCTCCGACGGAATTTGCTTCGTTGATAGATTTAAGTACATCCTCTGTTGTGGGAATCATGCCGCCTACACGGTTGCAGAGAAGAACAGGCTTCTTGCAGCGAGTTGCAAGCTCGATATCCTCAATCATTTGACCCATTGAAAGCTCAACGCTGATGAATGCCTTCACCTTATCGGCAGCGGCATTGAGAACAGCCTTGGGGAAGGGCCAGAGTGTGATAGGTCTTATCATACCTACCTTGATGCCCTGAGCACGTGCTTTATCAATAGCATTCTGTGAAACTCTTGCGGCAACGCCGTAAGCAACAATGCAGATTTCAGCATCGTCCATCATGTATTCATCATACATAACTTCTTCCGCTTCAATCTTTGCATAGCGCTCATAACGCTCAAAGTTATATCTTTCAAGCTCATCGGGCTGAATAAAGAGGGAGTTTACAACATTGTGCTTTCTTTCGCACTTTGTGCCGCATGCAGCCCAGCCTGATTTGTCGTATTCCTTGATTTCGCCCATATCAAGAGAAACGGGTTCCATCATCTGACCCATTGTGCCGTCTGAAAGAAGCATAACGGGCATTCTGTATTTATCTGCAAGGTCAAAGCCCTTGAAGGTGAGGTTAACCATTTCCTGAACGGAAGCGGGAGCGAGAACAACAAGGTGGAAGTCTCCGTGACCTGCACTCTTTGTTGCCTGGAAATAGTCGGACTGTGAGGGCTGGATGCCGCCGAGACCGGGGCCGCCTCTCTGAACGTTGATGATAAGAGCGGGAAGGTCGGAGCCTGCAAGGTATGAAATACCCTCGCTCTTAAGTGCGATTCCGGGGCTGGAGCTTGAGGTCATTGTTCTTTTGCCTGCAGCTGCTGCACCGTAAACCATGTTGATTGCAGCAATTTCGCTTTCTGCCTGCAGGAATGTTCCGCCGATAAGAGGCATTCTCTTTGCCATATAAGCCGCAACCTCTGTCTGCGGAGTTATGGGGTAACCGAAGTAGTGACGGCAGCCTGCCATGATAGCAGCTTCCGCAAGAGCTTCGTTACCTTTCATCAATACTTTTTCAGCCATATCTAAATCTCCTTACTTTTCAACGGTGATTACGCAGTCGGGGCACATTGTTGCGCAGAATGCGCAGCCGATGCAAGCAGACTGGTCTGTGATGCCTGCGGGATGATAACCCTTGGCGTTGATTTCGTCCTTAAGCAATGCCACAATTTTCTTGGGGCATGCACCTACGCAAAGACCGCAGCCCTTGCAAAGGTCTGTATTAAAGGTTACTTTTGCCATAAATCTTCCTCCTGTTTACTCCACGATTGCTTAACATAAAGCCTGATCGGGGTGCAGTTAACAACTTTTTCATTAAGTGTATCAAATAAATCTTCTTTTACGGTGGTCATTCTTATCGGAAGGGAGCTTGCCTTCGAAATCTCCTCGGCATATCCGATTGACGAAATAACATCATCTGCGGTTGTTTCGTCGCCGAGATTGGAATTGTTGACAATTCCCGTGAATTTCATTTTGCAAGCCGTTTCGATTTCCTTCATTACTTCAATTGTTGAAGCACAATCAGGTGTGAGAGGTCTGTATTTATTGATAACAAGCAGCATTTCATAGTCATTCTGCTCAATAATCGACGGTGTGTATCTTCCGAGTGCGAGAGCGCCTCTGTCGTCACCGCCTACATCAATTACAGCCCTTACCGATAAATCATCAATTATTGAATAAGCCTCGGCAGGCATTGCGGGAACGTCAACGTTTGAATTAGCGAATTCCGAGGAAATAAGATGAATTCCTCTTGCTTCAAGCTGTTTCTCGCTGTCCTTTGTTCTGAAATAGGGGTTAACAATATCAAGGTCGGCAATGCTTACCTTATCAAATTCCTTACGAAGGCGCAGTGCATAGTTTACCGCAATGTTTGTTTTGCCGCTGCCGTAATGACCTGCAAAGACGGTTATTCTTTTGCTTTCCATATTAAAGAACTTTAACCCAGCCGAACTTATCTTCAACGGTTCCGCCCTGAATACCTGTTACGGTATCGTAAAGCTTCTGGCTGATTTCTCCGATTTTGCCGCCGTTGATGGTCATAACATCGTCCTTATAACGAAGCTTACCGACGGGCGAAATAACAGCAGCAGTGCCTGTGCCGAAGCATTCTTCAAGAGCGCCGCTCTTCTGGGCTTCGATAAGCTCATCAACGGAAATCTTTCTTTCTTCAACGGGAATACCGAAGTCTTTTGCAAGAGTGATAACAGAATCTCTTGTAATACCGGGAAGAATGCTGCCGGAAAGTTCGGGAGTTACAAGAACACCGTTTATTTTGAAGAACATATTCATAGAACCGACTTCTTCA
>CAZJOH010000073.1:0-13264 GCA_964547575.1 uncultured Clostridium sp.
GTTAACGCCGAAAACGAAAGACTCAATGCACTTCTTAACCTGGTCATAAGTGAGATTATCAACCTTAACGAAGGGAGCAAGATAGGTATCGAATGATGAGAAAGCCTGAGCGCCTGCCCATTCATTCTGCATGATTCCGAGGAAGTTTACCATCTGGTTGCAAAGAGTTGCAAGATGGCTTGCGGGAGCAGATGTAATCTTGCCTGTTACGCCGCCGAGACCTTCCTGAATAAGCTGCTTGAGCGACCAGCCTGCGCAATAGCCTGTAAGCATGGAAAGGTCATGAAGATGAATATCAGCGTTTCTGTGTGCATTGGCGATTTCGTCATCATAGATTTCGGAAAGCCAGTAGTTAGCTGTAATAGCGCCCGAGTTGCTGAGAATAAGACCGCCTACAGAATAGGTAACGGTTGAGTTCTCTTTAACTCTCCAGTCAGTTACGTTAACATAGCTGTTAACAAGCTCCTTATAGTCAAGGATTGTTGACTTAAGGTTACGGAGCTTTTCACGCTGTCTGCGGTAAAGAATATATGCCTTTGCGATATCGGCATAGCCTGCCTGGATAAGAACGGATTCAACGCTGTCCTGAATATCCTCAACAGCAATAAGATTATTATTGATTTTGGGCTCAAAGTCTGCTGTTACTTTGAGTGCGAGGAAATCGATTGTTGAGGGATGATACATCTTTTCCTGGGATTCAAATGCCTTTTTGATAGCTTCTGCGATTTTGGTAATGTTGAACTCTGCGGTTTTACCGTCTCTTTTGATTACCTGATACATACCGTCTTTTCCTTTCATTTTTTATATGTTAACTAAAATTTAAACCTATGTAAATGCCGAGCAAAAAACACAATATATTGTGTTTATACGGCAACGATTAAGATATTAGCAAATAATTATGGTTCTGTCAATGGGTTTTACAAGATATTGTGTTGTGTTTTTAAAGTTTGTTAAAACTGCACTATATATACAAATTTATTTGGCTATTTTTCTCATGCTCCTCTTATTTCGCATTCATCTACATATTGAAGCATGATTTTTCGCATTCTTTCCATCTCTTCTTTAGGAACTGCAGACATACCAAAACCGATTAATTCGCCCGAATCGATAAATCCCTGCAAAAAGTGGCGTTTTGCGCCCTTTATCATTTCACCGAGACTGTTCATGCCGAAAACACTGTGGAATTCACGCACAACGGTTGTTCTGAACTCATAGTCTACCCTGCCCTCAAGAAGAAAAGCTATGCTCTTTTTTATTTCAGATATATCACAGCCGCTTATTCCGACGGTTTCTGCATAAAGCTCGGGTGAATTTTTAATATCCATGGCAACATAGTCTATAAGACCTTTTTCAACAAGGTCACGCAATTTTTCCGGAAATGTTCCGTTGGTATCAAGCTTTACTGAATATCCGAGTGATTTAACCCGCCTGATAAAATCCTCAATATCGGGCTGCAAAAGCGGTTCACCGCCTGTTATGGCTACACCGTCAAGAATACCGACTCTTTTATTAAGATATGCAAGAATTTCTTCTGCCGAAAACTCGCTCTGCTTTTCAGGATTGATAACCAAACGTGAGTTATGACAAAACGGACATCGGAGATTACAGCCTGCCGTAAAAATTGTGCATGCCATTTTGCCGGGATAGTCAAGCAGAGTCAGTTTCTGAAAGCCTTGAATATTCATCTTAAATCACCCTTTACTTGATAAAGTTAGTTGCGGTTAATCTGCGGTGTAGTGATATAATAACACAAGATATTGTGTTTTGCAATACCCAAAACCACAAAATTTTGATTTTTTTGAAATTTTTTCGCAAAAAAAGACGGCAAACCGTAAAAGGTCGCCGTCCTTGTTTAAAAAATAAGGATTATTCAGACTTTTCTTCCTTCTTCTTATGGAAGAGAATCTTATCAACGGGGAAATAGAGGAAGAACTGAACTGCAGAGCAAATCATTGTAGCAATATTCTTTGCAGCAACTTCTTCAAGACCCCAGCCGACAAATACTTCCTTAAGAGTGGGGTTAAGCCATGCGGAGAAGAAAATGAGGGCGATGGTGAAAACTATGTAGATAGGAAGAGCAACAGCAACATTTGCTCCTGAATTGAAGGTCTTTTCTTTGTTAACAAAGAAAGCAACAATCTGGGCAATGATGTTAGCAACATTGCTTACGATGAAATAACCGAGACCGCCGACTGCAACGGGATAAACAAATACCCACCAGGCAAAATCCTGATTATAAAGCTCTGCAATGGGAGGAATGAGGTTAAGTGTGTTAAGAAGAACGAATTGAACTATCATTGCAAGAAGGCTTACAACGATGAACTTAACAAACTGCCAGATTGTAACAAGGAGCGAGCCTTTATTTTCGGCAGCCTTATCAATTTGATTTAATTTTCCCATAATATTATCTCCTAACATTATAAATTCAATGTATTATATCATACAAACATATTGATTGGCAAGTCAAAAATTCACATTAATTTTTGTGCATAATTACTCAACAGTCTTGAGAACAAGAGGTTTTGAGCAAGGCTTTTTATTTCCGATCGTTAAGGAAGAAATAAATTGTTTCTCTGCATATGAAAAAAGAGTATCATCTGCTGCATGCATTTCTGCTATAATTTCACCCTTTCGGACATAATCTCCTGTTTTTTTATGAAGAACAATTCCTGCACTCGGGTCTATAGAATCTTCTTTTTTCATTCTTCCCGCACCGAGCGAAACACAGACCGAGCCGATACCGGCAGTATCCATATGAGCTATATATCCGCTCTCGGGCATTATTACATTATATATATACTTTGCAGACGGGAACATATCGGTGTTGCGTATATATTCGGTATTGCCCCCTTGAAGCGAAACCATTTCGGCAAGCTTATTGAGAGCAGAGCCGTCACGGATTTTTGATTCTGCAAGTTCTTTACATTCATTGAAGTTTCCTTTACCTGCAAGCTCAAGAAGCTTTGCGGCAAGCGAAACAGAAACTTCGGTCAGGTCTTCGGGTCCGTTACCCTTTAAAGCTTCAACCGCCTCAATTATTTCAAGAGAGTTTCCGATATTCCGTCCGAGAGGTATGTCCATATCCGTTATCAGAGCGGCAATTTTTCTGCCTGCTCCCCTGCCGATTTCAACCATTTTTTCAGCAAGCTCCGCAGCAGACTCTTCATCCTTCATAAAAGCACCGCTTCCGCACTTTACATCAAGCACAATGCACTCCGCACCTCCGGCAAGCTTTTTGCTCATTATGCTTGATGCTATAAGAGAAATGTTATCAACTGTTGCGGTTACATCACGCAGGGCGTAAAGCTTTTTATCGGCAGGACACAGCCTGCCCGACTGACCGGTGACACAGATTCCGCATTCATTGACTATTGAAACAAACTCATCGGAGGCAAGAGAAGTTTTAAATCCCGGGATCGATTCAAGCTTATCAACCGTACCGCCCGTATGCCCGAGACCTCTGCCGCTCATTTTAGCAACTTTAACGCCGCATTCGGCAACAATCGGTGCAACAATAAGCGTTGTTTTATCGCCCACGCCGCCCGTTGAATGCTTATCTCCGGTAACGCCGTCAATTCCCGACAAATCAGCCATGTCACCCGAGCGTGCCATAGCATCGGTTAAGTCGAGTGTTTCACGCTCATTGAGTCCGTTAAAGCATATCGCCATAAGAAGTGCGGAAAGCTGATAATCGGGCACGCTTCCGTCGGCGGCTGAAAAAGCAAAATATTCGATTTCTTCTTTTGTCAGTTCGAAGCCGTCACGTTTTTTGCGGATAATATCAACAAAATTCATATTATACCTCACGTTTGTCAAAAGATAAGGGAAGGAGTTCGGAAAGGGTTGATATTTTATAATCATCGGGATTTTTTGCGATAATTATTTCAAAATCAGGCGAGCAGAATTCCTTCATAACCTGCCTGCACATTCCGCACGGAGGGCAATAATTAGCAGGATTTTCTTCGGAAGAATAACCGCCGACAACCGCAATTTTTGCAAATTCTCTTTTGCCCTCTGAAACTGCCTTGAAGAAAGCCGTTCTTTCGGCGCAGTTTGTTGGTGAAAAGGCGGAATTCTCTATATTGCACCCCGTATAGACAGAGCCATCTTTGCAAAGAAGTGCCGCACCGACGGAAAAGCCCGAATATGGCGAATACGACATTTTTCTCGCTTCAAAAGCAAGGTTTATAAGCTCCGAATTGTTCATTCTGCCGCCTCCAGAGCGATTTCTATCATTTTATTGAAAGTCTGTTCTCTTTCAAAAGCCGTGCATTCCTCTCCGCCTGCAAGAGGACAATCCGATACAGTACAGATTGCCAATGCTTTTTTACCTGCTCTTGCAGCATTCATATATAGTGCGGCACATTCCATTTCAATTGCAAGAACGCCCATTTTCTGCCATACGGCAAGGCTGTTTGCATCATCATAAAATGTGTCGGAAGAAAGAATGTTACCGATATGCGGCTTTACTCCGAGCTTTTCGGCAGCTTTTACAGCTTTCGAAAGTGTATCGTAATCGGCAATCGGTGCAAAGTCACCGGGAAGTCTGTACTGACTTGCATACGAAGAATTCGTGCAGGCACCCATTCCGAAAACAACATCACGAAGATGCAATTCGGGACTTATCGCACCCGCAGAGCCGACTCTGATTATTGTTTCAACATCATAATAATTAAAAAGCTCATAGGAATAAATTCCGATTGAGGGCATACCCATACCCGATGCCATAACAGAAACTCTTTTACCATTATAATATCCCGTATATCCCTGAACCCCTCTTGTATTGTTAACAAGAACGGCATTTTCAAGATAATTCTCTGCAATATATTTTGCTCTTAAAGGGTCGCCCGGCATCAATACCGTTTTTGCGAAGGCATCTTTTTCCGTTGCCGCAATATGCGGTGTAGGCAGTTTACTCATAACGTTTCTCCCCTATTAATATCCTGTAACCTCTTGGTTTTTAACCAATTTAACAATTGCACTTGTGCCGAGTCTTTCACAGCCGAGCTTTAAATAATCCTCAGCATCTTCAAATGAGCGGATACCGCCGGCAGCCTTCATTTTAACATTTTCTCCGATGTTTTCAGCGAAAAGCACAATATCTTCTCTTGTTGCGCCGCCCTTTGAAAATCCCGTTGAAGTTTTGATGAAGTCAGCGCCCGATTCGGTTACAACACGGCACATTTCCTTTTTTTCATTCTCTGTCAGAAGGCAGGTTTCAATAATTACTTTTAGTATTTTACCGCAGCAAGCCGATTTTACTACTTTGATTTCATTTAAAATATCTTCAAATCTGCCGTCCTTCGCCCAACCTACATTGATAACCATATCGATTTCGTCCGCACCGTTTTCAACGGCGTTTTTTGCTTCAAAAGCCTTAACGGCAGTTGTTGAATATCCGTTGGGGAAACCGATTACCGTGCAAATCGCAAGCTCACCTTTAACATATTCCGCCGCCTGCTTAACATATGAGGCGGGAATACAAACGCTTGCAGTTTTATATTTCATTCCGTCATCGCAGATTTGTTTTATATCATCCCATTTTGCATCAACAGCAAGAAGTGTGTGGTCACAATGAGAAAGTATGTTATTTATATCCATAATAATTCACCTCATAAAGCATATTTTTCTATCATCTGCGCTACTCCGTCCTCGGCATTTGACGGAGCGGAAAAACGAGCGCTTTTCTTGCAAATTTCATCGCCGTTTTCCATAGCAAAAGAATAATAAGCATATTCAAGCATTGTTGCATCATTGGATGCATCGCCGAAGGTCATTACTTCATCGGAATTTATCCCGAGTATATCACAAAGTCCTTTAAGCGCCGTGCCCTTATCGGAGCCTTGTGCCGTTGCGGAAACAACACCCGCAAGTGCCGATGCAAGAAAAAGCCCCTTTGATTCAAAGAAATCAAAAATAATCCTTTTATCCTCGGGTGTGCTGTAAAAAACATCAATAAGCTCTGCGCCCATGCCTTTTGTATCCTCGGCGAGATCATCACTTAAAATAAGTTTTGATGCGAAATCCTCGAGAAAAACCGTAGGCAAATCAAGATTTTTAAAAAACACATCAGCTCCCTTTTGAGCGTAAATATCGCCGTTTATATATACATTATAATATACAGGCAGTGTATTCAGAAGTGCAACTGCCTCTGCGGTTATCTCGGGCGAAACAAGATTTGTATATATAAAATTATTATTGTTTCTGTCATAAACCGACGCACCGTTGGAACAGATTACATAATCCGCAAAAGGAATCTGATTTGTTACTCCCTCGGTAAAATTAAGTGCTCTGCCGGTTGCGATTGAAACTTTTATCCCCTTTTTGTGAGCCGACAAAAGCGCATTCTTTGTTCTTTCGGTTACGGTAAGATGGTCAGGCGCCATCAAAGTACCGTCAAGGTCGGTTGCAATTATTTTTACAGACATATTTTTCTCCTCCTGTTGCCATTGCTATATATACATAGTATATCATTCAATGATAACCAATGTCAAGAAACACAAGGATATCAAATCTGCGATAGCTATGCTCGGCAACAGCGATTCCGTAATAAAGGTCCTTAAGGATGATGTTGATACACTCGATAAAATCAACAGCATGTTTGATGAACTGCTCACGAAGGCGGGAGAAAAATACAAGGCAGAGCATGAAAACGGGCAAAAAAATAACGCCGAGGGCTCGGCGATAAAAAAGAGTATGAAGAGAACTTTCTCGTATTCTGAATTGACAAGTAAGCCTGATATGAAATTAACGCTATTAATTGAAAGTGTGCCAAAAGATATAAATGGGAAGATTGACAGGTCAACACTTGTTGAAAAAGCTGTAGAAAATGCAAAAAAAATCGGTGAAACAAATGCTTATGGTAATGCAACGGTGTATGTTGAAGATGTCGGGCGAGAAGTTACAATATCTAAAGCTTCTATACGTCATGGCTTGGACCGAAGAATTGAAACTCAAGCTCCTGCTCTTCTGAATATAGGGGAAATACTAAAAAACTCTATTGAAATTAATCAACTTAATGCAAAGAAAAAAACCGCAGAGAGCAGTTATATTTTATTGGGTGCAGCAAAAGACGGCGACAACATTTACATTGTTTCTTCAATAGTAAACAGATTTACAAATTCAATAGATTCTATTGATGTTTTGTATTCTGCGAACATAAAAAAAGAACCGGCTGTCTCGAAGACCAGAGCTTCGGGCGATGCCCTACAATCTCTTACCGATTCTACTGTTAGTATATCCGATTTGCTTGATATTGTCAAGGATAAATGTCCTGAAATACTATCAAATGATGTATTGAAACACTATGGATTGAAGAGAGGAAACAGCGAGATAGAGAAAGCTTTAAAATATAGCATGAAATCTTCTACGGATAATCTTTCCGAGCTTAAGGGAAAGAGGTCTGAACTTACGGACGAATACAGAGCTCTGAGGATGCAGATTGATGAAATCAAGGAGTCTGCAGAGTATGTTGCGTTTAACGAAGAAGTGAGAACTGTCAAAAAGAACGGCTCTTTCTTCGGCAAAATGGAAAAGGTTAAGGAAATCAGAAGCAGACAGAAGGCATGGGCGAATTCCAAAGGTCTTTCAGAGCTTGAAGAAAGATATCATGATATCAGTGAACAGATACATGATTATGACCTTGAGATATACAAGCTTGACAAGGCGCAAAAAGAAAAGATAACTGCCGAGCTTACCGATAAGGTAAAAGGGTTCAACCAAAACAAAGAAAACTCCTTTATAGATTTAGTAACTCTGTTCGTTACAAAAAACAATAGAAAAGGAAGCCAATCTGTTCCTCCTGCTACACAAAGTAGCTCGCAGAGGGGCTCGGCTTCCAACAATATTATATCCAAAGATTCCGAAACTGTCAAGGATATTGATGAATTGGCTGAAATTTCGAAACAATACAGCAAGTCAAAAAAGGATACCAAAAATCATATCATAGCGAAAGATAGTTTTGTTTATAGAACTGTTTATTTTGAAGATTATGACGGAAAATATTATAAACTTACGCTTTCCATAGGAAATAATAATGGAAAAGCAACCGTTTACAATATCGGACAAATAAAAAAAGATAGCTTACCCGGCGGAAACATTGTTCATTGTGTCGGCTTTTATAGGTCCACATGGATATAAAAATGGAGCCTCACAGCTCATTAATACCTCAAGAGGTCCTAATGTAACGGCTAAAACCGGTTCTGTGGTGACTCCTTACAATATTATATCCAAAGATTCCGAAACTGTCAAGGAAAAATTCAGCATGAGATCCTCTACGGATAATCTTTCCGAGCTTAAGGATAAGAGGTCGGCTCTTACGGACGAATACAGAGCTCTGAGGATGCAGATTGATGAAATCAAAGAGTCTGCAGAGTATGTTGCATTTGATAACGAAGTGAGAACAGTCAGAAAGAACGGTTCTTTCTTCGGCAAAATGGAAAAGGTTAAGGAAATCAGAAGCAGACAGAAGGCGTGGGCGAATTTCAAAGGTCTTTCAGAGCTTGAAGAAAGATATCATGATATCAGTGAGCAGATACATGATTATGATCTTGAGATTTATAAACTTGAAAAGGCGCAAAAAGAAAAGGTTACTGCCGAGCTTACCGATAAGGTAAAAGGGTTCAACCAAAACAAAGAAAACTCCTTTCGTCAATGTCAAAAAATAATTTTGTGCATAGTATATAACAGAGGATATCCTCAAATTATGAAAGGACTGATTGAAATGACCGATTATAACGGTTACAGATATCCGCAACGGCAGTTTCAGAAGCGTGAGCACTGCCCCGGCGCAATCACTCCTCTGCCCGCAAACCCCGTTGCTGCCATGCTTTATGTACCTATGCAGAATGACACAACCATGTTTGACGAAATGAAGGCTTTTGAGTGCGGAACGCTTTTCACCGTTCTTAACAAGCCTTTTGCAGGGAAGTGCTGCAAATGAACAACAGAGAAGCTATGCTCAAAAAGTTGAGTGCTGTACAGTTTACGCTTTGGGAAATTCATCTTTATCTCGATACTCATCCCTGGGATTTGCAGATGGTTGAGCATTACCACAGATGTCACATGAAATACAAGAGCCTTAAAGCGGAATTCGAGGAAAAATTCTGCCCTCTTACCGCAAGAAATGCTCAGGGTGCAGAGTGGTTAAAAGGACCATGGCCCTGGGAATATCAGGAGTGTGATTGCTGATGTTTGTCTATGAAAAAAAGCTTCAGTTTCCCGTTAAAATTAAAAATCCCAATCCCAAATATGCCAAAATCATTATTTCCCAATACGGCGGTCCCGATGGCGAGCTCGGTGCATCATTAAGGTATTTAAGCCAGAGATTCGCAATGCCCTATGATGAACTTAAAGGTCTGCTTACAGATATCGGTACATCGGTTGCAGTATGGTCCCTTTGAGATAAAAAAGATGAACCTGCCGCCGAAACAACGGAGCTTAACGCAAATTTCCATTTAAACGGCAGCAGGTTTAATTTTACTGTTATTATGTTATCTTTTGACACGGTTATTGACTCAAGTATTTGTTTTATGAACTCGTCATTGTTTTCTCCCGAAGTGAGTATTGCCCTTGCATATGCAATACACTCTGCGATTATTTCATCCTTTTTTTCACGGTCAAGAGTATTGGCAACACAGCTTTGAAGCTCGGTTTTGAGAGTTTCGATTTCTCCGTCAAGCTGAACAGACATTCCTTTGAATTCTTCTCTGGTTATGCACTTGTCGAGATACAGGTCTACAAGTGATTTTCTGCGTTCGGTTTTCTTATCGAGCTGCTCTTTTTTACGCTCAAAATCGTCATTATCGCTTTGAGTAAAAACTTCTTCAAGCTGTGTGCGAAGCAATGCAAAAAATCTGCTTTTATCGGTAATAATCGTTTCTATAACACTTGCCATTATGTTTTTCAGGTCATCATGAGCAATCTGATTTGACGGACACCCAACCTCTTTTCCCGTAACCGAATCAATATGCTTTGTTTTGCCGTGTTGCCTTCGGTTATAGCATTGCCAGTATTTGAAATAGTTTCCGCTTCGTAATTTTTTATTATGGAAAACAAAGCTTGAACCGCATTCCTCACAGGTGATTTTACCTGAGAAACAATAACGGTTGCCGAGCTTTTTCTTTTGCTCGTCGCTCGGAGCACGCCTTTCAAGCTCCTTCTGCGTTAAATCAAACAGTTCTCTGCTTATAATCGGTTCGTGGTGGTCACGGATAATAACAAACTCCTCTTCACCTCGATTTAAAACCTTTTCGTGGGTTAGGTAGTTAGGAGTCAAAGTTTTCTTCTGCACCAAATCACCGCAGTATTTTTCGTTGCGGAGTGTACGTAGAATCACCGTGTTAGTCCAGTTTTTATTGGTAAAGGTAGGTATTCCTTCTTCTTTCAGCTCTCTTGCAATGGTGCTTGCGCCTTTACCCTCAATTGTGTATTTATGAAAAATCTTGCGTACAACTTCCGCACCCTCGGGATTTATGTATATCTTCCCGTTTTTAACATCATAGCCAATCATACTCTTGCCGAAAACAATGCCTTGCTCCATTCTGCGTTTCTGACCCCATTTTACACGCTCGGATGTCTTTCGGCTTTCTTCCTGTGCAATTGAAGCCATAATCGTTAAACGAAGCTCTGCATCGGGGTCAAGGGTAAAGAGGTTATCATTTGCGAATATAACACCTATGCCGCTTTCCTTGAGCTTGCGGGTATAATAAATACTATCGAGCGTGTTACGAGCAAAACGGCTGATTTCCTTGGTGATAATCAAATCATATTTCTTAAGCCGGGCATCAACCATCATTCGGTTGAATGCCTTTCTCTTTTTTGTGCTTGTTCCCGTGATTCCCTCATCAACATAAATATCATAAAGCTCCCACATCGGATTTCTTTCGATATATTCCCTGAAATAACTCTGCTGATTTGAAAGTGAATTTGCCTGATCGCCGCTGTCGGTTGAAACACGGCAATAAGCCGCAACCTTCAAAATTCTGTCGGTCTTGAAATTAGTCATATAGTCACCTCCTGTATGACGCAACCGATGCATATCAATACGATTACTCACCAAATATTCAGGTTAATATTCTCCAGATATCTGACCTGTTCTTCGGTCAGTTTTCCCGCTTGGAAGAGGGATTGGCACAAAGCATTCACAACGATTTTATCGAATTCTTTCTGCTCGGTTTTATTCGGTAGTATTTCAGGCTTTTCAATCATTATGTATTGCTTCTTTTTCCGTGCCAATCCCTCCACCTCCTTTTAGATTTTATTCATCAGCGGGATTTACTATACCATATTTGATTTCAAGCGATTTGACCGCTTCGGGTCGGATAAGCTTTCCTGCCACACGCTCATTGACAATATAACCGAAACTGTATTCGGTAACAAACAGATTCTCTAAATATTTTTCAAAAAATCAACCGCTTCACGGGTACGATGCATCAATGAAGCGGCTTTGTGATTTATATTATTCTGTTTTAAACACTATATGACATTATAAATAATCCGTATTAAGTATGTAACCTGCAGGGTTTCCGAGATGATGCAGAGCATCAGCACGCATCCGGTCGGAGTTGAATAATATGATATTCGGCTTATTCATTACTTTCACCGATTTCCTCAAGATTTACTCCTCGGGTTTCCTTTGCCTTGAGCATAAGAATGATAATACCTATAATCATTCCGGGAACAACGGTACAGAAGCAAATCATACCGATTGCTTCGTCGCCAAGAATATTCGACAAAACCATATTGGAAAGCATTCCGATTGCATAAATCATGCCTGTTATAATCGGTCTTACCGTTGCAATGGAAACACGGATTCCCGTCGGTGCAGATTCAGAACACATAAGGGTTACCATATCGCCCGTTGCCCAATAACTGCCCACTGCGGCACCGCAGAAGAGACCGACCAGATATTCGTTCCAGCTGTTTCTTGAACCGAAATAGAAAAGCAGATATGTTATAAGCATAAAGCTCGTCATAACAATAACAGTTGTTTTTCTGCCGAATTTATCCGCTATAAAACCCGTGATAAGCTGAAAAGCCGCCGAACCGACACTAAAAAGCATAAGCGCTTTTGAAACGGCACTGACTGCCATTGCATTTGCAGTTTCAAAATTCATTCCCTGTGACAGATACTCCTGCATAAAGCCATAGTTCATAATGGTTTCGTAATACTGAGTTATCAGCATACCGAACATCAGAAATCCGCCTGCAATCATTACGAAAAGCATCTGCTTATTTTTAATGCAATATCTCAAAGCATTTGCAAAACCGCCCTGAGAGCCGTCTGCTTTTGATTTAAGAATAGCTTCTGTTTCGGGAGCTGTAAGCTGTTTGATACGGCTTTTGATAAAAACATCGCTTTCACGCACGGTAAAAAACGCAAACACGCCTGCACACAGAGCAATAATTGCAGGTATTAAGTAAACATATCTCCAACCCGAAAGGTCAGTTTCCGTGATAAAAGTCCGGCGAAGATAAGGAATAAGGAAAATTGCAAGGGTTGCAACGGATTTGATTATCGAATAAATTTTTGCACGGTGCGCAGGAGGAGCACATTCCTGAATATACACAGCCTGCATATCATGAGGAATAAAAAAAGCAATTATAAATGCGCCGATAAGATAAACGGGAATATTGGTGGCGATTGATACAAACAGCATGCCGAGCCCCATTCCGAGAGTGTTGATAATCAGGAATATTCTTCTGCCGAATTTATCGGAAAGCGGATTGTAAACAAAGGCAACAACAGAGCCTATGGTTGCAATTGTTCCGAAGGCGGACATTCTTGCTACAGCAACATCCGCACCGAAAACGGGGGCAAAAATCTGCGATGCAATAACCGTTTGCATCTGAATACCAATCTGCGATGCAATTTCATCCGCCATATATATAACTGCAATAACAAACATAAAATAAGCTAAATAGCCTCTGCCCTTCGGCTTTGCAAGCTGTTTGTTAAGCCGTTCAAGCTCTTTTTGACTTTTTTCATTTAATATTTTCTGCACAAAACCACTCCTCATAATTTATAATTTAGAATATTATATCACAATAAGGCAGAAAGAGCAATACTCTCAAAACTGTTGCTGTTTCAAACTATAAAGGTGGTATAATTATCACAAAAAAAGAATTTGTATTATTGATTTGTAACACCTCATCCGCCTCGTTACTCGGCACCTTTTCCTCAAGGAGAAGGCAAATAAAGGCTTCCCCTTGGGGCACCTGCGATAGAGCAGGTGCCCCAAGGTGTTTTAAGAGGTGGATGCGA
>CAZJOH010000074.1:0-13240 GCA_964547575.1 uncultured Clostridium sp.
CATAGCAGCTTCATCCTCAATGCTCTGCGAGCCATAGATAAATGAAACGCCGCCCTCTTTTGCCAGAGCAATTGCCATTGTATCATTGGAAACAGACTGCATTATTGCAGAAACAAGGGGAATGTTAAGGCTCAAGGGACATTCTTCTTCGCCCTTTCTGAACTTAACAAGGGGGGTTTTTAAATTAACGTTTGCGGGGATGCATTCCCTTGATGTGTAGCCCGGAATAAGAAGATATTCACTGAATGTTCTTGAGGGCTCCTGACAATAAATTGCCATCGTTATCACTCCTTTTTATTAGTTAAAGCGGATATTCCGCTCTGAAATTGTTCAGAAATTTTTAAATTAAGCTATTTTATAACACAATGCAAAAAAAGTCAATAATTATCGGCAAAATTCCGTAATATAATTGCTTATACTTTTTTCAATAATTTCAATCGCCTTGTCACGATTCTGAACTTCATCAACAACAGTTTCTTTATCCTCAAGATTTTTATACACCTTGAAGAAATGCTTCATTTCGTCAAAAATATGCTTTGGAAGCTCTGAAATATCATTATAACCGTTATAGTTGGGGTCATTGAACGGAATTGAAATAATCTTTTCGTCAAGCTTGCCGCTGTCCTTCATTGTGATAACGCCTATCGGATAACAGCGCACAAGAGTCATCGGGTCTATTTTTTCGCTGCAGATAACCACAACGTCAAGCGGGTCGCCGTCATCGCCGTAGGTTCTTGGGATAAAGCCGTAGTTTGCGGGATAATGAGTTGATGTATAAAGAATACGGTCAAGCATAAGAACCCCCGTTTCCTTATCAAGCTCATATTTTTTCTTGCTGCCCTTTGTAATTTCGATAACCGCCATAAAATCCTCGGGGTTTATTCGCTTAGGGTTTATGTCATGCCATATATTGCCCATGTTAATCTCCTTATATGTTAAAATTTTCTGCCTGCACCGCTGTGCCTTACACCACCGCTTGATCGGTGAACGGAGGTTCCTCCTCTCCCGCCGCCATGTCGGTTATGGTTATTATTTCTCGGAATCTTGGTTGTTATTACATTCTTACTTATAACATTATCGTTTGATCCCGTAAGCTCGAGGGAGATATCATCCGCATTGAATTCATCGCCCTTACCTGTATTTTTATAGTTATTTTTTACACTCATTACAGTTATACCGCCTATCGCAAGACCGATAACCATATATATGAAAACATGTGATATTTTAAATGTTTTTGATTGAGGATTATAACTATCATAATAATAATTATCCTCGTAATATCCGTCAGCAGCAGACATCCATTTGCCGTTTTCAAAATAGTAAGCATCTGCATCCGATGAATTATTCGCCTGCTCTGCAGCCTCAGTAATCATTGCCAGAATACAGCCTGCATAATCACCGTCGGAAACATATAAATATCCGCTGTCAACAATCAAATTCAGCTCGTAATCGGTATACTCGTCAATACAGAGACCTGCACACGAAACATAAATTTCACGGTTATCCATATCAATAAGGAAAACCATTCCGTCTTCGGGCCATCCGCTGCTGAAAATAAGGCTGTCGTAATAATCATCGGCGAATTCCATTGCAGATTTGCCCATTGCATTATCTGTTGTTACAACTGCAACAGAAAAATTATTTTCCGTTGCAAAAGAATAAGCCTCACCGTCAATAAGAGCTTCTTCCTCTTCGGTAAAAAGCATTGCACCGTCATCAATCATAACATTATAATCGGCAAATGCAATTACAGAAAAAACCAAGGCAAAAACGAGCGAAAAAACAAGTGCGGAAACCTTTTTCATAAGAATATCACCTCCGCAAGTGTAAGAAGAACAGCAGATGCCGCAGCAACAGCAGCAAACAAACCTCCAAGCTTCTTTTTGCACACAGGAAGCTCACCGTAAACAGAACCTGTCTGACCGTTGAGAGCATATATGTAATTCTTTTCGCCGTGTTTATAGTTAAGCACCCATACAGGGAGGAGATTGTATCTCCACTTAAACTCACCTAAATTTATCTGTGAATCCTTTACGGTAACACCTGCATAATTTATGGTTGATTTAAGCTTTTCGGCGGAATAATTTTTCACATTATTTGCCGCCTGCTGATATATTTCGCTTGATTCAACATCTCTTTTCTCGGCAAAATAGCCTGAAAGATATGACATTGAAAAAGGAACAAAATCCGAAGGATTAAACGGACAGACATACTTCATAAGATCTCTGTCCTTGCTTTTTAATGCAGCCTCGGGCATATTGAGAACCTTCATTTTCCCCTGCCTGAAATGTCCCATTACGGTTGTTTCGGTATATTTGATATCACCGACCACCCATGATTTAACCTGCCTTGAGGTTGCGTTAAGAGAGCCGTTTGCATCGCAATCAATATACCAATACGGAAAATAAACACCTTTGATTTCTTCGAGTCTGGAATCGGCGATAAAATTTTCAGGAAGAAATTTTTTCTTACCGCAAAGCTCCTTGAACTTTTCAATCGCACTTTTCTTATCAACCTTGAACGGAATGATATAATCCGGCTTCAATTCACCGCTGAGTCTGCCTGAAAGCACAACGGGATTCGAACAGTAATAACAGGTGGTTGCGGCAGTTGTTTCATCGGTAACAATCTGTGCACCGCAGCTCGGGCATAAATAGAGAAGAGCGTTTTCAATTTCTTCTTTATTTTCCTGCATTTCGGGTGACGGATTTTCGAGAGTTTCATCTTTTTGAAAAAAATCTTCCTCTTTGAAAACCGAATCACAGTACTCACATATAAAATCTTGTTTTTCGGCATCAAACTTCAACCCTGCTCCGCAGGCAGGACATTTATACTGAACAGCCTCCAAATTCTGTCACTCCTTTTCAGACTGAATAAACAGCTTATTATCTTTTATAAGTGGTAAATCTGAACTCAACCCCGTTATGTTCAAGTGCTTCGCCGCTGCATTTAAGAATCCAGTCTTCGGTTTCATCAAGATTCGGGAAGAATCTGTCTGCAGGCTTATCGGTTTCGACCTTTGTAACATATGCGGTATCACAATACGGAAGAAGCTGCTCATAAACCTTTGAGCCGCCGATAACATAAACGGTATTCGTATCATATCTCTTAAGCTGAGCAAAAAGCTCATCAAGCGAATGGCACACAATAACGTTTTCCGCACTCCATTCAGGGTCGGTAGTGAGAACAATATTCACTCTGTTGGGTAAAGCTTTCTGACCCGGAAAGGTAAGAAATGTTGTTTTACCCATAACCACAACATTCCCTGTTGTTTTTTCTTTAAAGAATTTCATATCTGCCGGAATATGGTTGAGCAGCTTATCGCCGATACCTATTCCCCAGTTTTTATCAACATTAACAATAGTTTTCATTTTTACCCTCTTAATCAGATTGCAACGGGAATTTTCTCGCTGAAATCATGGAATTTATAGTTTTCAAAAGAGAAGCTGTCTTTTGTGAACTGATAGAAATCTGTTATGCTCTTATCCATAACAAAGTCGGGAGCATCATAGGGTTCACGGCTGATAAGCTCCTCAATAACAGGAATATGTCTGTCATAAATATGAGCATCTGCAATTACATGAACGAACTCTCCGACTTCAAGACCGCTGACTTGCGCAAACATATGAACAAGTGCCGCATACTGTGCAACGTTCCATGCGTTTGCAGCAAGCATATCCTGCGAACGCTGATTGAGAATTGCATTGAGCTTATTGCCCGAAGTATTGAAAGTCATTGAATAAGCGCAGGGATAAAGAGCCATTTCGTTAAGATCCTGATGGACATAGATATTGGTAAGGATTCTTCTGCTCTGAGGATTGTGCTTGAGGTCATAAAGAACTCTGTCAACCTGGTCCATATCACCTTCTTTGTAATGATGCTTGACACCGAGCTGATAGCCGTATGCTTTACCGATTGAGCCGTTTTCATCTGCCCATGAATCCCATACATGGCTGCCCAAATCGGCAATATTATTTGATTTTTTCTGCCATATCCAAAGAATTTCATCAACGGCACTTTTAATAAAGGTTTTTCTTATTGTCTGTGCGGGGAATTCCTTGCTTAAATCATATCTGTTAACAACACCGAATTTTTTAACGGTATGAGCGGGAGCTCCGTCTTCCCATCTGGGGCGTACATCAAGCTCCGTATCCCAGAAGCCGTTCTGAATAATATCCTTACATGTATTGATAAAAACTTTATCTGCAAAACTCATTTTAAAAACCTCCCAGTAGCTTTATATAGTTTGGTATGCCCTGTTCAAAATTGACTCCAAGCCTTGTATCGGTACCCGCTTCATATGTTCTTTTTATAGCACTGCAAGTAAAATCAAGTGCAATTTCCGCACTTTCAAATATCGATTTCCCACGCAAATATGCACCGGTAAGTGCAGAAGCAAACAAATCACCTGTTCCGTAATAAGTGCCCGGATAATTATCCGAAAAACGGTAAAAAATCTCATCGGTTTCACTGTTATAAACAGCACAGCCGAGTTCGTTTTCATTGAAAGATACACCTGTTAAAACCACCATTGACGGACCAAGCTGAGAAAGATGCCTGAGAATATATTCAATATATTCTTCGGTATACGGCGGTTCAACATACTCTTCACCGAGAAGGAATGCCGCTTCTGTCAGATTAGGAACAATAATATCGGCCTTTCTGCAAAGAAGAATCATTTCCTTTGCAAAAGCCAGATCAAAAGTGGTATACATTCTTCCGCCGTCTGCCATTGCAGGGTCAACAATTACAACGGTATTCTCCGTCTTGAATTTGTCTATAAAATCACATACAATATCAACCTGCTCAATTGAACCTAAAAATCCGCTGTAAATACCGTCAAAGGTTATGCCGAGGCTTTTCCAATGAGCCGCCATTGGATTCAGGTCATTTGTCAAATCACGATAAGTATATCCCGATATATTGCCCGTATGAGTCGACAGAACAGCAGTAGGCATTGCGGCAGCTTCTATTCCGGCTGCCGAAATAACGGGAATAGCGGCAGTAAGTGAACATTTACCTATGCCCGATATATCGTGAATAGCCGCAACACGCTTTTGCTTTTCCGTTTTAACCACCGCCTGATCTATAAATGATTATATATATTTAATTATACTCCAATACATCTATGTTTTCAACACAAAATTAAATTTTAGCGTTTACATAAAAAAATGCTTTACTTTGGTAAAAAAAAATGGTAACATATAATAAATAGTTTTATTTTTTCAGAAGGAGAAGTCATTATGAAAAAAATCGGCATGAAAATTATCAGCGTAATTCTTGCATTTTCGCTTATCTTCGGCGGCTCATCCGTTATGGGTTATGCAGCTGCTGAGGATGTAACCAAAACACTTGAAAACTTCGGTCTTTCAATTGTTGAAACTATCTTCACCACTCTTGTCGGCGCTATTAACATAATTGTTCCCGACAGCAAGGATTTTGTTCAGGTTAAAAACAGAGTAGTGGAAAACTTCTACGAAGGCACTGAAACATGGGAAAAAGAAACCAAGGCTGATGCAAAGTGGAAACTCGGCCATGCAAAGGCTTCACTTGTTCCCGATGATTGGCAGACCAAGACTTATTACCTTGGCGGTTACATTGATCCCAACAACGGCATGGTTAACAAGGTTGAAGAAATCATTGATGACATGCAGGTAAGAGTTATCGCAGTTGAAGACGGTTCAGGCAGAGGCGTCGCTCTCTTCGCAAACGTCGATTGCATCGGTCTTTCAAACGGCGACATCAAAGAAATCCGTAAGCTCGTTGAAGGAATGAATCTTCCCGTTGAATTCAACAGCATCAACGTTTCCTCAACTCATACACACAGCTGCATTGACACCCAGGGTCTTTGGACAAACCTCTTCCCCAAGCTCTTCAAGAATCTCGGTCTTGCATATCTCCCCTTCCTTGAAAAAGAGAGAGGCGCAGATCAGGAATACATGGAATTCCTCTATGCAACGGTTGCCGATGCAATGAAGGAAGCTGTTGAGGACATGGTTTCCGGCACAATGACATATGCAGTTAAGGAAATCGGCGACGAAGAAAACAAATATTTCAACAACAAAAACAGAAGTCAGTCAACATCTCTTATGGATGAGCTTTCAAGATTTGTTTTCACTCCCGATGATGATTCTCTGACTCCTACAATGATAATCAATATTGCTGCTCACCCCGACGTTGCCGGTCTTCCTGTTAACGATGAAGATAACGGCAGAGACCTTTCAGGTGACTACGTTTATTACCTTGGCAGAAAGATTGAAGAAAAAGGCTATAACTTCATGTTCTTCAACGGTGCAATCGCAGGTATCTATGAAGGCAGAGGCCCTGCAGGCGACGGCGTTCCCACAAACCGCAGATATGAAGAAACTCTCCGCTACGGCGAAGAAATTGCTTATATGGCTCTCAACCTCACAAACTCTGTTGCAAAAATCGAAGCTAACATGACAGATGCTGAAAAGGCTAAGATCGAAGCTGAAAAGGTAATCGGCGGCGACTCTTACACTCTTTGGTACGAAAATTGGGAACCCGTTGAAGAAAAGGTTCTTGAACCCAACCTCAACATCATTATCAAGGAAGTTAAGATTAAAGTTACCAATCCCCTTATCCAGCTTGTAGGTAAGCTTAATCTTGTTAACTACACAGTTTGCAAGGAAGGCTTCAGCTACTACATCTTTGCTGAAATCGGTTACATGGAAATGGGCGGCGTTAAAGTTGCATTCATGCCCGGCGAAATCGTTCAGGACCTTATCTGCGGCGGTGATTCACTCACAGCAGAAGGCTCATTCTCAGGCAAGGATTTCGGATATAAGAGTGTTTATGAACTCTTCGGCGAAGACACAATCTGCTTCGGTCTTATGAACGATGCCATCGGTTATGTTGTTCCTGATAACGACTATTCAATGGCACTTCTCGGCGACCACTATCAGGAAATGATTTCTCTCGGCGAAGAAGCAGGCTCAACAATTCTGAAGGGCATGGCAGAAATTGCAGAAGAAATTAAATAATAAAATATAGATTGTTACGGCTGTCTTTTTCGGGCAGCCGTAATTTTTTGATTTAGATATTGAATTTATTCGGGTAAAATGCTAAAATATGCTACATATTATAAATAAGGGATGTTTAAAATGCAAAAACCGTTTTTAAAAGGTCTGTCCCACGGAATTCCGATTTGCCTCGGATATTTTTCCGTTTCCTTCGGCTTCGGTATTCTTGCTGTCAAATCGGGACTTCAGGCAATAGATGCAATTCTTATTTCGCTAACCAATCTCACATCTGCAGGTCAGGCTGCGGGAGTAGGCATAATCGCTGCTGCAGGCACACTGCTTGAAATGGCTGTTACGCAGTTTGTTATCAATTTAAGATATTCTCTTATGGGAATTTCTCTCTCTCAGAAGCTTTCCGATAAATTCACAACCGTTCACCGCCTTATTGCGTCATTCGGAATTACCGATGAAATTTTTGCCGTTGCGGTATCACAAAAAGATAAGCTTGTACCCTCATATATGTACGGATTGATATTGATATCCGCTTCGGGCTGGGTCGGCGGCACGGCAGCAGGTGCAATTGCAGGGCTTGCACTTCCTGCTTCACTCACCGCCGCAATGGGAATATTGCTTTACGGAATGTTCATCGCAATTATTGTTCCTGCCGCAAGAACATGCAGAAAGGATTTAACGGTAATCATTCTCGCAGCTGCATTCAGCGCAGTTTTCAAATATCTGCTCCCCATGGTTTCATTCGGATTTGCAATTATCATAAGCGCAATTCTTGCCGCTGTAACAGGCGCACTTATTTTCCCCATTGATGTTGCGGAAACGGAGGAAAATGAATCATGACAATGTTTCTTTATATCGCCGTTATGGCAGGCGTAACCTATCTTATAAGGATGATTCCCTTCACTCTTTTCAGAAAGAAAATCAAATCAAGATTTATCCAGAGCGTGCTTTACTACATCCCCTATGCGGTTTTAAGTGCAATGACATTCCCTGCAATTTTCTATTCAACCGATAATACGATAACTGCCGCAGTAGGAACGGTTATTGCAATTATACTTGCATATTTCAAGCTTCCGCTTACGGTTGTTGCAATATCGGCTTGTGCGGCAGCATTTATTACAGGTTTAATAATTTAAAAAACGGCGTGAAATTGAGAATGCCTCAGTTTCACGCCGTTTATATTTGTTATACTATTTTCCACTCCGCCATTTTGCCGACCTTTTTCCATGCGGCTTCGGCTTCTTTTACCCATTCATCAAATCCGTCGGGAGTTTCGGGGAAGCGTTCATAAAGCGAGGTCATCATGCCGCTGTTAACAATTGCATTTATAACACTCTTAAGCTCCCACAATTTGATATTACCGGTAACAAGACCGACAAGAACAAAGATAAGGGTTTTAAGATAATCGGTAAGACTTAACTCAAGACCGCCCTCACCCATTGAGCCGAGAATCTTGCGGCTGAAAATAACATCGTATTTGAAAAGGAATTCGTTTGCCTTCGGGGTATGTCTGATAATAGCTGTAAGAAGTGCCATAAGGCTTGCAAATTCCTTGCCCTGAGTATCATTATAACGCTTATTGATGCACCAGAGCAATTCCCTTGTAGGGTATGCGCCGTCTGCCATTGCGGCAGTTGCGGCATCAACGGCAATATCTTCAAGCACAAGCGAAGCCGTGCAGCCCTCACCGCAGTTAGGCTTTGTAAGGCATGCTGCATCACCCATTGCAATAAAGCCGTCGGCAACAAATGAATACGGTGCTCGGTGATAAGGTGTTCTGCCTCTTTCAATCCACTTGACGGTATGAGCAGGAACGGAAACGTTCTTTGTGAAAAGCTCATACATTTTTTCTGCCTGCTCAAAGCCCGAGCAAGAGCCGATTCCGATAAGCGCATCGGTCATACCGCTCGGTGCAATCCATGATTTATACATAAGCCAGAAATCGGAATGAAGCCAGTCATTCCTCTTTTCCTTGAAATCAATATAGCGAAGAACAACATAGAACATATCATCGGGGGTAAGCTCGAATTTCTCAACTCCGTAGTTATCGGGAAGACTTGTTCTGACAACGGCGGGAATACCCGAGCAATCGCACACAAGTCGGCAGTTAACGGAAAACTTTTCGCCGTCTTTTTCATACTCAACGCCGTTGATTCTGCCGTTTTCATCAAAAAGAAGCCCCGCAAAAGAAGCCTTATAAATTATTTCGGCACCCGCTTCAATCGCCCAGTCATTCATATAAACTATGTAGTCATGCTTATGCATTCCGATAACGGGCGAACATGAGGGCTTGGGGTGATTACCGAAAGCGGAATACATATTCTGATCCTCAAACGTAAATGCAAAAATGCCGTCACCCTTTTTAACCTCGGGCAGACCGAAGCGTTCCATTTCAGCCTTTCCCATATGGAAAATATCGTAATCGGGGCTTATGGTTTCCCTTGCACTTCTGTCAATAACAAGAACGGAAAAACCTCTTTCTGCCATCCTTCTTGCATAATAACTGCCTGCAGTTGATGCACCGACGATAACTATATCATAATTCATTGTTCTTTCCCCTTTCGTTTTTCGGCGGGAGCAAGCCACCGCCCTACCGTTTAAATTATATATTCTAACTTAAAATATTGCAATATAAAAATTTTACATCCAGAAAAGCTTTTCGCCGTCTGTTTCAAAAAGATGCGAAACATCATTCTGCAGCGCAAGCTTCGGAGGCTCGTTATCGCAGAAATTAATCTTTGTTACCGATGCATTATAAACGGAAAGTCGCATGGTTTTGCACGGAATATCAAGTGCCGCCTTGATAAGCTGATTTAAAAACATACCGTGAGCAACAACAATAACATTCTCATGATTTCGGTGTTTTGATGTTAATTTTCCGATAACTTTTTTTGCTCTCTCGTAGCATTCTTCGGCACTTTCGCAGAAATCCTCAAAACTGTTTTCGGTTGCTCTAACTCCGTTTTCAAGCAAATCATAATCAATTATCATATTTTCGTTTATCTTCGCAGCAGTATCAATCGCCCTTTGTAAAGGACTTGAATAAAGAGTATAGTTTTCAAGTGCGGCAAATCTTTCGCCGAGTGCTTTTGCTTGATTTCTGCCGTGAAGAGTAAGAGGCGGATTGGTTTTGTCAAAAGCTTCTTCTGTTTCAATATTGCCCATGCTCTCACCATGGCGAATCAGATAAAGCTGAAGATACATTTCATCGTTTCTCATTCTGTTTTCTCCATATCGGGAAACGCAGCAACATGCAGCGTTGTTATTGTAAACGGTTCATACCCGATTATATCCGTTGAATACTGACCTCTTTCGGGCGGATTTCTCATTGATGTAAGAGGAAAAGTTCTGTGATAAAGCCTGAACATAAGATTCTGATACATAGTATCGCCGCTTGCATTGTAAGTTGTACCGTAATAAATCAGAAGATTTTCCTTAGCTTCGAATTTCACACCGCTTATACTGTCAACCAAATAATCAGGGTCGGTATATACCTCCAGAGGCTCATTACGGATAAGCTTGCCGTTTTCCTCGGAAAGAATCAGGAATAAATCCCCGTTATATTTCTCATCAAAGTTCGGCGGAATTGAATAAGGCAGGCTGTCCATAGTAATATAATCGCTGTATTTATGGTCAGGATTACCGGAATATTCAAACCATGTCATATATCTTACCATTATGCATTCATATTCGTCAATACAGCCGACTGCACAGGTGTAAACTGTAAATATAAAATCGTCACGATTATATACGTTTTCCTGAAATAATGCTTGGTCAACATGACCTGTTTTAAGCTTCTCAAACGGAACGCAGCCTTTGAATTTCTCTATCTCGCTTTCAGGCAAGAAATAAACAAAATTTTCAGGTATACCGTAAGAAAGAAGATTGTTGCATATACGATTATATTCAGCCTCGGAAATATCGCTGTCATCAATGCTGTAAGCCTCGGTTTCGGCTTTTTCTGTTGAAACATAAAAATCAACCGCAAGCATCGGCACAATTGCAACAGCAACTGCAAGTACAGCCGCAACAGCCTTTTTCTTTGATGAAGTTTCAATCTGATATTCGTGGTCATTCTGCCACAGGCATTTTGACACTCTTGAAAAAACAGCAAGAGTTATAATCAATACAATCAGAATGATTGACACAAAAACAAGTGCAAGCTCACCTTCGATGCTGAAATCTGTTGTTTCGGTTGTAATCGCAACACCGTAAAGGAACACAAAACCTGCAAGCGGAATTAAATTAAAAACAATTGCAGAGTTAAAAGGGATTTTTTTCGGATATTCTGCAAGATAAGGCTTTGTAAGGTCACGCAGACCGTCAAAAATATAATACCATTTCACCATACCGACAAGGCTTGCAATAATATGTATTGAAGAAGTAATCCAGTAAAGTTCAGCTGAAATAAGCGGTGCAATTGCAACGGCAAGCTTTGAAACGGTAAATGCCGAAAAGCTTAAAATGCAAGACTTTTTGAGTTTGCCGTTTGCCTTGCTTAAGCAAAACAAGGCGACAAGCATAGCTACCTGACCGATAAACTTTGTTATTTCCCCCGTGTTTAAGATTAAATTAATCTGAAAACAGGTTAAAACATATCCTAAAATCAGCAGATTCATTGCTTTTTTCACAGAAAGATTGGGATAATACGAATGAACCTGAGAAAGCCTGAATTTAAGTGTATCTTTATCACCTAAATCATTTATTGCATTTTCTGCAGCCTTTTCTTCATCCATACCGACCGCAAGATTTGTTTCGTATTTGCACATCAGATGGTCAAAAAGCTCGTCACGCACATTCTGCTTTTCTTTTTTGGACATTATTCCCGAGCAAAGAAAATCAAGTATTACGTCAAAATCATGCTCCTGCAAGCTTCGCACCTCCCAGAACCTTGCCAACGGCGGTTGAAAAGGTTTTCCACTCCTGTTCCCTGCCTGCAAGCTCTTCAAGACCTTTGGCAGTTATCTTATAATACTTACGCTTTCTGCCCTCCGCCTCGCACCAATAGGATTCAAGGCTTTTTTCTGCTTCAAGCGAATGCAGAATGGGATAAAGTGTTCCTTCATTGAGCGAAAACACTTCCTCGCTCTCCATTTCGATTGTTTTGATTATCTGATATCCATACATATCACGTTTTGAAATTACGCTTAAAACCAAAAGAGCTGTGCTTCCTTTGGCGAGTTCCTTGCTGATTTTCATATAAAAAACTCCTATACATAGATTTTTAATACATCGAGTATCTATGTATAGGATAACACAGAGTTATTATCTTGTCAATACTTTAAAAAATTTCTGTTCAGAGGAAGCCCAAGAATTAAGCACCATTATAACAGTATAAATTTAACGGCAATAAGTACTGAAAATATTATTAAAATAATTCGGGGGCATAAAAATGAAAAATAACAAAAAGAGCTTTAAGCTTTTGATGCTTGTTGCCGTAAATCTTGCGATGCTTATTCTTATTGCTGATTTCTGCACCCTGCGTTCTTATGCAATAAACCTCGGTGCGAGCGGCGAAAGAATCGCTTCGCTTCAAAAAAGCCTTAAAGAAGCAGGATACTACAGCGGAGAGATAAACGGCATTTATGATTTCACAACACGGAAAGCAGTCAGGGATTTCCGAAAAGAAAACAATATAAATGCAGATAATCCATCGGATTTCGAGGTTTTTTCTTCGCTCGGAATTGATGCAAAATCATATAACGGCTGTTTTTCTTCGGATATTGAGCTGCTTGCAAAATATTTGAAATCAAACGGCATTATCGAATATCATGACATGGTGAATACTTGTGAAAGTTTAATAAAAAAAACAAGGAACGGTTCGCTGTGCGGATATATTATCGGAGAAACGGATAATATTGATAATCTGATTGATGCAGAGCCGAATTCGCAGCAATATACGGCAGCATTGCAGGCGATAAGAAGCCTTAAAAGCTGAATCAGCACTCTCCTTTCGGAAAGTGCTGATTTTTTATCAGAATATATAAACTCTTGTTTCGTAGGGTCTTGTTGTAAAGCCGTTATTTGTTACGGGATTTTCGGCATAATTGCAAAGAACAGCCTTTCCTTTTGAAAGGTCATAACCTGCAGGAGCTTTGAAATCAACTGCCTTTTCTGAATATGAGCAGATTACAAGCATCTTCTTGCCTTCGTATGTACGCTCATATACATAAAGCTCTTTGCTTGATTTGTTATATTCTTTATAAGCTCCGTGAACGGCAACAGGGTTTTCCTTGCGGAATTTG
>CAZJOH010000075.1:0-13233 GCA_964547575.1 uncultured Clostridium sp.
CTATTTCCGCCGCAATGGTTTCAAGACCTACGGGGCCGCCGGTATAATTCTTAATCATTGTTGTGAGAATAAGTCTGTCGAGTGAGTCAAGACCGAGTGCGTCAATCTCCATTCTGTCAAGCGCAAGAGATGCCGCTTCCTTGCTGATTGCACCGTCACACATAACCTGCGCAAAGTCCCTTGCTCTTTTGAGAAGTCGGTTTGCAATACGGGGAGTGCCTCTTGAACGGGAAGCAATTTCCATTGAACCGTGAGGATCAATATCCATATTAAGTATACCTGCACTTCTGTTGACTATCTGCGAAAGCTGCTCGGGAGTATACATCTCCAGACGGAGAATAACTCCGAAACGGTCACGAAGAGGCGCACTGAGCTGACCTGCTCTTGTTGTTGCACCGACAAGAGTGAAACGGTGAAGGTCAAGCCTTATCGAGCGTGCGGAGGGACCTTTGCCGATGATGATATCAAGCACATTATCCTCCATTGCAGGGTAAAGCACTTCTTCAACCGCTCTTGAAAGACGGTGGATTTCGTCAATAAAAAGCACGTCGCCGTCGTTAAGATTTGTAAGCAAAGCGGCAAGGTCGCCCGGCTTTTCGATAGCAGGGCCGCTTGTTACCCTGAAATTAACGCCCATTTCATTGGCGATAATTCCCGCAAGAGTTGTTTTGCCGAGACCCGGAGGTCCGTAAAGCAAAACATGGTCAAGAGGCTCGCCTCTCTGACGTGCCGCTTCAATATAAATTGAAAGATTTTCCTTCACCTTATCCTGACCGATATATTCACCGAGAGTTTTGGGGCGAAGGGAAAATTCTATATCACTATCTTCCGTTGAGGTGAATTCGGGGGCTACTATTCTGTTTTCAAAATCAAAGTCCACGGTATCCCTCCTGAATTATATGTTCTTTGCAAGCTGCTTAAGAGCCTGCTTTATCATTTCTTCGGTTGAAAGATTACCGTCAAGCTTACCGACGGCTATACTCGCCTCGGAGCGGCTGTAGCCGAGCATAACAAGAGCATTGACGGCATCCTCGCCTGCATAACTGACTGTTGCCTTCTGTGCCGCAGCGATATTGCCCATAGCCTCGGAGGTTGAAGCAAAAACATCAAGCTTTCCTTTAAGCTCGAGGACTATTCTCTGCGCAATTTTGGGACCTACGCCCTGCGCCGCCGTAATTGCCTTTACATCTCCGCCTGCAACACTAACCGCAAGCATATCGGGAGTAAGCTGTGATAAAATCGCAAGACCTGCCTTGGGACCTACGCCCGAAACGCCCGTAAGCATCTTGAAGCAGTCAAGCTCATTTTTATCGGCAAAGCCGAAAAGGTCAAGAGCATCCTCACGCACATTGAGGTGGGTGAAAAGAGTTTGAGTCTGACCGATGTCAGCGCATTTTTTTAAGGTGTTGAGGGTTGTATAAAGTCTGAATGCAACTCCGCCGCAGTCAAGAGCAACGCTGCTCTCATCGGCGTAGACTATTTTACCTGTTAAGCTGTAAAACATATTAAGCTCCTTGGTTATTTTTATTACAATCTTGAGCGAAGCGAGCCTATCAAAGACCCTGCGCTGTGGCAATGGCAAATTGCCATTGCAAGGGCGTCGGCGGCATCGTCGGGCTTTGGAATTTTTTCGAGATTAAGCATAATTCTCGTCATTTCCTGAACCTGCTTTTTTTCAGCTCTGCCGTAACCGACAACACTCTGCTTCACCTGAAGCGGTGTATATTCAAAAATCGGCATCTTCGCCTGCTGCGCCGCAAGCACAAGAACACCTCTTGCCTGTGCAACATCAATCGCAGTTTTCTGGTTGGTATTAAAAAAAAGCTTTTCAATCGCCATTGCATCGGGATGATATCTGTCAATAAGCATGCAGGCGCAGTTATATATTCTTTCGAGCCTTTCGTTAAAAGGCGTATGCGCTTCGGTGGTTATTGCACCGAAATCAAGAACCTTGAAGTGGTTGTTATGATATTCAATAACTCCGTAGCCGACTATCGCATAGCCGGGGTCAATTCCCAGAACTATCATTTCTTATTGGACTCTCTTTCACGGATTACCATTCTTGTGGGCGTTCCTTCAAGACCGAAGGTTGCTCTTATCTGATTGTCAAGATAACGCTGATAGCTGTAGTGGAAAAGCTCGGCGTTATTGACAAAGCACACGAATGTCGGCGGTCTTGTTGAAGCCTGGGTCATGTAGTAAATCTTAAGGCGCTTGCCCTTATCCGTAGGCGGCTGTACCCTTGCGGTTGCATCGGCAAGAACATCATTGAGCTTGCCCGTTGAAATACGCATTGCGTTCTGTGTATCAACAAACTTGATAAGCTCGAAAAGGCGGTCAAGTCTGATTTTTTCTTTTGCGGAAATGAAGATGATGGGAGCATAGGACATGAATGAGAAATCCTTCATGAGCTGCTTTCTCATGCTGTCCATGGTCTTTCCGTCCTTTTCAACAGCATCCCATTTATTGACTGCGATAATGCAAGCCTTGCCCATTTCGTGAGCAATGCCGGCAACCTTGGAATCCTGCTCGGTAAAGCCTTCTGTGGCATCAATCATGATAACGCATACCTGCGCTCTTTCAACAGCCATTTTTGCTCTTATTATCGAGTATTTTTCTATCTGGTCATAAACACGGCTCTTTCTGCGAAGTCCGGCAGTATCAATAAACACGAATTTACCGTGTTCGTTTTCAACGATTGAGTCCGTTGCATCTCTTGTTGTGCCTGCAATATTTGAAACAATCATTCTGTTTTCGCCGAGAACGGCATTGACAAGCGATGACTTACCTACGTTGGGCTTGCCGATAACCGCAACGCTGATTGAATCCCTCTCGTCCTCGTTTTCTTCATCATCGGGAAGATATTTGAGAACCTCGTCGAGCAAATCGCCCGTACCCATACCGTGAACGGAAGAAACGGGGAACGGGTCGCCGAGACCGAGATTATAGAATTCATAAAAATCGGGAGGAAGCTCACCCGGGGTATCGCATTTATTAACACAGAGAATAACGGGCTTGCCGCTCTTCTGGAGCATTGCAGCAACCTCGCTGTCCGTTGCAACAACTCCCGAACGGATATCCGTAACAAGAATTATTACCTCTGCGCTGTCGATTGCAAGCTCCGCCTGCATTCTCATCTGCTTAAGGATGATATCATCCGAATACGGTTCAATACCGCCTGTGTCAATAAGCATAAAATGCTTGCCGAGCCACTCGCAGTCGCCGTAAATTCTGTCCCTTGTAACACCGGGGGTATCGTCAACGATTGAAAGACGTGCGCCCACCAGCTTATTGAAAAGCGTTGATTTGCCGACATTGGGTCTGCCGACTATCGCCACTACACTTCGTGCCATATTTAACCTCCTAACATTGCAGAAAGCAACTCTTCTCCGCTGCTGCCGTTCTGAGTAACCTTTATCTTTAATTTATCCGAAAGCTCCTCAACGGTCATATCGTCAAGGAACATATCTCCTTCGTTTCGCAGGCAGTTCGGCGGAATTATAAGCTCCTCGCCGAGATTTCTGCCGTCAAGAGCAGCAATTATATCCGCTCCGCACAAAAGACCCGAAACCGTTATCATGCTGCCGAGCAATTTATTCTCTGCCGCAACAACATTTATTTCAAGACCTGCGATTTTCTTGCAGGCTTTTTTTGCAAGGGAAGAAATCAGCGGATACGCCGCCTTACCCGTAACTATCGTTGCCGTGCGTTCAAGCGATTTTATTTTGCATTCATCAAGAGCTTCGCTGAATTCCGATTCAAGCAACGCCCACATACCAACACCGTTATCAAGCTGGGGAAAACCGTTATAATAATCTGCATCAGGCATGGGTAATTCAGCCTTGATATAGAATTCATCCGCCGCATAGGCTATTATTTCGCCGTGTTTATCTTTGAACTTTTCATTGAAGCGGTCTATAATTCCGATAACCTCACGGGCGGTATCTTTGGTATAAGCTTCGAGCGGATAAAGCCCCTCTCGGTGGTCTGAAAGACCGACGGGAACAGCCGCTATGCTTTGAACCGCAGGATAAAGTGCACCGAGTTCCCTAAGACTGCGTTCAAGCTCTGCTCCGTCATTTATTCCCGGACAGAGAACAAGCTGGGTATTGATTGCAATTTCCGCTTCGGCAAACCTGCGCAGATATTTCAGCGATTCGCCTGCCTTGGGATTTGCCATCATCTTAACACGAAGCTCGGGGTTCATCGTCTGCACCGATATATTCACGGGGCTGATGTGCATCTTTATTATTCTTTCTGCTTCCGCATCAGTAAGATTCGTGAGTGTTATATAGTTTCCGAAAAGGAATGATAATCTCGAATCGTCATCCTTGAAATAAAGGCTTTTGCGAAGCCCCTTCGGAAGCTGATCAATAAAGCAGAAAATGCATTTATTTTTGCAGCTTCTCTGCTTATCCATGAGGTAAGTTTCAAATTCAAGACCGATATCCTCAAATTCATTTTTGCGTATCATAACAAGCTTTGATTTGCCCTCCGCAGTTTTCAGCGAAAGAACAAGCTTTGTGTCATTAATATAAAAACGGTAATCAAGAACATCGTTTATTTCGTTGCCGTTGATGCTTATCAGGGTATCCCCTGCACCGATTTTTTTCTTTTCGGCTATGCTGCCTTTTATAATTTCGCTGATTTTAACTGCCATTGTTTCACCTGCCGATACTCAAGAAATGATGTGTCGCTTCGCAACATTAAGAATAGGCTCCGCCTATGACTGATTTAATATTTCTGCGACAATGCATACTAATCCATTTTAATTACTGAATAGTATAACATATATTTTATAAAAATAAAAGTAAAATATTTGTAAATTATATTATAATAAATTGTATGATTTATCTATTGTAAAAAATAAAAACTCGGGTTATAATCTATAATGAATAGATATGTTCCAAATTAAACAGAAAAAGGTAAAAAATATGTTTGTTGATATTGCAAAAATAAAAATCAAGGCGGGCAACGGCGGTAACGGAGCCGTAAGCTTCCGCAGAGAAAAATATGTTGCGGCAGGCGGTCCCGACGGCGGTGACGGCGGCAAAGGCGGTAACATAGTATTCAAGGTTGACGATAATCTTGCAACTCTTGCCGACTTCCGTTATAAAAGAAAATATGTTGCTCCCAACGGCGAAAACGGTTCAGGCGGACGCAAAAACGGCAGAGGCGGCGAAGACCTGATAATCAAGGTTCCCAGAGGCACAATCATAAGAGAAGTTGAAAGCGGCGCCGTTATGGCTGACATGAGCGATATGGAAGAATTCATCGCTGCAAAAGGCGGTAAGGGCGGCTGGGGCAACCCTCATTTTGCATCCCCCACAAGACAGGTGCCGAGATTCGCAAAAAACGGCGTTCCCGGTGAAGAATGGGAAGTTAATCTCGAGCTTAAGCTCCTTGCGGATGTAGGTCTTCTCGGATTCCCGAACGTAGGCAAGTCAACGCTTGTTTCCGTTGTAAGCCAGGCAAAACCCATAATTGCAAACTATCATTTCACAACCCTTACTCCCGTTCTCGGCGTTGTTTCGCTCGGCGAGGGCAGCTCATTCGTTATGGCTGATATTCCCGGTCTTATCGAGGGTGCAGGTGACGGCGTAGGTCTCGGTCACGAATTTCTCCGCCATGTTGACCGCTGCCGTCTGCTTGTTCATATAGTTGATGCGGCAGGCAGCGAAGGCAGAGACCCGATTGAGGACTTTGAAATCATTAATAAAGAGCTTGAAAAATTCGATCCCGAGCTTGCAAAACGTCCTCAAATCGTTGCGGCAAACAAAATCGACCTTGCAAGCGATGAACAGCTTGAAAATCTCCGTAATTATTTTGAAGAAAAAGGCTATGAATTCTATACAATGTGCGCACCGATCACAGAAGGCACAGACGAATTAATCAGCGCAGTATGGAATAAGCTTCAGACCCTTCCTCCCATCAAAAAATACGAGGCAGAGTCAATTCCCCTTGAAATGTTTGAAAAGCAGAATGACAAGGGCTTTACAATCCGTGTTGAGGACGATGTTTATTTTGTTGAAGCACCGTGGCTTCTTAAAATTCTTCAGCGTACCGACCTTGACGACTACGAATCCCTCCAGTATTTCCAGAGAATTCTTATATCAAGCGGCATAATCGATGCCCTGCGTGAAAAAGGCATAAACGAGGGCGATACCGTTTCGATTTATGACCTTGAATTTGATTTCGTTAACTGATTGCGGGGGAAAATATTGAATACTTTACTTGAAAAACCCGTTGATGTATCGTCACTCAGTCCGCTGACTCTCGCATTTATCGGCGACACGGTTTTTGATCTGCTCACAAGAAGTGAACTTATCTGCGAAGCAAACAGACCCGTCAATGCACTTCACACCATGGCAAGCAAGAGAGTCTGCGCCGCAGCACAGTCAGAAGGCATAAAAAAAATCATGCATCTTCTTACCGAAGACGAAACAGCCGTTTTCAAAAGAGGCAGGAATGCACATACGGGCTCCAAAGCAAAAAATGCTTCAAGCTCGGATTATCACTATGCAACGGGGCTTGAATGCCTTTTCGGCTGGTTATGGCTCAAAGGCGAAACAGACAGAATAAAATATCTCTATTCCGAAATTAATAACAGCGGTGAATAATTTTATGAATAAAACTAAAGCTTTGAGTTTGGCAAAAAACAATATTATATGGATAATCGGCTGTGTACTTTACGCATTCGGAGTAAACAGTTTTTCAATACCGAATTCCATTGCACAGAGCGGAATCACGGGTCTTGCGGTTATCTTCAACCAATTATTCGGCTTCCCCGTAGGTACGGTCAACCTGATTCTGAACATTCCCCTGCTCATTCTTATGTGGATATTTCTGGGAAAAAAGCTTGTTGCAAGAACTCTGTGGGTAACCGTGCTTCTCTCAACCGCTCTTGACGTTACGGCAATTTTTGCACCCGAATATACAGGCGATAAAATCCTTGCGGCATTATTCTGCGGACTGCTTCAGGGCTCGGGTCTCGGACTTATCATGATAACAGGCGCAACAAGCGGCGGCACAGATATTGTCGGCAGACTCGTTCACAAAAAATGGCCTCACATAACGGTGGGCACGGTTGTTATGATTGCCGATGCGCTTGTTGTGGGCTCGGGAATGCTCGTTTTCCGAAGCATCGAAAGCGGTCTTTATGCGATTATAATGATATTCGTCAGCACAAAGGTTATTGACGCTCTAATTTACGGCACGGGTAACGGCAAAATGCTGATGATTGTTACCGAAAAGGCAGATGAAGTTGCAAGCGCAATTGTACATTCGTCACCCCGAGGCGTTTCAATCGTTCCCGCAACGGGCGCTTATACAGGCAACAGCAAAAATATTCTTATCTGTGTTGCAAGAAAACATGAGATTTCAGGCATACTCAAAACGGTTAAATCAATAGATGAAAAAACGTTTATCATAGTAAGTGAAGCCAACGAAATTCTCGGCGAGGGCTTCAACAAGTCCATTTAATTCTTGACAACAATATATCGTTGATATATAATAAATAAGTTAAATTTTTCAAAGAGAGGTTTTCTAAATGTCAGGCCATTCAAAATGGAGTACCATTAAAAGGAAAAAAGAAAAAACCGATAATCAGAGAGCTAAAATTTTTACAAAGATAGGCAGAGAGATTGCGGTTGTAGTCCGTGAAGGCGGTCCCGACCCCGCATCAAACTCAAAGCTCAAGGACGTTATCGCAAAAGCAAAGGCAAACAACGTTCCCAACGATAATATCGAAAGAATCATCAAAAAGGCTGCAGGCGAAACAGGCGGCGCTGATTACGAAGAAATCGTATACGAAGGCTACGGCCCTTCAGGCGTTGCAGTTATCGTTGAGGCACTTACCGATAACCGTAACCGTACAGCAGGCGATGTTCGCCACTATTTCGACAAATACGGCGGAAACATGGGCATGAGCGGCTGCGTTTCCTTCATGTTCTCAAAGCAGGGCGTTCTTGTTGTTGAGGCAGAGGGCGTTGACGAGGATAAGCTCATGGAAGATGCTCTTGAAGCAGGCGCAAGCGATTTTATCACTGATGATGAAGGCGTTTTTGAAATCAGAACAGAGCCCAACGACTGCGGCGCAGTAAGAGAAGACCTTGAAGCAAAGGGCTATGCTTTTGTTTCGGCAGAGGTTGAGTACGTTCCCTCAACATATACCGCACTCACCAATCCCGACGATATCAAGAACATGGCGAAAATGCTTGAAATGTTTGAAGATAACGACGACGTTCAGGCTGTTTGGCATAACTGGGAAAACGCTGACGACGCTGAATAATCATTTCATATACGTAACAACTCCCTCGGTAATTACCGAGGGAGTTGTTTTATTATTGCTCTGTAATTTTGATTTTTACGCCGAGTTCTTCAAACTGCATTAAATCATCTTCCAAGGAATCGCCGTCAGTTATGATATAATTGAGTTTGCTTGCGGGACAAATGCTGATTACCGAATCAAATCCGATTTTTTCAACGGGATATAATCCGTAAACTTTTCTCGAATTATTTATAACAGCATTTGTAAGCTCAACACTTCTTGACTTCTGAATGGAAAGACCGAATTTTGCAGAAACGCAGGCAGAAGTAACAAAGCATTTGTCAAAACGCACTCTGTTAATTAAAGATAAAGCAAAGCTGTCATAGAAACAGCCGTTTTTCTGCATTTCGCCGCCTGCAAGAATAACGGTTATGTTTTCCTTTTTACGGAGTTCTTCGGCAATAGAAATTGAGTTTGTGACAACCGTGCAGTTAATATCACCGATATTCTGTGCCATAAGATAACCGACACTCGCATTGGTAATATAAATCACATCATTTTCTTCGATAGTTTTAACCGCTTCTTTTGCTATTGCAAGATAGTTTTCTTTGACTTCGACAATACGCTCATCGGGCGAGAGATTCTTGATAACATTGCCGCCGATTTGCCTTGCAGGTATCGCACCGCCGTGAGTTCTTTTTAAAAGACCTTGTTCTTCAAGAAGTCTTAAATCCCTTTTCGCCGAGTCATAGCTGATATTGAATGTTTCCTGAATTTCAGAATTTGATATTCTGCCCTTTTCAGATAACATTCTGAGGATTTCCTGATGTCTTTCTTCAATAAACATGATTTTCGCCCCTTTCATTAACAGTTGTTAACATTTTAGCAGTAGCTGCAAGCATAATATAGCACAACCGTTAACATTTGTCAAGCAAAATCGTGAAAATAATTGTAAGAGTGTGAAAATACGTGAATTTGTGTGATTATAATTTTCTCTCCTTCAGTCCTACGGACAGCTTCCTCATCAGAGGAAGCCCAAGGAATAAGCACGATTTATGCAAAAAGCACTACGCAGAAACCTGCTGTTCAGGCTCTCTCTGATGAGGGAGCTGGGTCATGGACTCTGAGGGAGAGATAAATTTTTATAAAGCAATATATTATCAAGAAACACCCGAATCGATTTCGGGTGTTTCTGCTTTTATCTGCTGTTTGCGGTGTTTACCATACCGAAATAAAATTCTTCAAAGCCTTCGGGATAATCCTGCGTTCCGCAGAAATCGAAGTGGTCCATGCCGACCATCGTATCAAAATAATACCATCTGCCGGTTTTTATTTCGTTACCCTTTTCGATTTCAGCTTCATAGCTCAATGCCGTTTCTGCATCGCTTGACGGATAGAGTGCCGATGCCAGAGGAACAATTCCGTCGTTCTTTACCCAGTCTCCCTCCATTTTTATTCCGTCAACCGTAAAGCCCTGCGTTACAGAAAGCATAAGTGATGAAATATAGAAAATAGGATTAAGTCCCTTGTCAGGAAGCTGATATCCGAGAATCTCTTGGGTATTGGCTGTTGTATAAGAATAGTAATATGTATTCGGTGCAAGCTTGATTTTTTCGTTAAGCTCCGCAGCACCTCGAAGGGTCATATCATAGCCGCAGTTATCGTTGCTTGCATAGAAATTCCATATTGCAAAGGGATTGAGAAACGCTCTGAATTCGTCCTGCTCGGGAGTTAAGCCCTGATGTCCGAGCTGAAGAGAGAACACGAGAAAATCGTTGCCGAAAACAACGCCGACCATATTCAGAACAGCTGAAATCATAAGCATGGGAATCTGCGGATCAACAAGAAAATTGGCTACCTGTGAGCCGTTATGAGGAGCGGAAAGAGTTATGCAGGAATGGATACAATCATGTCCGCCCGTGAAAAGAGGACTTGTTTCGTCGCCCGTTGCGGCAATTTCATCTGCATCACCGTAGGCAAGCAGAGAAGTGAGAAGTCTTACCGTTGCACCGCCGAAGGAGTGACCTACAAGATTGATTTTATCCTTTAAATTCCAAGGTTCGCCCATAATCGCCTTGCCTTCATAGCTGAAGCCGTATCTGTCATGGTTATGTGCTTTTGAATGAGCCTCGCCGTAGTCAACAACCGTACCGGCGAGTTGTGCGTAAAGTTCGCATGCTCTGTCCCATGCGCTGCTGAGAGGTCCTACAGAGGGCGCATAGGCTTCTATTCCCTGCTCATTGAGAATTCTGATAATATCGTTATCCGAACCGGGCAAAAGACCGCCGCCCCAATAAGGAGAAAGCGAATAGTATGAATCTGCGGTTCCCCAGCCGCCCATACCGTGGACAAAAATATAGGGGTAATCGGTTTTGCTGTTTTGGTTGATTTGTGCCGCATTTGCAGGAATTGCCGCTATGCCGAGAATCAAAGTCAATACAAGAATAATCGCAATAATTTTTTTCATTTCAAGCTCCTTTCTGCCGTATTCGGCAAATAAGTACAGTTTCATTTTAGCTTATTTACTTTTATATGTCAATTAATCATATAGTTTGATTTGTTGAAAATTTTTATATAATAATCGGAATTAATTTATATTATTTACTTGCATTATTGTGAAAAAGTGTTAAAATTATTGTGATTAGGTTAAAATCCACTTTAGGAGGCAAAATTATGGCAAAATTCTTATTTTCCGCATTCGCAGACGAAGCATCGCCCGATATTCTTGAGCAGATAGCTGCCTGCAAAGCAAACCGCATTGAATACATTGAGCTTCGCAACGTCAACGGCAAAAACATTTCAAATTTCACCGTTGAAGAAGCAGAAGACCTCAAAAAGCTCCTCGATGAGCATGGCATGAAGGTTTCTTCAATCGGCTCTCACTACGGCAAGATTGAAATCGACGAAGATTTTGCTCCTCACTTTGAAGCATTCAAGCAGACTGTTGAGGTTGCAAAGGTTCTCGGCACAAAATATATCAGAATGTTCAGCTTTTTCTTCACAAAGGGTCAGAGCATTGAAGAATACAAAGATGAGGTTTATGCAAGACTGACCGCTATGGTTGACTATGCATGCGAACATGATGTTCTTTGCTGTCACGAAAACGAAAAGGGCATTTACGGTGATATACACGAAAGATGCCTTGAGCTTGCAGAGCATTTCGGCGATAAGCTCGGCTGCATTTTTGACCCCTCAAACTATATTCAGTGCGGCTGCGATACCTCCGAAGGCTTTAAGCTCCTTAAAGATCACATCACATATATGCACATCAAAGACTGCATTGCAGAAATCGATACCGTTGTTCCTGCAGGCGAGGGCGACGGACATCTTGAAGAAATCCTTAAGGCACTTGATCAGGAAGAAAAGGTTTACTTCCTTTCCGTTGAGCCTCACTTAAGAGTCTTTGAGGGTCTTGACAACCTTGAGCCCGACGATGCAACCGCATCAAAGATGAATCAGAAGTATGTTTATCCCGACAACAATGCTTCTTTTACCGCTGCATGCTCGGCAATCCATAATATTATCGAAACAAAGGTTCAGCCCGTAAGATTCGGTATTATCGGTGTCGGCAACATGGGCAGATCTCATATCAATATGCACCTTCAGGGCAGACACAAGGAGCTTCGCTTCACAGCCTGCGCTGATATCGACCCCGAAAGACTTGCAGGCGCAAAAGAGCTTATGCCCTCACTTAAAACATATAATTCAGCCGAAGAGCTTATTGACAGCGGCGAGGTTGACGTTGCACTTATCGCAACTCCTCACTATGACCACTCCCCCATTGCACAGTACGCATTCTCAAAGGGTGTTCATGTTCTTACAGAAAAGCCTGCAGGTGTTTACACAAAGCAGGTAAGAGAAATGAACGAGGCCGCCGCAAAGACAGACCTTGTTTTCGGCATCATGTATAACCAGCGCACAAACTGCGTTTACAGAAAGATGCGTGAAATCGTTCAGAGCGGTGAGCTCGGCGAAATCAAGAGAGTAAGCTGGATTATCACCGACTGGTACCGTACTCAGGCATACTATAATTCAGGCGGATGGCGTGCAACATGGGCAGGCGAAGGCGGCGGCGTTCTTCTTAATCAGTGCCCCCACAACCTCGACCTCTGGCAGTGGATTTGCGGTCTTCCCGTTAAGGTAAAGGCTTTTGTTCACGAAGGCAAGTGGCACAACATCGAGGTTGAAGACGATGTTACAATCTATGCTGAATACGCTAACGGCGCAACCGGTACATTTATAACAACAACAGGCGACTGCCCCGGCACAAACCGCTTTGAAATCACTCTTGACGGCGGCAAGCTCGTTTGTGAAGACGATAAGCTCCGTCTTTATAAGCTTGAACAACTCACATCAGAACATTGCGCAAATGCCACCGAAGGTTTCGGTTCAATCAAGGGCGAATGGATTGATGTTGAAACCGACGGCAGAAACAAGCAGCACTCAGAGGTCTGCAACAAGTTTGCAGCAGCAATTCTCCGTGGCGAAGAGCTTGTAGCAAAGGGCGAAGAAGGCATCAGAGGTCTTTCAATCTCCAACGCAGCTCATCTTTCCGCATGGCTCGGCAAAGAAATTGAGCTTCCCGTTGATGAGGATATCTACTATGCAGAGCTTCAAAAGAAGATTGCAGCAGGTAAGGCAGAAAAAGACGTTGTTGTTGAAGCAATTCAGGGCGATATGTCCTCTACTTTCTGATTGAAAGGAAGCAATATTATGAAAGTTGCTGTTATCGGCTGCGGAGGCATTTCAAAAATGCATCTCAAGGCTTTGAACAATAATCCCGATACGGATATCGTTGCCGTTGCCGATATAAAACCCGACAGAGCAGACGCCGCCGCAAAAGAATACGGTGCAAAGGCTTATTATGATTTTGACGAGCTTTTAAAAAGTGAAAAGCTTGATGCCGTTCATATCTGCACCCCTCATTATCTCCACACGGACATGGCGTTAAAGGCTCTTGAAAA